>DASXXX010000303.1:0-8854 GCA_036502765.1 Acidimicrobiia bacterium | reverse complement strand
GCACGGCGACTACAAGCTCGACAACGTGCTCTTCGCCGAGACGGCACCGCCCGAGTTGCTCGCCGTCGTCGACTGGGAGATGGCGTCGATCGGCGACCCGCTGGTCGACCTGGCGTGGGCGATGATCTTCCACCCCGGACCGGAGGGCACCATGCCCCTCGGTGTCGCCACCGCACCCGCGTTCGACCGGTCGACCCTGCCGAGCGAAGCCGCGCTCGTCGCCCACTACGGCGAGCGCACCGGACGCGACGTCTCGCGCATCGACTGGTACGACGTGTTCTCCCGGTGGAAGCTCGCCATCGTCCTCGAGGGCAGCTACGCCAAGTTCCTGCGCGGCGAGTCGAAGAAGCCGGTACACGAGTTCTTCGGCCCACAGGCCGACGCGCTCCTGGCCAGCGCTCTCGCCTTGGTCGAGACGGTCGACGGATGACCAGCTCGGGCGAGTTCGAGCTCGACGCCGACGAGATCGTCGCCGCCGCCATCGTGATCCTGCAGGAGCGCGGGCTCGACGCGCTGAGCATGCGCAACGTCGCCGAACGCCTCGGCGTGTCGCCGATGCCGCTCTACACGCGGGTGGGCAACAAGGCCGCGCTCATCGACGCGGTCGCCGACCACCTCCTGCTCGACCTCGCACCGGCGGCGGCCGCCGGCGAACCATGGCCCGAGTACGCCGGGCGCTGGTGCCGTGAGCTGCGTGAGCGCCTGAAGCGCACGCCCGACAGCCGCCTCTACCTCGGCGCCCGCGAGCCCTACGTCGAGGCGTCGCGTCCGTTGCTCGTCGCGTTGCGCGACGGCGGCCTGGCCGTCGACGCCGCGGTGCAGGCCTGCCGCCTCCTGATGTGGACGACCGTCGGTTTCGTGGCGATGGAACAGGGATCGAGCTCGCCCGCGCCGGAGGCGCGGCGCGGGCGCCTGTCGGGGAGCAACCCGACGGGTGTGACACCGGAGGAGGTCGACGAGCTGTTCGACCTGCAGATCGGAATGCTCATCGCGGGGATCGCGGGCCTGCACGCAGGCCACGAGGCACAGGATCCGGGCGACGAGTGAATCGGTACGACATCCAAGGGGGGATGAGGCAATGACCAAGCTTCGATGGGCAGTGCTGTGCGCGGTGCTCGCGCTCGTGGTGACCGCCGCACCGGCGGTCGCGCAGTCGGACTCGAAGGAGAAGCCGACGGCGACCGACGTGGGGATCACGCCGACCGAGATCCACATCGCGACGATCGCCGACGTCGACAACTCGTTCGCGCCCGGACTGTTCAAGGCGTCGGTCGACGGTGTGCGCGGGGTGGTCAAGTACATCAACGCCACCGGCGGGGTCGCCGGCCGCAAGCTCGTGCTGGACTTCTACGACTCGCACGTCAACCCGAACGACACCCGCGCCGCCGAGATCTCGGCCTGTCAGAACGACGTGGCGATGGTCGGCACCTCGGCGGCGCTGCTCAACACCGTCGAGGAGATGCGCGACTGCAAGGACTCGACCGGAGCGACGACCGGACTGCCCGACATCCCGTACTACGTGGGCTCGGTCGACCACTCGTGCTCGGCGGAGTCCTTCCCGATCACGCCACCGGCGCTGGTCTGCTCCACCAAGGACGACCACCCGCAGACCTACCGTGCGAACATCGGCCGCGGTCGGTGGTACGAGCAGAAGTACGGCGACGACCTGCACGGCATCTACGTGTTCGGCAACGACTCGCAGGCTGCGCGCGACGCCACGTTCGCGTCCGTCGCCGCCGTGCGAGACATCGGCATCGCCACCGACGGCGACTTCGATCGTTCCGCGAAGGCCACCCAGAGCGAGTACACCGAGATCGTCCAGGCGATGAAGAGCAAGGGCTCGAACTACGGCCAGTGCACCTCGTCGTTCCCGTGCACGGTGCTCCTGCGCAAGGAGGCCGCACTCCAGGGGCTCACCGACGTCAAGGTCTGGGACTGCGGCTCGGCCTGCTACGACCCGGGGTTCCTCGAATCCGGCGGTGCCGACGTCGAGGGGCAGTACGTCGACACCGCGTTCCTGCCGTTCCTGAGCAAGGCCGAGCAGAAGGCCAACCCGATGACGGCGGCGTTCGTGAAGTACGTCGGTGCCGACAACGCGGCGAGCTTCGGCGCGTCGACGTGGGCGGCCGGCATCGCCTTCCGCGACGCGGTGAACGCGATCGTGAAGCGCGACGGGGTGAACGGCATCACCCGCAAGACGCTTCTCGCCCAGCTGGCGACCATCCACGACTTCGACGCCGAGGGCCTGATCGCGCCCATCGACATCGCCGGCCGCAAGGTCACGCAGTGCAGTGTGACGCTGCAGGTGCGCGACGGTCAGTTCGTGCGGGTGCACCCGACCAAGCCAGGGACGTACTCCTGCTCGCCGAAGAACGTGGTGTCGCGCAAGTTGGATCTGGCGACCGGCTGATCCACCGGCTCGGTCGCGAAGGCGGCCCGCTGGGTGCTGTACGTGCCCCAGGGAGGAGGCCGCGCACTTCAGCGGATGTCGACCGGTCGCCCACGCGAGCTACCCGAACGTTCCGTCCAGTGTTTGCCCTTCGCCGCATTCGGAAAGGGTTGAGTCACATGCCCGTCAGCGACCGGTGTCTGTACGGGCCGGATTGGTCTCCGAAGGGGGCTCGCGATGGTTGGCAAGTCATTCCACCGGCGCGGTGTCGCGCTCGTCACCACAGTCGTTCTCGCCCTGGGGGCGGGCGCAGTCGTCACGACGAGCGCCGGCGCCCAGAGCGGCAGCAGCTCGCTGAGCGTCTCGTCGTTCACGAGCGACTTCTCCGCCATGGCCAAGCTCAAGGACCTGGCCGCACAGGGCAAGGGCAAGGTCGTCGTGCTCCTCCCCGACACGCAGTCGTCGGCGCGCTACGTCCAGTACGACGAACCCTTCCTGAACCAGGCGTTCGCGGCTGCGGGTATGTCGTCGGGCGACTACCAGGTGCAGAACGCCCAGGGAAGCGCCCAGACGATGCAGACGCAGGCCGAGGCCGCCATCACGAACGGCGCGAGCGTGCTGCTCATCGACCCGCTCGACTCCGGCAGCGGGGCCGCGATCGAGGCGAACGCGAAGTCGAAGGGCGTCGCGACGATCGACTACGACCGCCTGACCCTCAACGGTGACGCGAGCTACTACGTGAGCTTCGACAACGTGAAGGTCGGCAAGGCGATCGGTCAGGGCTTCGTCGATTGCGTGAGCGCTTGGAAGGTCGCCAAGCCGCAGGTGCTGATCATGGACGGCGACCCGACCGACAACAACGCCAAGCTCTTCAACCAGGGCTACACCGCGGTGCTGAAGCCGAAGTTCAAGAGTGGTGCTTACACGAAGGTGGCCGAGCCCGCCGGTACGTGGGACAACCAGAAGGCGCTCACGAACTTCCAGCAGGCGTACACCGCGCACAAGAACATCAACGCCGCGGTCACCCCGAACGACGGCGTCGCCAACTCGGTGGTCTCCGGGCTCAAGTCGCTGCAGATCCCGGCGAACACCTTCCCCACGACCGGTCAGGACGCAACCCTCGAAGGGCTGCAGAACATCCTGTCCGGCTACCAGTGCATGACGGTCTACAAGCCGATCTACCAGGAGGCCCAGGCCGCGGCCGCGCTCGCGCTGTACCTCCGGGCGAACAAGAAGGCACCGACTGCCCTGGTCAACGGGAAGACCAACAACAAGAAGGCGGACGTCCCGTCGGCACTGCTGACACCCATCAACGTCACCACCGCCAACATGCAGTCGACGGTCGTGAAGGACAAGTTCGTCAACGTCTCGGACCTGTGCAGCGGCTCGCTGGCGAGCGCCTGCACGGCAGCCGGGATCCAATGACGGCGACGGAGGCGGCACCGGACACGGCCCCGGCCGGGTCCGGGCCGCTGCTCGAGCTGCGCGGCTTGGAGAAGCGGTTCGGGCCCGTGCGGGCGCTGCGAGGGGTGAACCTCGAGGTGCCCGCGGCGCAGGTGACCGCGCTGGTCGGTGACAACGGGGCTGGGAAGTCGGTGCTCATCCGTACCGTGTCCGGCATCCACGCGCCCGATGGCGGCGAGATCCTGTGGGAAGGACAAACGCAGCGGATCCGCACCCCGCGCGAGGCGTCAGCGCTCGGCATCGAGACCGTGTACCAGGACCTCGCGCTCGCCGACAACCTCGACATCGTCCAGAACATGTTCCTCGGCCGCGAGCGCACACGCTTCCGACTGCTCGACGAGGAGAACATGGAGCGGGCCGCAGGCGAGACGTTGGCGACGTTGGGGGTGACGACGGTGCGGTCGGTCCGTCAGCCGGTGGCGTCGCTGTCGGGTGGGCAGCGTCAAGCGGTGGCGATCGCCAAGGCGGTGCTCTGGAACTCGCGCCTCGTGATCATGGACGAGCCGACTGCAGCCCTCGGCGTGGCCCAGACGCGGATGGTGCTCGAGCTCGCGCGCCGGCTCACCGACCACGGGCTCGGCGTCCTGATCATCTCGCACAACTTGAACGACATCTTCGAGGTCGCCGATCGGATCGCGGTCCTCTACCTCGGGCGCCTCGTCACGCAGGGACCGATCGCGCAGTACGACCGCGAGACGGTGGTCGACTACATCACCTCCGGCCGATCCGACCGCGCCCGTCCTTCTCCTTCTCCGGCGTCTCCTTCTCCGGCACCCGAGCGCGACGCCAAGGAGTCGGCATGACGACCTTCGACGGGGCAGACGTCGACGAGCTGCACGCCGAGGAGCACGACGACGAACAGGACGAGGACGACCTCGAGGTTGCGATCGTCCCGGCCGAGCTCGTCGCCCAGTCGCTGCCCGAGTACTTCCACGCCTGGGTGGCGCGTCTGCGCTCCGGCGACAGCGGGCTCTTGCCCGTGCTCGTCGGCCTGCTCCTGATCGGGATCATCTTCCAGGGGCTCAACTCGGAGTTCCTCAGCGCCGGCAATCTCGTCAACCTGCTGGTGCAGGGCTCGGTGTTCATGCTGCTGGCGATGGCCGAGGTGTGGGTGCTGCTCCTCGGCGAGATCGACCTGTCGGCCGGGTTCGTGGGCGGCGTGTCGGGCGTGATCATGGCCGAGCTCCTCACCGAGAAGCACGGAGGCTGGGAGTGGTGGGCCGCGGTCGCGGTGGCGTTGGCGGTCGCGGCGCTGATCGGCGCGTTCCAGGGAACGCTGATCACCCGGATCGGCCTCCCGTCGTTCGTCGTGACGCTCGCCGGCCTGCTCGGGTTCGAGGGCGTCATGTTGCTCATCCTCGGCAACGGCGGCACGCTGCCGATCCAGGACAACGTGATCAACGACTTCGCCAACGGCAACCTGACCGTCGCCGCGAGCTGGATCGTGGTTGCGCTCGTCGTCGTCGCGTACGCGCTCTACTCGTGGATGCGCGACGGGCGCCGGCGTTCGCATGGCCTCGTCGCGCCACCCGCCAGCGTCACCGCGCTCAAGATCCTCGGCGTCGCGGTCACGGGTGCCGTGATCGGCATGATCTGCACGACCAACCGTGGCGTGCTCGTGCCGATCCGCGGAGTGCCGTGGGTCGTGCTGATCGTGCTCGGCGTGCTCGTCATCTGGACGGTGCTCCTCGGGCGCACGCGCTTCGGTCGCTACGTCTACGCGATCGGTGGCAATGCGGAGGCCGCGCGACGCGCCGGTGTGCGGCTGGCGCGCGTGCGCACGATGTGCTTCGCGCTGTGCTCGTTCACCGCCGGCATGGCCGGGATCATCTACGCGTCGCGGTTGCGTTCGGTGTCGACCAACCTCGACGGCGGCACGCTCGTTCTCTACGCGGTCGCGGCCGCAGTCATCGGTGGTACCAGCCTCTTCGGCGGCCGGGGCCGCATGGTGCACGCGGTCGTCGGCGGCCTGGTGATCGCGGCGATCGACAACGGCATGAGCCTGCAGGGCTTCAGCGCGGCGTCGAAGTTCATCGTCACCGCGATCGTGCTGCTCGTGGCGGTGTCGATCGACTCCCTGGCGAGGCGCGGCACCAAAGCCTGAGCCGACCCGGTCCGGTAGCTTCGTCGGCATGACGAGCACCGATCTCGCCCCGCGCCGGCCTGTCACCGTCACCGGGGTGCTCGACGACCCGGAGCTCGCGTGGCGCCTGTGCGAGACCAACGGCCCGTACGCGCACGTGCTCATGCTGCGCGAGTTCGCGGCGTCGCTCGACGCCTACAAGGAGGCCGCGCGCCGCGGCTCACCCGATGCGGTGGGCGTGATGGCCGACGACGAGCTGATGACCATGCCGATCTACCGCGGCGACTGGGTGTCGTCGCGCGAGACGCACATCGAGGGCGTCGACGAGGTGCTCCACAACCCGCGTCTCGTTGCCGCCGCGCAGGAGGTGTTCGACGCCGAGGTCGTCCGGCCGCTCATCGTGTTCTCCAACCTCACCGCGCCGATGCCGCAGAACCGCAAGCACACCGACGTGCCCACCTTCCGCGGCGTCGAGCGTTCGCAGTACCCGGCGTGGGTGGTGAGCGCCATGGCGGCGTCGGAGCTCTTCGAGCGCTGGCGGGTGAAGGTGGCGACCGCGGTGGCGTGGTACTACGACGGTCCCAACGGCGGGTTCAGCTACTGGCCCGATGGCGGCGCCGCGCCCGAGGTCACCATCGAGCCGCCGTCGAACACCGCGGTGGTGGGTGACAACGACTTCATGTACCACCGCGTCGAAGCGGTCGGCGACGGTCGCTTCGAGATGGTGCCCATCGATTCGCTCTTGTCGTTCGACGACGGTGCCGGTCGGTGGCGCATCACCAAGGACGACCGCGACTTCGGCGACTTCGGTCGCGACGACATCCGCATCTCGATCTCGTGGAAGGCCGAGTGCTTCCACGACGCCGAGGACGCCCGCGTGTTCGACGAGCACCTCGACGACATCACCTTCGACCAGGTCCTCGCCACCTGGCGCGCCGACTGCGACGCCCGCGGCATCGTCCTCCCCGACGTCGCCGACCCGCTGCACGACCGCACCTTCGAGTCCGCCGTCGCCGCCGCCTACGCCGGCCCCCTCAGCACCGCCTGACCCACACCAACCTCGCGAATCAGAGGGCGAACTTGGGGGTGGTCAGGGGGAGGTCGAGGGACGTGGTGAGGCCGGCCGGGGCGTCGCACACGTAGGGGATGGCGTTGACCAGGCGCATGGTGGTGGCGACCATGCCGTCGTCGCTCGACGTCTCCGGCGCGCCGACCTCGAGCTCGCACGTGAGGTCGGGGTTGCCCTTGATCACGATGCGGTACGTGCCGTCGCGCAACGCGGTGGGCCAGTCCGGCGCCAGGTCCGGCGCCATCCGGTTGATGTGCTCGATGATGATCGCGTCGCGCCCGTGCACCACGCCGATGGTCTCGAAGCGCACCGCGCCCACGGTGCCGGCCTCGATCGTGCCCGCCGCCACCTCGAGCGTGCGCGGCGTCGCCACCTTCTCGTAGGTCTCGCGGATCTCGTCGAGCTCGACGCCGAGGCGGTCGGCGATCATGCGCACCGGGGGACCCCAGGTGCCCGACTGCACCCCGGGCATCGCCATGATCGCTTGGTGCTCCATCGGCTTGCCGAAACCGAACACCTCGAACATCACGAACGTGACCGGGTACTCGTCGTAGAGGAAGATCTCCTGCGTGCGCACCGACGTGACGGTGTCGCTCATCGTCATCAGCGTGAGCGGCAATTGGTCACCCGCGAATCCCGGCTCGATGCCCGACGCGTACAACGTGGCGTTCCCGCGCGTCGCGGCCGCCTCGAGCTGTTCGCGCCAGTCGGCCTGGTAGCCGGGCGGGTGCACCAGCCCCGGTGTCGACACCGTCACCACGTTGATGCCGGCTTCGAGCATCCGGGCCATGTCGGGGACCGCCGCCGCATCCATCGCCTCGCCTTGCGCCGAGTAGCAGACGCAATCGGGCGCGAGCGCCAGCAGCGCATCGACGTCCGTGGTCGCGGTCACGCCCAGCGGTTCGACCCCGGCCAGGGTGCCGGCGTCGGTGCCGTCCTTCTCCCGCTGTGCACCCACACGCCGACCAGCTCGAGATCGGGTCGACGGGCGATCGCCCGGATCGCCAGCTTCCCGACCCCGCCGGTCGACCATCCCACCACTCGGTACGTCATGCGGGTTCCCCCGTTCGGCTGTGATCAGGAGCGGGGCTCGGGTGGAAGGCCCAGGCCCACGTCGGCGATCGTCGTGCGTTGGATCTCGTTGGCGCCCACGCTCAGCGTCGGGTGGAGGCGCTCCACCACCTCGTAGGCGAACCACTCCGGTGCGGGTCCACCGAACCATCCCGGCGCGGTCAGTGCATCCGGACCGAGCAGCGTCGCGCCGACGCGGCCGATGCGCTGCAGCACCTCGGTGACGCACACCTTGCTCAGCGCGCCCTCGGCGAACGGTGCGACGCCGGCGTCCTGCAGTGCCACCACGCGCTCGACGTGGCCGACGGCCGCGAACCAGCGCGTCACCAGGTCGGCGAGTGCGTCGCGCGCCACGCGGTCGCGGGTACCTGCACACCGCTCGAGCAGCGCCTCGAGCGTGCGCGTCGCCCAGCCCAGCCATGCCACGCCGCTGCGCTCGGCGAGGAGCGCGCCACTGAGCTGGCGCCACCCGTTGCCGGCCTCACCGAGGACGGCGTCGGCATCGACGCACGCACCCTCGAACTTGATCGTCGACAGGGTCCATCGGTTCGCGGTGGGCACCCGCACGACCTCGACACCAGACGTCGTCATGTCGACCAGGAACATCGAGAGCCCGCGCTTGCCGGCCGACGTCGGATCCGTGCGTGCGATGGTGCAGCACCAGTCGGCCTTGTGGGCGCCGGTGACGAACACCTTCTCGCCGTCGAGCAGGAAGCCGCCGTCGTCCTGCGCCCGTGCCATGGTCTCGATGTTCGACAGATCGCTCCCGGCGCCGGCT
>DASXXX010000302.1:0-4351 GCA_036502765.1 Acidimicrobiia bacterium | reverse complement strand
ACTCCGAGGCTGACGGTGGTCTCCGGCACAGGTACGCTGGTCGGACTCCCTCGAAAGGGTCCTCGTCATGAACCTCGGCGCCACCGAGCTCCTCATCATCCTGGCTGTCGTCCTCCTCCTCTTCGGCAGCACGAGGCTGCCCAAGCTGGCCAAGTCCCTCGGGCAGGCCAGCAAGGAGTTCAAGAAGGGCGTCGACGGCGAGGACGACGACACCAGCGAGACCAAGAGCGCCTGAGCGGGTGCCCCCCGGAACAGTTTGAGTCCTCGGGAACCGAGCACCCCCGTCCCGTCGTTCTGATCCATGGCTGACGGTGTCCCCACGTGGGAAGAGGTCGCGCGCGACTACGGGCGCTTCCTCTACAACGTGGCGTACCGCCTGGCCGGCAACGACGACGACGCACAGGATCTGGTCCAGGAGTCGCTCATCAGGATCCGCAAGGGTCTGGAGCGCTACGAACCCGGGTCGCTGGAAGGCTGGTTGGCTCGGATCGTGACGAACGTGTTCCTGGACGAGGTCCGCCGGCGCAAGCGTCGTCCCGCCGTTGCCCTCCCCGACGACCCCGAGCGCGTGCTGCCCACGAGTCCTGCGGCCGACGAGGTGCCCACCGGCCTCTCCGACGAGGTCCAGCGCGCGTTGGGTTCGATCCCTGACGACTTCCGCGTCCCGGTCGTGCTCTGCGACGTGAGCGACCTCTCCTACGAACAGATCGCGGATGCCACCGGGGTGCCGATCGGCACCGTGCGGTCGCGCATCCACCGGGGCCGGCGCCTGTTGCGCGCCGCGCTCGTCGCCGACGGGGTGACCGGGCCGTGAGCGACGTGCACGACGACGCCCTCGACCCCGACATGCTGTCGGCATACCTCGACGGTGAGCTCATCGACGCCGAGCGCGCCGAGGTCGATGCGCAGCTCCAGTCGTCGCCCTCGTGGCGCGAGGAGCTCGTCGAGGTGCGCGCCGCGCGCGACGCGTTGCGTGGGCTCTCCGCACGCGACGCGCCGGCGGGCTTCTGGGACGCGGTGCACGCGTACGTCGCGGCCGACGCAGATGAAGAGGTGATCGACGACGAGGTCGTCGTCGTCCCGATCACCGCGGCCCCCTCACACCCGCGCCGGCGGTGGGCCTGGATCGCGGCGTCGGCGGCCGCGGTCGCGGCAGTCGTGGCGATCGTCGTGATGCCGCACCGCACCGAGGTGTCGCCCAACGTGGCCGCGGTTGTTGCGCAGCACGGCGCGCAGGGCTCCGACAACGGCGACCCGGTGAGCATGCTCGCCCCGGTCGGTCCCCTCGCCGGGTTCCGCCGATGACCGTGACGAGCTGGGTGCGGCTGCGCCGACCGGCGACGGTCGCGCTGTGCACGTTGGCGGCGATCGCGGTCGCGTGGCCGATCGCGGCGGCGGCCGGCGCGCGGAACGACCCCGACGCGCAGGAGGCGGCGCGCCTCGTGCGCGGGACTCGCGACTCGGCTGCCGACCACGACTTCACCGGTTTCGCCACCATCACCTGGACGACGCCGGAGAAGAAGCAGTCGGCGCAGGTGCACGTGACCGACGTCGGTGGCGCGGTCGCGATCGCGGCGACCGAAGGCGGCGGCGCGGTCGTCGACGAAGGCCGACGCACGTACCTGAAGGACCGGCTGGGTTGGACCGGCCTCGTGGTCGAACCGACCGCGCACGACCTCCCGGCGCCCGACGGTCGCTGGAAGCTCACCACCGACGGCGCCCGCACCGTGGCGGGTCGGCCGGCCACGGTGGTGCTGGCCACCCGTCCCGACGGCACGCCGGCGCAACGGATGGTCATCGACGACGCGACCGGCCTGCTGCTCGCCCGCGCCATCCTCGGGCCGGGCGGGAAGGTGGAGCGGTCGGTCGGCTTCTCCACCATCGACGTGCGTGCACGCGATGCCCGCACGATCTCACCGCCCGCCGGCGTGAAGACCAGCACCGCCGAGAAGCTCACGTCGGTGCCCGACGGCTACCGAGCGCCGGGCTCACCCGCAGGTTTCGAACTGGTGACGCGCTCGCGCCATCCCGACGGCGTGCTGCTCTTCTACAGCGACGGCGTGTTCACCGCGTCGGTCTTCGAGCAGCAGGGCGACCTCGACTGGGGCACGCTGCCGAACGGTGGCACCGACACGCAGCTCGCTGACACCCGCACGCGCACCTACCACGAAGCGAGTGGGGACGTCGCGGTGTGGGAACGCAACGGCCTCGTCTACACGTGCGTGACCGACGCGCCGAGCGACGTGTTCGCGCACATGGTCGGCGCGCTCGCGTCGGACGCGCGCAGCACGCCCGAAGCGGTGGTCGACTTCGTGCTCGGCCCCTTCGGCTGGGGCTGACCCGCCCGAGCCCGGCCCGGACGCGACGAACCGGCGTCGCTCGCCGGGGTCAGACCCCGGCTGAACGACGCCGGTTCGAGAGAAGAGGGGCTAGCGGGAGATCGAGACCGGGGTCTCGACGCGGCGCCGGCGGATGATGCGGCGGCGCTCACGCTCGGACGCGCCGCCCCACACGCCGTGGTCGATGCGGTAGGTCAGCGCGTACTCGAGACACTCCGGCTGCACCGTGCACTGCGCGCAGATGCGGCGGGCCTTGTCGACCCCCACGCCGTCGGACGGGAAGAACTCACCCGGCGCGAGCGAACGACAGCGAGCGTGGAGCATCCACTCCTGCTCGTTGTGATCGGGGGGAGGGTTCAGGTCGTCCATGTGCACCCCAGTGCTTCGGCTCAGAGTCGATCGAGTGGAGCGGGTCGTCCTGTTCAACGGTCCGGACCGGAGTCCGGTTCCCGTAGCCTGACAGAGATCGTACGCCGCGTCCCGTCAGGTCCCGGCAACACTTCCCTCCCTGCTCCCAGGTGCCCCCGTGTCCGAAGCGCCCACCGAACCCACGCCTCCGGAGACGCCAACGGATCGGCCTCCGCGGCCTCCGGTTTCTCACGGTTGGGGAGGGTTCGCGGCTTCTGGACCGGTCGGGCCGAGGCCCGGAGCCGACGAACCGCCCACCGAAGCCGCGTACGAGGGGACGGCCGCGTGGCCGACGTCGCCCCCGCCGGCCCTGCCCACGCCCGAGCCGCCGGGGAACGGGTCGACGCGCGGATGGCGCTCGGCGCTCGTCGGCGGCATCGTCGGGGCGGTGGTCGGCGCCCTCGTGGCGGGGGGGATCGTGGCGGTCGCGGTCGACGGCGACTCCGGCTCGAGTGGAACTGGTGCCACCTCGGTGGTGTTGCGACCGTCCGACCGCATCGGGCACAGCAACGACATCGCGCCGATCCTCCAGGCCGCGATCCCGGCGGTCGTGGCGATCGTCGACGACGGCGGTCCCGACTCCGGCGGCGCCGCCGGCACCGGGTTCGTCATCTCGTCCGACGGTGTGATCGTCACCAACAACCACGTCGTCGAAGGTGCGCGCGACATCCAGGCCGTCTTCTCCGACGGCACGACGCGCGACGCCACGGTGCTCGGCCGGAACCCGCCCAGCGACCTCGCGGTGGTGAAGGTCGACGCGACCTCCTTGCCCACGATCGCGCTCGGCGACTCCAACCGCTCGCAGGTGGGTGACGACGTCGTCGCCATCGGCAACGCCCTCGCGCTGCAGGGCGGGCTCACGGTGACGCGCGGGATCATCTCGGGGCTGCACCGCGAGGTGGGGACCAACACCGGGAGCGCACTCGAGGACGTCATCCAGACCGACGCCGCGATCAATCCGGGCAACTCCGGCGGACCGCTCGTCGACGCGGAGGGTCGCGTGATCGGGATCAACACCGCGATCGCCGATCCCGGCAGCGCGCAGAACGTCGGCTTCGCCATCCCGATCTCGAACGCGAAGGCGATCATCGAGCAACTTCGTCAGGGCCATCAGCCCGCGCAGCTCGGGGTGAAGACCATCGACGTCGACCAGGCGAAGCTCGACGGCAACACGGTCGAGGTCGACCGCGGCGCCTACGTGTCCGATGTCAGCAGCGGCACGCCCGCGGCGCAGGCCGGCATCCGCGCCGGCGACGTCGTGGTGAAGGTCGACGGCGAGGAGATCGCCAGTGCCGCCGCGCTCGGTGGCGTGATCCGTCAGCACAAGCCCGGCGACGAGGTCGAGATCCTGCTGGATCGGAAAGGCGATTCCGTCACCGTGCACGCCACCCTCAACGAGGCGCCCACTTCCTGACGCCCACTTCGCGGCGCCCAACTACAGATGGCGCCATGTCCTCGGAGCATCGTCAGCGGCGCCCGCTACGCTGATCCGCATGTCGATGCAGTCCGAAGAGCTCGAGCAGGTACCGCCGGTAGGACACGTCAAGGTCGTGTACCTCGGTCCGGTGGCGCCGCACTGGGAAGTCCACGGTGTCTTCGGTGAC
>DASXXX010000301.1:0-12436 GCA_036502765.1 Acidimicrobiia bacterium | reverse complement strand
AGCAACGCCCGGACGCCTCGTCGGCGCCGTCGACCACGTCGATGATCAGGTTGTCCATGAGGTGGCGCGTGCGCGGGACGCCGTCGTACAGGATGACGTTCTCGTAGACCGCCCGTACCTCGTCGCGCGTGGTCAGCACCGCGCCGGTGGCGGCGGAGCGCCAGGTGGCGTCGGCGAACATGTCGGTCACACCGTCGAGATCGCCACCGTCGAGCAGCTCCGCGTAGCGGTACACGAGTGCGCTGATGTCATCCCGGTCGCTCACGAGCGGAACGGTACCGCGACGGGTCAAGCTGTGTCCGTGGCGCTCGTGCTGGTGACCGGGACCTCGGGGTCGGGGAAGTCGGCGGTGTGCGGCGCCCTGGTGGAACGCGGGCACGAGGCGCACGACATGGACCTCGACGGCAACGCGGCCTGGGTGCACCGGGACTCCGGTCGGCACTGGCCTGCCGGTGTCCGCCCGGACACCGACGCGCCCGACTGGTTCGCGCAGTACGAGTGGCGGGCGGTACCGGCGAAGATCGAGGCGCTGGCCGGGCGGGCGACGGAGCGGCTGGTCTTCCTCTGCGGGATGACGACCAACGGCCAGGAGGTGTGGCACCTGTACTCGCGCGTCGTGTTCCTCTCGGTCGACGAAGCGACCGTTCGTCGCCGGATCGCGTCGAGGACGACCAACGACTTCGGCAAGACCGCGAGCGAGCTCGACGCCATCCTGCTCTGGCACGACGTCGCCGAGCAGCTGCACCGCGACTCCGGCGCGAGCATCGTCGACGCGACGCTCACGCTCGACCAGGTCGTCGACGCGGTGCTGGTCGCTTCACTCGAGGTGTGAGACACCGACACGGAAGGGAATCACGAGGACATGGCGGACATCAACGAGTTGCTGCTCGACGCGTTCGGGCGAGTCCGGGACACGACGCACGGCGTGCTCGACGGCGCGTCGCGCGCAGTGCTGACGTGGCGCGCCGACGGCGACGCCAACTCCATCGCCTGGTTGGTCTGGCATCTCACCCGGATCCAGGACGACCACGTCGCTGATGTCGCGGGCGTCGAGCAGCAGTGGCTGGCCGACGGTTGGTACGACCGGTTCGGACTCCCGTTCGCGCCGGAGGCGCACGGCTACGGCCAGACCAGCGACGAGGTCGGGCAGGTCGACGTCGACGGTGAGCTGTTGCGCGGGTACTTCGATGCCGTGGATGCAGCGACGACCCGCTACGTCACCGGCTTGCGCGCCGACGATCTCGACCGCGTCGTCGACGAACGGTGGGATCCGCCGGTGACGCTCGGCGTGCGACTCGTGAGCGTCGTCGACGACGACATCGCGCACGCAGGGCAGGCCGCGTTCGTCCGCGGCCTGGCCGAGCGGGCCGGGATCAGCTGAGGCGAGCGGCTTCGCGGCGTGCGTGGCGCACGTCGCGGATCTCACCGACGAGCACGTCGAGGTGGCGGCACTCGTCGGGCGTGCGTCGCCGTCCCGTCGAACGGCAGATCAGCGAGAGCACGCCGCGCGTGAGATCGCGCTCTCGTGCTTCCAGGGTTCTCGGGTTCAGCGTCTCGATCGTGTTCTCTGCGAGCATCGTCGTCATCCTCCCGGCGACCGTCATCCACCACGGTGCGTCCTGCAGCGGATCCCCGAGCGGCCTCGCGGCGGGGGCTGGGCTCGGCCCTCTCGGGGTTCCGCTGACGTGCGCACCATACGGAACGAGTCGGTCGTCGGCTTGACGCGCAGGTGAACTCGACATGGCCGAGCGGAGAATGTTCCGAAGCACGGGGTTCGAGACCCACTCGATCGGGCACCACTCAGTGAACAAGGGATTTGCGCTGTGCTCGAGCCTGGCTCGACGGCGCTCGACACGAGCCAACGTCCGTCCCGACATTCGCGATCAAGGAGCGGTTGCGATGGTGGTTTCGGACGCGACGATTGTCACGCTCGAACTCGAGAACGACGTCTCGGCTGCGAGGCACGCGCGCGAGTTCCTCCGTGACGTGCTGCGAATCTGGTGTCTGCAGGGCGTCAGTGACGTCGCGGAGCTGCTCACTGGTGAGCTCGTTGCCAATGTGGTGCGCCATGTCGGTGCACCGATGGCGCTCCGTGCGGTCCGCCGACCGTCGTCGATCCGGGTCGAGGTCGACGATCCGAGCACCGCCCTGCCCGTGCGGCAGGACCCCCAACCGAGTGACGACCACGGGCGTGGCATCGTGCTCGTCGAGTCGCTGGCTTCGGCATGGGGCGTCGCGGTCAGGAACGGTGGCAAGACGGTCTGGTTCGAGCTCGACCTCGAGGCCGAGGGTGCCCGGAGTGGCGAGGGGTAGTCTCAAGCCTCGAGTCGGAACCTTCCTTGAGTTCACAGGGGATGCAACGGCTTCCGTGATCGGAGCCTCGTGCAGTATCCCGCTGAATTCGTCGAGCAGTTGCTGGGTCTCGCGCAGCTCGAATCCGACGACCGATCGTTGCTTCCACTCCTGCAGCGGGTGTCCGACCTCGCCGTCGACCAACTCGACGGCTGCGACATGGCCGGTGTCACCCTCGTACGGGGCGAGACGCCGACGACAGCAGTGTTCACCGAACCCGAGGCACCCGAGATCGACCGGGCTCAGTACGAGACGGGACGCGGCCCCTGCGTCGCGGCCTACCGCACCGGTCAGATCCTCCGCATCGACGACACGCTCACCGATGTTCGCTGGCCGGAGTTCGCCGCGTCCGCCGCCGCGCACGGCGTGCGCAGCACGTTGTCGCTCCCACTCAACAACGACGAATCGGTCTTCGGTGCCCTCAACCTCTACTCGCGCCAGACGGGTGCGTTCGACGGCAACGACCAGATCGTCAGTGTGTTCGTCGCCCACGCGGCGACGTCGCTGGCCAACTCGCACGCCTACTGGGCGGCGCAGACGCTCAGCGAGCAGCTCCAGGAGGCGCTCGAGTCGCGCGCGGTCATCGAACAAGCCAAGGGGGTCTTGATCGCCGAGCACCGGGTCGATCCCGATGACGCATTCGAGATGCTCAAAGTCCGGTCGCAACACGAGAACCGGAAGCTGCGTGACGTCGCCACCGGCATCGTCATCGATGCCATGGGCGCGCCCGCCGGCGGCGGCTGACCTCAGGACGGGCTGCGCCGGGTGTCCCACTCGGCGATGCGCTCGAGTAGCTCGCCGGTCACCTCGGCCTGGTCTCGTTCGCCATCGATCGACCAGACCTCGGCGCGTGCGCCGTACCAGTAGAGAACGGGCGTCGTCCGCTGCTCGAAGTCACTGACCCGGCGGGTCACGGCTTCGTCGAGGTCGTCGAGCCGGCCTCGCGAGTGCAGTCGCCCGTGCGCGGTGTCGGCCTGCACCGCGAGCTCGATCACCACCTCGACGGGGCGCGATCCGAGGAGTGCCTCGAGCGCGATCGCCTGCTCGATCGTGCGGGGGAAGCCGTCGAGGACGAAGCCGCGCGTCCGGACGTCATCGCCCGCGAATCGACGGGCGATGATCTCGAGGACGAGGCTGTCGGGCACCAGCAACCCGCGTTCCATGAACACCTGCGCCTGGAACCCGAACGGTGTCTCCTCGCGAGCGACCTCGCGGATGAGCTCGCCCATCGCGATGTGCGGAACGTCGAGTGCGCGTGCCAGTTGCCTGCCCTGGGTGCCTTTGCCGGCACCCGGCATACCCATGAGCACGACCCGTCGCGTGTCGACCGCGTGGTCCTGCTCGTCGTCGGCGTCGAGCAGCTGTGCGGCCATCCACACCGCCCGCGCCGCTCGCTGGCTCGCGGCGCCACTGGCGGCCTGCAGGATTCGGACGCGAGCTGCCCCCAGGAGCATCCGGTCGTGCCGCGCGTCGCCGACGAGCAGACGCGCCGCGTCGGCGACCGAGATGTCGGGGTCGAGAGCCAACCCGACGGCGCGGCGGGCGAGGCGTTCAGCGTCGCGGGCGTTCGGGGGGGACGAGGAGTTCTCGCGGAGAGGGGGCAACCGATTCCTCCACCGTGCTGCACGTTCTGGCGGTGGCTGGCTGCTCAACCTCGCACGCTGACGGTACCCGTTTGGGAGCTCGGCCGACACCCCGCCGATCGCTTTCCTCCGACGGCATTTCTCCGGCGGCTTTCCTCCGGCGGCCGGCCGACCTCGTCAGCGAGGTGCGTGGATGCCGGGACCTTCGATGTCGTGGCGCACCAGGATCTTCATGTGGTCGATGTCGCGGTAGTCGCCGGGACGGAGGTGTTGGAACACGTCGTCGACGCCCTCGAGTCCGGCGTAGCCGGTGACGAGCTTCGACGCGTCGATGCGCCCGTCGGCGAGTCGCTCGAAGGTCGCCGCGAACGGGTATTCGTCGCCGTCGGGACCCATGCCGAAGCAGAATTCGATGGTGACGTTCTTGTAGATCCCGACGATCGGGCGGATCGGGTCGTCGACCATGCACGCACCCACGATCGAGATGCGCGTGTACGACGGCACCGTGTAGAGCAGCGAGTCGAGCACACCCGGCTTGCCCGACGCCTCGTACACGTAGAGGCGTTGCGACGCGTCGGCGAGATCGCGCCACGCGGCGACCGGGTCGTCTTCCGAAGGGTCGACGACCGCGTGCGCGCCGAAGCTTCGCGCCACGTCGCGGCGAGACGCGGAGGGATCCGACACGACGATCGGGTCGATGCGCCGCTCGACGAGTGCGGCGAGCGCGCCCAGCCCGACGGGCCCGCACCCGGTGACGACCGCGCCGGCGGGCGGGTCGATCTTGGAGCGCCACACGCCGTTGAGGCCGGTCGCGAGTGGGTCGACGGCCGCGGCCTCGTAGGGCGAGACGCCGTCGGGGATCGGCACGTGCCCGTAGGGCGACACCACCACGCGTTCCGCCAGCGCACCCGGGTAGTCGGACGCGTATCCCACACAATGCGCGACACCGTCGGGATCGAGCACCGCCGGTGACACGAGCAAGAGGTCGCCGGGTGCGTAGCCCTCGACGTTCGCGCCCACCTCCGCGACGCGCGCGGTGAACTCGTGACCGAACACGAGATCGCGATCGGGATCGAAGAGGAACAGCGGTGTGCCACTGGCGCGTGACGCGTGCAGGAACTCGTCGGCGTGCTCCATCGCGTTGAGGTCGCCGCCGCACACGCCCGCCGCGAGCGGTTCGACGAGCAGGTGGTCGTCGGTCATGGGCGGCTCGGGGATGTCCTTGAGCTCCAGGCGCCCGTGGAGCATCGTGACCGCGCGCATCAGCGCAGGAGGTTCATGAAGTGGGTGGTCATCGCACGCCGGTCCAGCACACCGGCATCTCGGCGAGTCCGTCGATGAGGTTCGAGTTCACGCGGGGGAGTGCCGCGGGGTCAGCCGCGAGCTCGAGGCCCTCGAAGCGCGTCAGGATCGCCTCGAACATGAGCTTGCTCTCGAGCCGCGCGAGGTGCGCGCCGAGGCAGAAGTGCGGTCCGCCGGCGCCGAACGCGACGTGGTCGTTGGGGTCGCGGGTGAGGTGGAGACCGTCGGGGTCGTCGAAGGCGCGCTCGTCGCGGTTGGCCGACGCGTACACCATGAGCACGTGGTCGCCCGCGGCGACAGCCTGCTCGCCGATCTCGGTGTCCTTGGTGGCCATGCGGGTGAACGACATCACGGGGGTGGCGAGGCGTAGCAGCTCCTCGATCGCCACCGGCAGGATCGAGAGGTCGCCCTGCAGCCGCGCCAGGTCGTCGGGACGTTCCAGCAGCGTGAGCATCCCCGTGGTGATGAGGTTGCGGGTCGTCTCGGATCCTGCGTTCTGCAGGAGCATGAAGAACACCGCGATCTGCATCTGGTCGAGGCGGTCGCCGTCGATCTCGGCATGCAGCAGCACCGACATCAGGTCGTCGCGCGGCTCGTTGGCGCGCTCTGCGCACATGGCGTCGGCGTACGCGTACATCGACTGCGCGGCTTCACCTCGTTCCTCAGCGGTGGTGTCGGCGTCGAAGCCGAAGGTGAGCTCGGTCCACTCGAAGACCTGCTTGCGGTCTTCCTCGGGGACACCGACCAGGTCGGCGATCGCGTGCAGCGGCAGCCAGAGCGCGACGTCGCGCACGAGGTCGCACTCGCCCCGGTCGGCGACGGAGTCGATCACCGAGTCGACGCGTGCCTTCACCTGGGCGGCGAGATCGTTGATGCGGCGCGGCGTGAAGCCCGAGGAGATGAGCTTGCGCAGCTTCGTGTGGTCGGGTGGATCGAGGCTGATCATCAGGAGCGACGAGCCACTCTCGTCGACCAGTTCACCGTCGCCAGGCAGGAACGGGTTGGGTGCGTTGTGGAACCCGTTCCAGTCCCGTGACACCCGTTGCACATCGGCGTGCCGCGTCACCGCCCAGTAGCCGCCCTCCCATTGCGGGTGCTCGTGGTGCGACACCGGATCGTGGTTGCGCAGATCGCGGAAGACGTCGTATGGGAACCCGTGGGCGTACGTCTCCGGGCGGTGGAGCGGCGGTCCGTCGTACGTGCTCATGCTCGTCCTTCCCCCGTGTCGGCCGTAGGTTACCGAGGCCTCACCATCCTGCCCTGATGTCACGGGCACGTTCCCCTGACGGTCGTCGTCCATGCTGCACACCATGCGCACCCGTACCGCCTCGTTCGCCACGGCGCTCGCGCTCGCCGTCGCGCTCCTCATGGTGGTCCCGGCGACCGGCGCGGCCGCGGCGAAACGGGCCTCGAGT
This sequence comes from Acidimicrobiia bacterium, assembly GCA_036502765.1. Classification (GTDB taxonomy): domain Bacteria; phylum Actinomycetota; class Acidimicrobiia; order IMCC26256; family DASPTH01; genus DASUAS01. The sequence goes on along the minus strand of DASXXX010000301.1, from coordinate 5,784 downwards.
GGCTGCGGAAAGCGAGCCGTGGCCGGGGCCACCAACCAGCACGTGACCGTCGACGGCACCGACCGCGAGTACCTGCTGGCGATCCCCGACAACTACGACCCGGCGAAGCCCGCACCGTTGGTGTTCGACTTCCACGGGCTCGGTTCGAACATGCAGGAGCAGTCGCTCTATTCGAGGCTCGACGACCAAGCCGGTGAGCGTGGGTACGTCGTGATCACCCCGAACGGGCAAGGCAGCGTGTTGCGACACTGGTCGCTCGTGCCCGCGACCACGGCGAACCCAGACGTCGCGTTCACGCAGGCGATGCTGCGCACCACGAACCGGGCACTGTGCATCGACCAGCAGCGGGTCTTCTCGACCGGCATCTCCAACGGCGCGATGTTCTCGACCCTGCTCGCGTGCGCGTTGCCGGGACGACTGGCCGCGATCGCGCCGGTGGCCGGGATCAACGCCACCGAGGTGTGCGCGGCGGGCACGCCACGCGTCAGTGTCCTCGCGTTCCACGGCACCGCCGATCCGATCGTGCCCTACGCGGGCGGTGCCTACTTCTCGGGCGCGCCCATCGGCCGCGCCCTCGGCGTGCCGACGGCGAAGCCGGTCGACGACGCGGCCGCGGCGTGGGCTGCATTCGACGGCTGCGGCAGCCCGCCCGCACAGTCGTTCGTCGCCGACGACGTGCAGCATCTGGTGTGGCCCGACTGCCCGCCGAGCGGCGCGGTGCAGCTCTACCGCGTCATCGGCGGTGGCCACACGTGGCCCGGCTCGGCCGCGGTGCGCGCCGATCGTCTCGGGGCGACGACGGCATCCATCGACGCCACCAAGCTCATGCTCGACTTCTTCGCCGCCCACCCCCGCAAGGTTGCGTCAGCTGGCCGCGTATAACGCGGTCAAGTGACGCAACCTCGATGGGGCTGGCGGTCAGAGCTTGTTGAAGGCGGCGGCCAGCAGCGCGCGCTGCTCGGCGTCGTGCACCTTGGAGCTGCCACTGGCCGGGCTCGCGCTCGGGGCGCGGGACACGTGCTTGAGCTTGGCCCGGTCGCGCAGCACGCGGTGCAGCCGGATGTGGATGTAGTTCCACGCGCCCATGTTCGCGGGCTCCGGTTGCACCCACCACACCTGCTTGGCGTCGGGGTAGCGGTCGAGCACCGAGAACAGCTGCGCCTCCGGCCACGGGTACAGCTCTTCGACCCGCACGATCGCAGCCGGTGCGCCGCGTGCGTCGCGCTCGTCCATCAGCTCGTGGGCGATCATGCCGGTGCAGAGGATGACGCGGTTCACGGTGTCGGGTGCGTTGCGGTCGTCGAGCACCGGTGAGAACGCGCCGTCGGTGAATGCGGCTCGCGGCGAACGCGTGTGGGGCATGCGCAGGTAGCGCTTCGGGGTGAAGCACACGAGCGGCACGTGCCGGGCCGACACCGCTTGGCGGCGCAGCACGTGGAAGTACTGCGCCGCGGTGGTGGGATACACGACGCGCAGGTTGCCCTCGGCCGACAACGTGAGGTAGCGCTCGATGCGGGCGCTCGAGTGCTCCGGACCCTGACCCTCGAGGCCGTGGGGGAGGAGCATGGCCAGGCTGCTGCGCTGGCCCCACTTGTCGGCGGCGGTGGCGATGAACTGGTCGATGACGGCCTGCGCGACGTTCGCAAAGTCGCCGAACTGCGCTTCCCAGCACACCAGCGCGTCGGAGCTGATCGAGTAGCCGTACTCGAACCCGAGCGCGGCGTACTCCGACAGGACCGTGTCGTAGAGCATGAACGGCGCCTGGTCGTCGGACAGGTGCGCCAGCGGCACGTACTCGCGCTCGTTGCTCTGGTCGACGAGCACGCCGTGGCGCTGGCTGAACGTGCCCCGACGCGTGTCCTGGCCGGCGAGGCGCACCGGGGTGCCCTCGAGCACGAGCGACCCGAACGCGAGGGCCTCGGCCATGGCCCAGTCGACCTCGTCCTTCTCGAGCATGGCCCCGCGCGCCGCGAGCTGGCGCTCCAGCTTCGGGTTCACCTCGAAGCCCTCCGGGGCGCGGGTCAGGCCGTCGACGACGCGCTCGAGCGCAGCGATCGGGACCGCGGTGGCCACGGGATCGTCGACCGGGGGGAGCTCATCGACGTCGTCGTCGAGGCATCCGTCGGTGAGGTCGGAGTCGTCGTCGTCGGCGGCGCGTCCGGTGTGGGTCTCCTCGAACGCGCGGTCGAGGCGCGCCTTGAAGTCGTACTCGACCGCTTGCTCGTCGTCGAGCGTGATGTCACCGCGCTGCACGAGTTGCTGGGTGTAGAGCGCGCGCACGGGGAGGTGCTCGTCGATGAGCTCGTACATGCGCGGCTGGGTGAAGGCCGGCTCGTCGGCCTCGTTGTGCCCGTAGCGCCGGTAGCAGAAGAGGTCGACGACGACGTCCTTCTTGAAGCGGTTGCGGAACTCGAATGCGAGCTTCATGACGCGCACCGCGGCTTCGGGGTCGTCGCCGTTGACGTGGAAGATCGGCGCCTGCACCATCTTGGCGACGTCGGTCGGGTAGACGCTCGAGCGGCCGAGCTCGGGTGCGGTGGTGAAGCCGAGCTGGTTGTTCACGACGACGTGGACGGTGCCGCCGACCTCGTAGCCGGGAACTTCGGAGAGGTTGAACGTCTCCGCCACCACGCCCTGCCCCGCGAACGCGGCGTCGCCGTGCAGCAGCACGGGCAGGACCGAGCGACGGGCGTCGTCGGCGTTGGCGTCACCGACCGCGCGCGCGACGCCCTCGACGACCGGTCCCACCGCCTCCAGGTGACTGGGGTTGGCCGCCAGCGTGAGGCGCACCTCGGTGCCGTCGGGCGACTGGTGCTTGCCGACCGCGCCGAGGTGGTACTTCACGTCGCCCGAGCCCTGCGTGGTCGACGGGTCGAGCTCGCCTTCGAACTCGCGGAAGATCTGCGAGTACGACTTGCCGATCACGTTGGCGAGCACGTTGAGCCGCCCGCGGTGGGCCATGCCGAGCACGACGTCGCTCATGCCCGCGTCGGCCGCCAACGTGCAGAGCGCGTCGAGCATCGGGACGAGCGTCTCCGCGCCCTCGAGGCTGAAGCGCTTCTGACCCAGGTACTTGGTGTGCAGGAAGCGCTCGAACGCCTCCGCGGCGTTGAGCCGCTCGAGGACCCGGTGCTTCTCCGCCGCGGTGACGAGCGGGTACGGCACCTCGATCTGCTCCTGGAGCCACTCCTTCTGGTCGTGCTCCTGGATGTGCATGTACTCGACGCCGACGGTGCGCGCGTACGCATCACGCAGCACGCCGAGGATGTCGCGCAGGGGCATGACCTTGCGCGGGAGGCTGCCGGCGCCGAGGTTGCCGATCGGGAACTCGCGGTCGAGGTCCCAGATCGAGAGGTCGTGGTGGGTGATGTCGAGCTCGGGGTGCGTGTCGGGCGCGCGACGTCCGAGCGGATCGAGGTTGGCGATCAGGTGGCCGCGCACCCGGTACATGTTGATGAGGGCGTGCACCTGCACGACCTTCTCGTTCTGGGTCGCGGGATCGGCGAACCCGCTGCGGTCGGCGAGCCAGCGCGCCGGCTCGTAGGGGACGGCCAGGCTCGCGAAGACGTCGTCGTAGAACTCGTCCTCGCCGAGCAACAGCTCGTGGATGCGACGCAGGAACTCGCCGCTCTCGGCGCCGGTGATGATGCGGTGGTCGTAGGTGTTGGTGAGCGTGGTGACCTTGCTCACGGCGAGCTGCGCGAGCGCGGCGGGGTCGGCGCCTTCGAACTCGGCGGGATAGCCGATGCTGCCGACGCCGACGATGAACCCCTGGCCGGGCATCAGCCGGGGCACCGAGTGCACGGTGCCGATCATCCCGGGGTTGGTGATCGACGCGGTGGTGCCGGCGAAGTCGTCAGGCGAGATCTTGTTGCCGCGCACCTTCACGATGAGCTCTTCGTACGCGCGCCAGAAGCCCGCGAAGTCGAGGGCCCCGGCGCCCTTCACGTTGGGCACCAGCAACGAGTGCGTGCCGTCGCGCTTCTGCACGTCGACCGCGAGACCGAGGTTCACGTTCTGGTGGCGCACGACGACGGGCTTGCCGTCCTCGGTGCCGTACGCGGAGTTCAATGCGGGGAAGTCGGCGAGCGCGCGCAGCACCGCGTACGCGATCAAGTGCGTGAAGCTCACCTTGCCCGCGCCGGTGCGGGCGAGCTGGTTGTTGAGGATCTGGCGGTTGACCTCGAGCAGCTTGGCCGGGATCACGCGCACCGAGGTGGCGGTGGGGACGCCGAGGCTCGCCTCCATGTTCTCGACCGTGCGGGCGGCGGCACCGCGGAGCGGCTCGGGCTCGTCGCCCTCGAGGACGAGCGGACCCGGTCGGGGCGCGGGCGGCGTCGCCGGTGCCGCTGGAGCCGGCGCGGGCACGACCGGAACAGCTGTCGTGGCTGGTGCGGTGGGCGAACCGTTGGTGGGGGCGGGCTGGCGGTCGAAGTACTCGCGCCAGTGGGTGTCGACCGCGGCCGGGTTCTCGAGGTAGCGCTGGTACAGCTCCTCGGCCAGGCCGGAGTTGGGACCGAGGTCGTCGAAGCGAGTCACGTCACCATGGTCGCGCGTGGAGAGCGGTGTTCGATCACGGGACGGTGCCCGCGGTCAGCGACGGAGGAGCTCGGCGACCTGGAACGCGAGGTCGAGCGACTGGCGGGCGTTGAGCCGCGGGTCGCAACTGGTCTCGTAGCGCTGCTCCAGGTGGTCGCCCAGCACCTCGTGGCTGCCCCCCAGGCATTCGGTCACGTTCTCGCCGGTGAGCTCGATGTGCACACCGCCGGGCCACACGTCGGCCGCGTCGCACGCGGCGAAGAACCCGTGCAGCTCGCGCATCACGTCGTCGAAGTCGCGCGTCTTGTAGCCGCTCGCGTGCGCGTAGGTGTTGCCGTGCATCGGGTCGCACATCCACACCACCGGGTGACCGCTGAGCTTCACCGCGCGTAGGAGCGGCGGGAGCGCGTCGCCGATGGCGTCGGCACCCATCCGGCTCACCAGCACGAGGCGACCCGGCGTGCGCGCTGGATCGAGGCGGTCGCAGATCGCGACGACCTCTTCGGGCGAAGCCTTCGGTCCGAGCTTCACGCCCACCGGGTTGCCGATGCCGCTCAGGAACTCCAGGTGCGCGCCGCCGAGCTGACGGGTGCGTTCGCCGACCCACACGAGGTGGGCGGAGCAGTCGTACCAGCGGTCGGTGATGCTGTCGCGCCGGGTGAGCGCTTCCTCGTAGCCGAGCAGGAGCGCCTCGTGCGACGTGTAGAAGTCGACTTCGTGGAGCTGGTGCTCGGCGTTGAGGTCGATGCCGCACGCCGACATGAACCGCAGCGCGCGGTCGATCTCGTTGGCGAGTGCGTTGTAGCGCTGGCCTTCGGGGCTGGCGTCGACGTACTCGAGGTTCCACGCGTGCACGCGCGACAGGTCGGCGAAGCCGCCCTTGGCGAACGCGCGCAGGAGGTTGAGCGTGGACGCGGCCTGGTGGTACGCCTGCACGAGCCGCTGCGGATCGGGGCGACGGGCTCCGGCCTCGAACTCGAAGTCGTTCACCATGTCGCCGCGGAACGACGGCAGCTCGACACCGTCGCGCGTCTCGGTGGGGGCGGACCGGGGCTTGGCGAACTGTCCGGCGATGCGGCCGATCTTGACCGTGGGTACGCCGCTGCCGTAGGTGAGCACGACGGCCATCTGCAGGATGACCTTCAGCTTGTCGCGGATGGCGTTGGCCGAGAAGGCGTCGAACGACTCCGCGCAGTCGCCGGCCTGCAGCACGAAGCCGCGCTGCTCGGTGACCGCGGCGAGGGC
>DASXXX010000300.1:0-1986 GCA_036502765.1 Acidimicrobiia bacterium | reverse complement strand
CTCGCGCTCGTCGTCGGCGAGCTCGGCGCGGTAGAGCGGCGTGCCGTCGCCGAGCACACCGGCCGCCTTCTCCAACGCCGCGATCTCACCCGCGAGCGACTTGTCGCCTTTGGCCGCGCGCTGCTGGCGGTAGAGGCGGCCCTCGACCGAAGCCAGGTCGGCCAGGACCAACTCGAGCTCGAGCGTGTCGAGGTCGGAGCGGGGATCGGCGTCGCCCATCACCGACGGGTCTTCGAACGCCCGCAGCACGTAGAGGATGGCGTCGCAGTCGCGCAGCGAGCCGAGGAACCGGTTGCCGAGCCCCTCGCCCGTGCTCGCACCCTTCACCAGCGCGGCGATGTCGACGATCTCGAACCCGGTGTACACCAGCTTCTTCGAGTTCGACATCTTGCCGAGCAGGTCGACGCGCTCGTCGGGGACCTGCGCGAGCGCGACCGTGGTCTCGGTGGTGGAGAACTGGTGCGGCGCGACGATCGTCTCGGCGCCGGTGAGCGCGTTGAACAGACTCGACTTGCCGCTGTTGGGGAGACCGACGAGCCCGAGACGTTCCATGCCGGCGTCAGGCTACCGGCGCCCTCTCGGCGTTCCTCGGGTCAGCAGCTCGCGACGGCGGCCGCGACGTCGAGCTTGCCGTATCCGTAGATGGTGTCGACACCGGCGGGGCCGAGGTCGTGGGCGGAATTCTCGAGCCGGCTCACCACCTGGGCGGCGGTGTCGGACGGGCAGTGCTGCACCACCAGGGCGGCGGCGGCAGCCACGAACGGAGTGGCCATCGAAGTACCGCTGAGCAGGCCGTAGCCACTCGGGGCGACGGCGGTGGGCAGGGTGGAGTTGATCTGCGTGCCTGGCGCGCTGATGCCGGTGGGCGTGCCGGTACCGCTCCACGCGTTCGACGAGTAGCCAGCGAGCTGATACGGCGCGTCCGCTGGCCAAGGGTTCGCGCTCGTGCACCACTCTGTGTTGGTTCCAACCTTGCACAAACCGGAGACCGAGATCATCTGCGGCGTGGCGTTGGCGAGGGACGCCGGGAACAGCGGTGGGCTACCCAACGTGTTGCCGGCCGCGACGGTGATGACGGGGTGGGTGTAGTTGACGTTGCTCGGGTTCTCGATGTCGGCGATCGCCTGCGTGACGGTGGGGTCGCTCGCCTTCCCGCCGAGGCTCATCGTGATGACCTGGGCGTTGCCCTTGCTCACGTCGGCCGCCCACAAGATCCCGGCCGCGACGTCGGAGTACGCACCCGCGCCGCCGGCGCCGAGCACACGGACGGGGATCAGCGTGACGCCCGGCGCTCCACCCTCGACGCCGATGCCGTTGTTGGCGGTGGCGGCGACGATGCCGGCGACGTGGGTGCCGTGCCCGCTGCTGGACGGGTCGGTCGCGTCGCTCGGCGGGTTCGCCGTGTCGCTCGCCGACACGATGTCAGCGCTGCAACTGGTGAAATGCCCCGTGAGGTCAGGGTGAGTCTTGCTGATGCCGGTGTCGAGCACCGCGACCCGAATCCCGGTGCCATCGTTGTTGACCGGGTTCCCCCACGCGGTCGCGAAGCCGGAGTCGATGAACCCCCAGGTCGGGGTCTCGGCCAGCGCCTGGACCTCGCCGTCGGGCGCGAACGACGTGACCTCGCCCTGCGCTGCAGCGTCGGCGCGGAAGCGCGCGATGTCGGCGTCGCTCTCGACGTGGCGGGTGAGCACCTTCGATCGCCCGTTGTGCGCCACCACCGCGACGTACTGGTTCGCCAGCTTGCCGCTGTCGTCGCCCGCTCCATCCAGCGCAGTCGCGGCCGCGGACTCGCCCGCGCCGCAGATCGGCTGAGGCGGCGCCGTTGTCGTCGTCGTGGTCGTAGTCGGAGGAGGCGGCGGCGGTGCCGGCGGCAGACACGCGGCGGCGACGATGGCGATCGCTGCGATCGCGACGAGCACCGACAGCCGGCGTCGCACGCCGGATCGCTCGAGATGCACCTGCTCCGTCCTCCACTTCGGGACC
>DASXXX010000299.1:0-28590 GCA_036502765.1 Acidimicrobiia bacterium | reverse complement strand
CGACGTCGCCATCCGGGCGCGGCTGCCGGTCACCGAGGAGATCGAGCGGGGCGAGACGTCGCTGCTGCTGCAGGCCATCCCGCAACTCTCCGACGACAAGGTCGTCGGCGTGTGCGTGCTCCTGCGCGACGTCTCCGACCTGCGTCGGCGTGACCGTCTGCTGCTCTCCAAGGACGCGACCATCCGCGAGATCCACCACCGGGTGAAGAACAACCTGCAGACCATCGCCGCGTTGCTGCGCTTGCAGGGGCGGCGGTTGCAGTCACCGGAGGCGCAGGAGGCGATCGAGGAATCGGAGCGGCGGATCCGGTCGATCGCCATCGTGCACGAGACGCTCTCGCGTGAACCGGGCGACGAAGTGCGCTTCGACGACATCGTGCAGCCGCTCGTGCGGGTGGTGGCCGAGACCGTCACCGGCCCCGACCGTGACCTGCGCCTCGCGGTCGAGGGCGACGCCGGCATGCTGCCGGGCGACCTCGCCACCCCGCTCGCGGTGGTGCTCAACGAGCTCATGCAGAACGCGGTCGACCACGCCTTCCCCGAAGACGCCGGCCGCACCGCCGGCAAGATCACCGTGCAGCTGGCGCGCTCCGACGGTCAGCTGCTCGTCGACGTGGTCGACGACGGCGTGGGCCTCCCACCCGGGTTCACCGTCGAGCAGTCGAGTGGGCTCGGCCTGTCGATCGTGCACACGCTGGTCACCAGCGAACTGGGTGGCACCATCGAGCTGCGCAGCGACGCCGGGACGCGCGTCCACCTCACCGTCCCGCTCAAGCACCCCTGACCCGAGCCGAGGTTTTGGCGTCAGTCAGCCATCAATTCTGATGGTCGAGTGACGCCAAAGCGTGGTGGGGCGTGGGCTAGCCGACCATCCGCTGGGCGGCGAGCCAGGACTTGCGCAGCTTGCGGCGCTCCTCTTCGGTGGCACCGCCCCAGATGCCGGCCTCCTGGTTGGTGGCCAGGGCGAACTCGAGGCACTCGGCGTTGACGGTGCACGCGCCGCAGATCCGGCGGGCGGTCTCGATCTGCTCGACCGCAGGGCCGCTGCTCCCGATCGGGAAGAACACGTCGGGGTCGGAGTCGAGGCACGCCGATCGCGTGCGCCATGCAGTGACATCCCAATCGTGCGTCCGAACCCAGGTCAGTGCCACGCGTCATTCCCCCAGTAGGCAACTCAGGCGGTATGTCCGTATTTCCGCGTCCCCGGGCGAACCTCGAGGCGCTTGAATCCGAGACTAATTTCGTCCGCCCCCGCGCGCAAGGGGCTGATCAGGAATTTCACGTCTGTTGTGAGTCGCGGGCATGGTGGGCGGGATGCTCGTGCTCGCACACCGGGGAGCCAACCGGCTGGCGCCGGAGAACACGCTTCCCGCGATGAGGGAGGCCGTCGACCGGGGGGCCGACGGCGTGGAGCTCGACGTGCACCGCACCGCCGACGACGCGCTGGTGGTGCGCCACGACGCCGAGACACCGATCGGCCGGCTCGGCGAGCTCACCGCGTTGGAGCTCGGCCGGGCACTGCCCGACGTCCCGACCCTCGCCGCCGTCCTCGACGTCTGCCGGGGCCGGCTCGTGAACGTCGAGATCAAGGACCCCGACCCGCGCGCAGCCGAGGCCCTGGTCGACCTGTGGGCGGCTCGCTCGTCCGCGGCGTCCGACGACGTGCCAACCGACGACGTACTGGTGTCGTCGTTCGACCTCGCCGTGATCGACCGGGTCCACACGCTGGCGCCCGACCTCCCCACCGGGTTCCTGTCGTTCGGGCTCGACCCGCACTCCGCGCTCGCGATCGCGGTCGAGCACGGACACCCCGCGGTGCACCCCGACGTGTGGACGCTCGCGGGCATCGACGTCGCTGCCTTCGTGACCCGCGCCCATGACCTGGCCGTGCAGGTGAACGTGTGGACCGTCAACGACGCGGCGCAGCTCGAGCTCCTGCGGGACGCCGGCGTCGACGCCGTCATCACCGACGCCCCCGAGCTCTACCGCCTTGGTGAACGCGCTCGGTGAGGGAGGCGGAGGCGTCAGGGGACGACGAGGGTCAGCGCGTCGGGCTGAAACGTCACGTCGAGGCGCGCGACCTCGCCGAGGTAGTCACCGTCGACCTGCCAGGGGAACGGGGCGTCGGCCGTGACCTCCACCGACGAGACGTCGGTGCGCTGCACGATCTCCGGTGACGTCGTGAGGTACGTGATCCGACCCACCGCCGCGGTCGCGGCGCGCACGACGACCGCGGGGCGGAGTGTGCGCATCACGGTGACGGTGAGCTCGTCGTCGAGCGACGCGCCGGGTGCGATGTGCATCGCGCGCCGACCGACGTACGAGTACGGGTCCGAGTTGGAGATCACCGCGTACGGACCCTCGCCGATGGCGTCGCCCTCGCCGCCCTCCTGCCTGACGGTGAACGCGATGCGGGTGCGGCGGTCGTAGTGGCGGAACCACGTCGACACCGTCGTCGCCGCGAACGCGGGGTGCGCGAGGTAGCGCTTCACCGAGGGGCGCGTCTCCATGCGGCGGATGATGGCAGCGTCGAACCCGACGCCGAGGTGGAACAGGAAGTGACGCGGCGCGGCGTCCGGCGCGGTGGCCGCACCGAGGCCGATGCGGCGCAGCGATCCGCGCCCCAGCGCGTCGACCACCTGACGTGCCGCCGCCTCGGGTTGGTAGGCCATGCCGAGCGTGCGCGCGAACACGTTGGTCGAGCCGCCCGGCAACGGCGCGAGCACGACCTGGGATCCGGCGAGCCCGCCGCCGGCTTCGTTGAGCGTGCCGTCGCCCGCGAGCACCGCGACCGCGTCGTAGCCGGCATCGACCGCGTCGCGGGCCAGCGTCGCGGCGTGGCCGCGCCGTTTCGTCTCCGACACGTCGACGGTGTGCGCGCCGCGCAACACGCGTTCGACGTCGGCGCGCACGCGCGGTGTGACCGACGAGGCCGTGGGGTTCACCACGAGAAGCACGCGCACGGCGGCGAACCCTACCCTGATGTCCCTTGACGCCCGAAGTGAGCTCCCGGCCCGCGGCACGTCCCAGCGCCTTGCGCGCGCTCGATGGGGAGATCGTCGAGTGCCGTGCGTGCCCGCGGTTGGTCGAATGGCGCGAGCAGGTGGCGGTGGAGAAGCGGGCGTCGTTCCGCGCCGAGACGTACTGGGGACGTCCGGTCCCCGGCTTCGGCGACCCGCAGGCTCGGGTGCTCGTGGCCGGGCTCGCACCGGCCGCGCACGGCGCCAACCGAACCGGTCGCGTGTTCACCGGCGACCGGTCGGGTGACTTCCTGTACGCGTCGCTGTTCCGCACCGGCTTCGCCAACCAGCCCACCTCGGTCTCGGCCGACGACGGGCTCCGGTTGCGCGACCTCTACATCACCGCCGCGGTGCGGTGCGCGCCGCCGGCCAACAAGCCAACGCCCGTCGAGCGCGACACCTGCCTGCCGTACTTCCAGCGCGAGCTCGACCTCCTCGACCGGGTCGGCGTGATCGTCGTGCTGGGCGCGTTCGCCTACGAGGCGACGGCCCGGGCGCTCGCCGCCGCCGGGTCACCGCTACCGACGCCGCGCCCCCGCTTCACGCACCGGCTCGAGGTGCCCACCGCGCGCGCCATCGTGGTCGGCTGCTTCCACCCGTCGCAACAGAACACGTTCACCGGCAAGCTGACCGAACCGATGATCGACGACGTGTTTCTCCGGGCCCGCGCGCTGGCCGAAGCGGTACCCTCGCGCCCGTGACTTCCGGCCGTCTGCTCGAGGGCGTGTACCCCGCGCTCGTCACTCCTTTCGCGTCCGACGGCTCGGTCGCGCTCGACGCGGTCGAGAGCCTGAGCCACGAGTTGCTCGAGGCGGGCTGCGCGGGCATCGTCGCCCTCGGCACCACCGGTGAATCGCCCGCGCTCGACGCCGACGAGCAGCGCGCCGTCGTCGACACGTGCGCGCGTGTCTGTGACGAACGCGGCGCGCAGCTCATCGTCGGTGCGGGTACCAACAACACGGCGAAGACCATCGCTGCGGTCGAGGCGCTGGCGGGCACTCCCGCGCTGGCGGCGACGCTCATCGTCGTGCCGTACTACGTCCGTCCTTCGGAGGCGGGCATCCTCGCCCACTTCCGAGCGGTGGCCGCCTCGAGTCCGGCGCCGGTCGTCGTCTACAACATCCCGATCCGCACCGGCCGCAACCTCGGCGCCGAAAGTGTGCTCGAGCTGGCCCGCACGCCCAACATCGTGGGCATGAAGCAGGCGGTCGGTGCCCTCGACGCCGACACGCTCGAGATCCTCGCAGGCGCGCCGCACGGCTTCTCCGTGCTGGGTGGTGACGACGCGTTCTTCCTGCCGACGGTGCTCATGGGCGGGGCCGGAGCCATCTCCGCGGCGGCCAACCTGTGCCCCGCGCGCTTCGCCGCCATGATCGACTGCGGACTCGCGGGCAAGGTCGACGACGGCCGTGCCCACGCCGAGGCGTTGCTCCCGGTGGTGCAGACGGGCTTCGCCGAGCCGAACCCGTCGGTGTTCAAGGGCGTGCTGCACGCCCAGGGCCGCATCCCGACTCCTGACGTGCGCCTGCCCCTCGTCGCGGCGTCGAGTGATGCGGTGGACGCGGCCCTCGCGGCAGTGGAAGCCGCCCGATAGCCGTCGGTAGTATCGGTACGCCCCCGTTCCGTTACTCCGTGAGGTCCAGTGACCGTGACCACGACACTGAGCGAGCGCGCGCAGTCACACGCCGAGGAGCGCCGCTGGTGGATCCTCGCGGTGCTGTGCTTCAGCCTCCTCGTGATCGTGCTCGACAACACGATCCTCAACGTCGCGATCCCCACCATCGTGCGCGATCTCGACGCCACGAACAGCCAGCTGCAGTGGATGGTCGACGCGTACACGCTCGTGTTCGCGGGCCTGCTGCTCACCGGCGGCAGCCTCGGTGACCGCTTCGGGCGTCGAGGGGCGCTGCAGGTCGGGTTGGTCGTGTTCGGACTCGGTTCGCTCGCGTCGGCGTTCGCGACCTCGTCGGGGCAACTCATCGCGACGCGCGCGTTCATGGGCATCGGCGGCGCGTTCATCATGCCGGCGACGCTGTCGATCATCACCAACGTGTTCCCGGCGCGCGAGCGGGGCAAGGCGATCGGCGTGTGGGCTGCGACCGCGGGACTTGCCGGGGTGCTCGGACCGCTGACCGGCGGCTTCCTGCTCGAGCACTTCTACTGGGGTTCGATCTTCCTGGTGAACATCCCGATCGTCATCGTCGGTCTGCTCGCGGGGGTGTTCCTCATCCCCACGTCGAAGGACCCGTCGGCGCCGAAGCTCGACCCGGTGGGTGCGGTCCTGTCGATCGTCGGACTCAGCGTGCTGCTCTACGGGATCATCGAAGCACCGCAGGACGGCTGGACCGATCCGAAGATCTTCGCGTGCTTCGTGGTGGGCATCGGCGTGATCGGGCTCTTTCTCCTGTGGGAGTCGCGCATCGACCACCCGATGCTCGACGTGCGGTTCTTCGAGAACGCGCGGTTCACCGCCGCCAGCCTCGGGATCATGTTCGTGTTCTTCGCCATGTTCGGCGCGACGTTCCTGCTCACGCAGTACTTCCAGTTCGTGCTCGGGTACACACCGTTCGAGACCGGCCTTCGCTTCTTGCCCATCGCGCTGTGCATGATGATCCTGTCGCCGTTGAGCGCGCGCTTCGTGCAGCGCATCGGCACCAAGCTCGTCGTGTCCACCGGACTGCTGATGGTCACGGCCGGGCTCGTGTCATGGGCGTCGCTCAGCGCCACGAGCGCGTACTGGCCCGACATCGTGTGGCGTCAGGCGCTCATGGCCAGCGGCATGGCGCTCACGATGGCGCCCGCCACCGAGTCGATCATGGGTTCACTGCCGCTCGGCAAAGCGGGGGTCGGTTCGGCGGTGAACGACACCACTCGCCAGGTCGGCGGTGCGCTCGGTGTCGCGGTCATCGGCAGCGTGCTCGCCTCGATCTACGGCTCGCAGGTGGGTGACTTCCTGCACGGCAAGCCGGTGCCCAGTGGCACCGCCGCCGAGCTCAAGCAGTCGCTCGGACTCGCGCTCGCCGCCGGCAAGAAGGTGCCCGGTCTGAGCACCACCGCCATCGACGCGTTCATGGACGGCATGCACGCCGGGGTGCTCGTGGCCGCAGCCGTCGCGTTCGTCGGCGCGATGATCGCGTTCATCTGGCTGCCCGCGCGCGCGAGCTACGACGCGCTCGCCGAGGGCCACGCCGACACCGACGCGACCGTCGGGTCCGCCGCGCCCGCCGAGACCGCGGATCCCGCGGTCGTGTCGTGAGCACCCGCCTCGAGGCGCCGCGCCGCGCGCCGGGCCGACCGCGCAGCCTCGAGGCCGACGAGGCCATCCTCGAAGCCACCGTCGACGTGTTCGCCGAGGTCGGGCTCGAAGCCCTCACCATGGAGGGCGTCGCTGCTCGTGCCGGCGTGAGCAAGAACACCGTCTACCGCCGGTTCCCGAACAAGCTCGACCTCGTGGTGAGCGCGGTGCGCTGCTACACGAACGTCGGCGCACCACCGCCCGACACCGGTACCACGCGCGGCGACGTGCAGGCCCTCGTCGACGACCTCGTCGCCATCGTCACCGCCACCCCCATGGGTCGCATGCTCCCGATCCTGGTGGCGGCGCGCACCCGAACGCCCGAGCTCGACCTGGCCTACTCCGAGATCGTCGCCGACAAGCGCGCCCGCAGCGCTGCGGTCGTCCGGCGCGGGATCACTCGCGGCGACTTCCGAACCGACGTCGACATCGACCTCGTCGTCGACGCGTTCGTCAGCCCTGTCTTCTACCGACTGCTGGTGACGAACGCTCCGCTCGACGAGGCGTTCCGGACCGCGGTGGTCGACGCCGCACTGCGAGCCTTCGGCGCCTGAGCGCCCTCAGCGGGATCTGTCGAAGCTCGCAGCACATCCTTGCCCGATCCTTCGACTGTCGTAGGCGGCTCCTCGCGCACGCCTCCCATCCTGGGTCACTGCCGACCACGACCGTGTTCGGCGTCCCCAACCTCCCCGAGGAGCATCATGAAATTCGGACAGAAGGCGCTGCTGAGCGGCGCCCTCGTCGGTGCCGCGATCACTGGCGGTGCCGTCGGCGCGTCGGTGATCGGCACCGCACAAGCACAGACGAGCTCGACGTCGACCGCCGCCTCGTCCACTGACTCGTCGACCGCGGCCGACGCGAACCCCGGTCCGCACACCGCCAACGGCATCACCGAAACACCGTTGACCGGTGCGGACCTGACCCAGGCCACCACCGCGGCCCAGGCCGAGGTGCCGGGTGCAACGGTCGACCGGGCCGAGACGGACGCGGAGGGTGCGGCCTACGAGGTCCACATCACCAAGTCCGACGGCAGTGAGGCCACAGTCAAGCTCGACACCAGCTTCACCGTCACCAGCGTCGAGGCCGGCAGGGCCTAGTTCGCCCCTGAACGTCGACGGCATCGCCGGCGCGTACGTCCATCGCGCAGGACGGACCGCGTCGGCGATGCCTCGTCGACCTCGAGGAGGAACGATGCCCACGCCGAGCGCGGACCGCGCGGCGACGCAGCAACGACGACGTCGGGTCAGACGGCGCCGTGGTTCGCGTGATGACCCGTGGGTCCGGTTGCGGGCTGCAGGTGCGGTCAGCCGGCGCGGACGGCGTCGCCCTCGGCCTCCGCCGGCACCAGTTCCGGGGTCCAACGGTGGTCACCGTCGTGGCCCGGAGAGAGGAGGCAGCGGAGCCGGTAGTGCAGGCGCGTCGAACGGACCTCGTCGCACGTCTTCCCCTTGGAAGTGCGCTCCCGCTGGTCTGCCATCTCTCCAGTATCGGCGCTGGAGCCGAATCCTTTGAGGCCAATTCGTGACGAGCCGGTGAACACCTTCGTCCGCCTCACTTTCGAACGTGACGTGGTTCACTGGCGACGTGCGCGCGGTCGTCCTCTCCGACACCCATCTCCGTGACGACGGTGCGCGCCGGCTCCCGGATCCGGTGTACACCTCCTTGCGTGACGCCGACGTCGTGCTGCACTGCGGTGACGTCGTCGAGCACGGCTTGCTCGACGAGCTGGCGACGTTCGCACCGGTGCACGCCGTGCTCGGCAACAACGACGTGGCGCTGCGCGGCGCGCTGCCCGAACGGCTGCTGGTCGAGCTCGCGGGCGTGCGGGTCGGCATGGTGCACGACTCCGGCACGACCAAGGGTCGGGCCGCGCGCGTCCGTCGCCTGTTCCCCGACTGCGCCATCGTGCTCTTCGGGCACAGCCACGCGCCGGTCGACGACGAGGGCGTCGACGGTCAGCGGTTGTTCAACCCCGGCTCACCCACGCAACGTCGCATGCAAGCGCACGCGTCGTTCGGTGTGCTCGATCTCGTCGACGGTCGTGTGACTCAGCACCGGATCGTGATCCTCGACTGAGGACGGGCCGAGCGGGAGCGAGCGAGGGCGAAAGGGAGCTACCAGAGCTCGTCGGTGTACTTGTCGGTGCCGAAGTCGGTCGGGATGAACGCGCCCGTCCACACGTGCGACGCGAGTCCGCTGTCGTCGATCGCCTGGCCGATCTTCGCGTAGCCGTCGGCCCAACCCGCTTCGGGATCGTGGTCGAGGAAGTGCAGCTGCAGGAACCGGTTGGGACCGGCCGCGGGTGCGGGCACGTCGGCGGGCCGGTCGTCGAGCAACGGCAAGGTGGTCGCATCGAGCACCACCTCGGGGCCCCACGACTGCGCGCACGCGTGGGGGAGGTACGTGTCGCGGAACCACGCGTCGACCTCGTCGTGCGTGTGGCCGTCCTGAACGTCACCGGCGACGACGACGAGACCGGGGAAGTGGTGGTCGAGCGCGAGCTCGATGGTGCAGCTGTCGTCCAGCGCGCGGTGGGCCCACCGCTTCTCGTAGAGCAACGTGTGGATGTGGGTGCGCGCCTCGAACATGCGGCCGTTCGCGTGCAGCCAGGTGACCTGCTCGATCGACCACTGGTTCCACTCGTCGTGGTGGCCTTCGAGCACCCAGTACACCGCGAGGTACGACCCGGTGGAAGGGTCGGGGGTCATGTCGGTCTGCTCGGGATACCGCAGCGCCTTCAGACGACGGGTGGCGACGTAGCGGTTGCCGGCGAAGTTCCACTTGCCGACCATGCACCCCGAGTAGAAGTGGTCGTGCTCGTACCAGCGGTTGTACTCGACCTCGCGACCCTTCTCGGGTTCGACCATGGTGAAGAGCAGCGTCCCGAGCTTGATCGGGTAGTCCTCCATGCCGGGGATGGCCATCGCGGATCTCCTGACGGTCGCGGTCGGGGCGAGGCGAAGCTAGCTTGTTTCTGACGGACCGTCAGGTCCGTCGAACGCTCGAGGGAGGCAGGCAAATGGGCGACTACCGGCCGTCGCACGTGGGCCTGTGCGTGCGTGATCTCGAGCGGTCGCTCCGGTTCTTCTGCGACGGGCTCGGCTTCGACGAGGCCGAGGGCTTCGAGCTCGACAGCGACGCGGCACCCGGCGTCGACGGCACGCCGTCGGCGGTGCGTCCGCGGATCGACCTCCTGTTCCTCGCCGATCCCGACGGTGTGCGGGTCGAGCTCATGGCGCTTCCCTCCGGAATGTCGCCTTCCTGACGCATGGCTACCTGACGCATGGCCGACGTCGAGCTCACCGACGACGACGCGCGCTTCCGGCGTGACGTCGCGCACTGGCTCGCCGACCACGTCGTCGGCGAGTACGCGGCGCTGAAGGGGCGCGGCGGTCCCGGCGACGAGGACGTCGGTTTCGACGTGCGCGTCGCGTGGGAGCACGAGCTCGGCAAGGCCGGGTTCATCGGGCTCGGTTGGCCGGTGGAGTCAGGCGGTCGCGGCGCGTCGCTCGACCAGCAGATCATCTGGGCCGAGGAGTACGCCCGCGCGGAGGCTCCTGCGCGCGTCAACCACATGGGCGAGAACCTGCTCGCGCCCACGCTGATCGCGTACGGCACACCCGAGCAGCAGAAGCGCTTCCTCCCCGGCATCCTGCGGGGTGACGAACGGTGGTGTCAGGGGTACAGCGAACCCAATGCCGGGTCCGACCTCGCCAACGTCGCGACGCGCGCGCAACGCGACGGTGACGAGTGGGTCGTCAACGGACAGAAGGTGTGGACGTCGCTCGCGCACGTGTCGCACTGGTGCTTCGTGGTGGCGCGCACCGATCCCGAGTCGTCGCGCCACAAGGGCTTGTCGTTCCTGCTCGTCCCCATGGACCAACCCGGCGTCGAGGTACGCCCGATCGTGCAGCCCACCGGTGGCGGCGAGTTCAACGAGGTGTTCTTCGACGACGCGCGTACCGAGGCGTCGCTCGTCGTCGGTGACGTCGACGACGGCTGGCGCATCGCCATGGGCCTGCTCGGCTTCGAGCGCGGTGTGTCGACGCTCGCGCAGCAGGTGGGGTTCGAGCGCGAGCTCGACCACGTGTTCGAGCTCGCCAGCGCGCACGGTCGCGGCGCCGATCCCGTGCTGCGGGCGCGGTTGGTCGACGCCTGGATCGGGCTGCGGCTCATGAAGTGGAACGCAATGCGCAGCATGGCCGCGAAGGGCGTGCCCGGGCCCGAGGCGTCGATCTCGAAGCTGTTCTGGGGCACGTGGCACCGCGACCTCGGCGAGCTGATGATCGACGTGATGGGGCCCGACGGGTTGATCGGCGAATCCTTGCCGTACGAACTGACGTTGGAGCAGAAGCTGTTCCTGTTCAGCCGCTCCGACACGATCTACGGCGGGTCGAACGAGATCCAGCGCAACGTGCTGGGCGAGCGAGTGCTGGGACTTCCGAAGGAAGCGAAATGACGTCGAAGGAGCCCAAGTGAGTGTCGAGGTCGGTGGGTTCGTCGAACCCGGATTCGAACCTGTGCGCGACGCGTTCGCCAACAACTTCGTCGAGCACGGCGAGGAGGGCGCGAGCTACGCGTTCTACGTCGAGGGCACGAAGGTCGTCGACGTCTGGGGTGGTGTGCGCGCCGACACCGGCGAGCCCTACGACGACGACACGCTGCAGATCGTGTTCTCGTCCACCAAGGGCGCGACCGCGGTGTGCGCGCACCTGCTGGCCGAGCGCGGGGTGCTCGACGTCGACGCGCCGGTCGTCGAGTACTGGCCCGAGTTCGGTCAGGCGGGCAAGCAGGACATCCCGGTCCGCTGGTTGCTCACCCACCAAGCGGGTCTCCCCACCGTCGACGCCAAGCTCACGCGCGCGGAGGCGTTGGCGTGGGATCCCGTGATCCGCGCGCTCGAGGTGCAACTGCCGCTGTGGGAGCCGGGGGTCGCGCACGGGTACCACGCGCTCACGTACGGCTACCTCGTCGGCGAGATCGTGCGGCGCATCGACGGGCGCAGCCTGGGCACCTTCTTCCAAGAGGAGATCGCGGAGCCCTACGGCCTCGAGTTCTGGATCGGTCTGCCGGCGGAGTACGAGCCGCGGGTCGCGCCCATGATCCCGATGGACAGCGGCGGCGTGAGCCTGGTCGACATGCTCGGTGAGGAGGCGCTCATCGTGCGCGCGCTGTCGCTCAACGGCGCCTTCGAGGGCGACCTCGGCTCCACGGCCAACGAGCGCGACTTCCACGAGGCCGAGATCCCCGCCGCCAACGGCATCACCAACGCGCGGTCGTTGGCGCGCATGTACGCGGGACTCGTCGGTGGTGTCGATGACGGACCGTCGGAGGCTCTGCTCACGCGCAAGCAGATCGACGCCGCGCGCCGGCTGCAGACGTCGGGTGCCGACCAGGTGCTCTCTTTCCCGGGTCTGGAGGTCGAGTCGACGATCGCGCTCGGGTTCTGGTCTGCGTCACCGTTCGCGCCGATGGGTGGCGCAGGCGCGTTCGGGCACTACGGCGCGGGCGGATCGGTCGGCTTCGCCGATCCCGACCACCGACTTGCGGGTGGGTACGTGATGAGCAAGATGGGCCTCGGCATCTCCGTCGACCCGCGCTCGAGCGCCCTCATCCGCGCCAGCTACGAAGCCGCCGGCGCCGACATCACCCACGTCTGACCCGACTGCTCCACGCGGACGGCTCAGCGGTCGGAGCCGGCGAGGAGGCCCTGCACGAAGTAGCGCTGGAAGGCGAAGAAGACGACCAGCGGCACCAGCATCGACAGGAACGCGGCGGGCGCGATGACGTCGAAGTTGGTGCCGAACTGACGCAACTGGCTGCGGATGGCGACGGTCAGCGGCTGATGCGACGTGTCGGCGAACACGAGGCCGACGAGCAGGTCGTTCCACACCCAGAGGAACTGGAAGATCGCCAACGACGCGATGGCGGGCAGACCGATGGGGAGGACGACGGTGCGGAACACCTTGAGCTCAGACGCGCCGTCGATGCGTGCTGCCTCCAACAGCTCGTGCGGGATGCCGGCGAAGAAGTTGCGCAACAGGAAGATCGCGAACGGCAGGCCGAAGGCGACGTGGAAGAGCACCACCCCGAGGATGCTGCCGTAGATTCCGACGCGGCCGTAGAGCGACGCCACCGGGATCAGGGCGACCTGGATCGGCACCACGAGCAGCGCGACGACGATCACGAACGTCCAGTCGCGTCCGGGGAAGTCGATCCACGCGAATGCGTAGGCCGCGAGCGACGCCACGCCCACGACCAACAAGGTTGCCGGCAACGTGATGAGCACCGTGTTCCAGAAGGAGTGCACGATCAGGTCGTTGTCGAGGATCGACCGGTAGTTGTCGAAGGTCACCGACGACAGGCGGTCGAAGATCGTCCACCAGCCCGACTGCGTGTTGGCGACCTCCGGCCTGAGTGACGCGGCGAGCAGCCCGAACGTGGGCAACAGCCACACCAGTGCGATCACGAGCAGCAACAGGTTCAGCGGTCCGTGCGACGCCGCTCGGCCGAACCGACGCGACACGGGTTCCTTGGGCACGACGATCGGCTCGTCCGGGGGCTCCGGTCCGGGTTCCGTGCGCGGGGGCTCGATCGTCGCGGTCATCGCTCCACCTTCATTCGGCGGATGTTGAAGAGCATGGCCGGGACGACCAGCACGAAGAGGATGATCGAGAGCGCGCTGCCGAGACCTTGGTCGTGTGCGCCGCCGAAGGAGACGCGCCACATCTCGAGCGCGATCACGTTCGCGTCGTCCTGCACCGACGGCGGCGCGATCACGAACACGAGGTCGAACACCTTCAACACGTTGATCATCAAGGTGATCAGCACGACCATCAGCACCGGTCTGAGGAGCGGCGCGGTGACGCGACGGAACACCTGCCTCTCGTTGGCGCCGTCCATGCGCGCCGCTTCCAGCACCTCACGGGGAATGGCGGCGAGACCGGCGCCGATCACGATCATGGCGAAGCCGATCCAGATCCAGAGGTACGACGCGATGATCGACGGCGTCACCAGCGACGGGCCCAGCCAGCTCACGCCGGTGGCCGACGCGCGGAAGTTGTCCGACGCCAGCGCGAGGCGGTACTCGCCGGGGGACAGGTCGGTGAGGGTGAAGGTTCCGTTGGGGTCGCTGGTGGCGTCGGCGACGGTCTCACCGCCGCGGACGGCCTGTACGTGCATGCCGGGGAGGCCGTCCTCGGTGGGATCGACGGTGCCCCGCGTCCCGCCCCCGCCGCGGGTGAAGTCGAGCCACACGACGCCGCGGATGGCGCGTGCCGGCGACGCCGACGGCTCACGGGCGCGGACCGCGTCGGCGGGCACGTTCTCGGGTCGGATCGCGACCATGCCGACGGTCGCGACTTCCCCTGGTCGGAACACCGCGGTCGTGCGGTAGCCGCCGTCGCGGGCCCGGAGTGTCGACGGGTCTGACGGACGTGCGCCCGGGTACTCGCCCGGCGGTCGGAACGCGTCCTCGACGCTCGTCACGACGGCGTTCGCCACACCGCGACTCGGGTCCTGCTCGTACACGAAGCGGAAGATGACGCCGGCGGCGAGGAACGAGATCGCCATCGGCATGAACACCGCCACCTTGAACGCGGTCTGCCACCGCACCCTCTCGGACAGCACCGCGAAGATCAGCCCGATGGCTGTCGCCAGCGTCGGCGCGACGACCACCCAGATCGCGGTGTTGCGCAACGCGCGCAGGGTCGACGTCGACTCGAACGCGCGCTGGTAGTTGTCGGCGCCGACGAAGTCCGAACCGGTGCGGCCGTACAGGCTGCGGACCACTGAGTACACGATCGGGTAGACGACGAGCGCGCCGAGCAACAACAGAGCGGGGAGCAGGAACAGGAAGGCGCGCAGCAGGTTCCCGCCGCGCTGCGGCTTGGGCGGCCGGATCTCGTCGCCGGGACCCCTCACCAGCTCGGGCGGCGGGCCCGACGCGGCACCGGCGCCGGGGGTGTCCCGGTCGCCGGTGCCTGCCGGTGACGCCCGGCCGGCGTCGACGTCGGTCGTGGTCACCGCGCGCGACTCGTCACTGGCTGTTCATCGCCTGGGTCGCGGCGGATTCGAGCTGCTGGGTGATCCCGTCGACATCGCTCGGGTTCGACAGGAAGTCCTGGAACAGCTTCCACTCGCCCTGGCCGTCCGTCGCGCCGAACGCCGACGGGTACTGATCGGACATGTCGAAGCGCACGTTGTCCGAGCTGACGAGCGCATCGGCGATCTGCCGTGTCGTCTTGTCGGGGTACGCGCTGGTCGGCACGTCCTTGTTGGGCGAGATGTAGCCGCCCGGCTTGGCCCAGACCTCGCCCGCCTTGGGTGACGCCATGAACTTCAGGAACGCGGCCGCGGCCGGGTTGTCGTCGAACATGACGGCGACGTCGCCACCGGTGACGACCGGAGCCTCACCGCTGCCGATCGGCGGGAACGAGAACACCTTGGCGTCGGTACCGACCTTCGCCTTGGTGTTCCCCGAGATGGTTGCACCGACGAAGTCGCCCTCGATCTCCATGGCGGCCTTCGGCGGGTTGCTGAACATGTTCTGCACCGACTCGGGGAACTCGGTCTGGAGCGTGTCGCCCGTGCCGCCGGGCAGCCAGTCCGACTTGACCATCTTGGCCATGGTCGTGAGCGCGTCCTTCACGGACGGATCGGTCCACGGGATCTCGTGGGCGGTCAGCTGGTCGTACTTCTCCGCGCCGGCCTGCGCCAGGTAGATGTTCTCGAAGATGTCGGTGAGCGTCCACCCGTTCGCCGCGCCGATCGACAGCGGCGGCACCCCGAAGTCGGAGACCGTCTGCATCGACGCCAGCAGGTCGTCGAAGGTCTTCGCCGGCTTCACGCCCGCGTCGTCGGAGACGTTCGCGTTGTACCAGACCAACGACTTGTTGGCACCCTTGACCCACACGCCGTACAGCGTGTTGTCGACGGTGCCGAGTGTGCGCCAGATCGGCGAGTAGTGCTGGTCGACCTGGGCGCCGGCGGCGTCCTCCACTGGCTTCAGTGCACCGCGCGACGCAAAGTCCTTGAGGAGCCCGGGCTGCGGCAGGATCGCGACATCAGGCGCGTCGCCGCCGGCGATGCGCGGCTCGAGCACCGACGAGATGTCGTCACCGGTCGAGGTGAACGTCACGTCGACGCCTGTCTGCTTCGTGAACGCGTCCAGCACGCGCTTGAAGTTCTTCTGCTCGGTGCCGGTCCACACCGCGGCCACTTCGATCTTCTGGCCTTGGAGCTTCTGACTCGGTGTTCGGGCCGACGCCGTTCCCGCGACGCCCAAGGCCGGGAGCGCACATGCCAGTGCCGCGCCCAACGCGAGCAACGGTCGCATGATCCGCTTCATGTCGTCCTCCTACTCGTCGGGTGCCGGCCTCCTCTCGTTGTCCCCCCGGTCGCTGGGCGACGCGGCCGTCGCGCGGTCGCGTTCGGTGCGGGTCCCCTCGATGGCGAGACCCGTGTCGAGGTCGAAGAAGTAGAGGCGTCGCGCGTCGACCGCGAGGTCGACTCGGGTGCCTTCGTGCACGCGCGTCTCGGGATCGAGGCGCGCGACGCCGGCGGTCGTGTCGGAGCCGACGCGTCGCTCGAGGGCGCTGTCGGTGAGGTCGGCGCCCTCTCGGAGGAGGTCGCGGGTGTCCTCGGTCTGGACTGGTCGCGCGTCCACCGAGAAGTGCGCGTACACCTCCGAGCCCAGCCGCTCGACCAGTTCCACCTGCACCGTGACGCGCTCGCTGCCGAGGCGGTCGTCGACAGCCGGGTCGGCGAAGCTCTCCGGCCGGATCCCGAGCACGACGGTGGACCCCGCGCGCTCGCGCAGCACCGGTGCCGCATCCGGCAACGTCAGTCGTTGTGATCCGAATTCGGCCGAGAGCGTCGCCTCGTCGAGGCGGAGCGTCGCTTCGAACAGGTTCATCGCCGGCGACCCGATGAACCCGCCGACGAAGAGGTTGATCGGCGTGTCGTAGAGCACCTGTGGCGTGTCGACCTGCTGCAGCACGCCGCGCTTGAGCACCGCGACGCGATCACCCATGGTCATCGCCTCGGTCTGGTCATGGGTGACGTAGATGGTCGTGGTGCCCAGTTCACGCTGGATGCGGGCGATCTCGGCGCGCATCTGGACCCGCAGCTTGGCGTCGAGGTTGGAGAGCGGTTCGTCCATGAGGAACACGGCGGGTTCGCGCACGATGGCGCGGCCCATCGCGACCCGCTGGCGCTGGCCGCCCGACAGGTTGCGCGGCTTGCGGTCGAGGAGCTCCTCCAGCGCGAGCACGCGGGCGACGTCCTCGACCCGCTGCATACGTTCGGCCTTCGGGACCTTGTGCAACTTCAAGCTGAAACCGAGGTTCTCGCGCACCGAGAGGTGCGGGTACAACGCGTAGTTCTGGAACACCATTGCGATGTCGCGATCCTTCGAGGGCACGCGGTTCACCACGCGATCGCCGATGCGGACCTCGCCGACGGTGATGTCCTCGAGACCGGCGACCATCCGCAGCGCGGTCGTCTTCCCACATCCCGACGGCCCGACGAAGACCATGAACTCGCCGTCGTCGACGCGGAGGTCGAGCCCGCGGACCGCGGACGTGCCATCCGGATACACCTTGGTCACGTCGTCGAGGCTCACCTGTGCCACGGTCGGGCACCTCCCCGGAGGTTCCCGATCGCCCTACCCGCGCGCGATCTTCGACAAACGCGCTACTTGCGTTGGAAGTTCGGAGTGCGCTTCTCGGCGAAGGCCTTGGGGCCTTCCTTGGCGTCTTCACTCGCGAAGACAGCCTGGCCGTACGCGAACTCGTGCGCGAGCGCTTCCTGCTCGGTCATGCCGTCGGTCTCGCGCAGCGTGCGCAGGATGGCCTCGACCGCGAGCGGGCCGTTGTTGTTGATCGTCTCCGCGATCTCGAGCGCCTGGGTGAGCGCCTGACCATCGGGGACCACGTGACCGATGAGCCCGATGCGCGCGGCTTCCTCAGCGG
The DNA here is from genome assembly GCA_036502765.1 of Acidimicrobiia bacterium. Lineage (GTDB taxonomy): Bacteria > Actinomycetota > Acidimicrobiia > IMCC26256 > DASPTH01 > DASUAS01. Next base: position 11,302 of record DASXXX010000299.1, on the reverse strand, counting down.
TGATGTGCTTGGCGGTGAGGAGGATCTCCGCCGCGTGCGTGTAGGGGATCTGCCGGCGCAGACGGACGGCCGATCCCGCCATCGGGTACAGCGACCACCGCGCTTCGCTCACGCCGAAGCGCGCCGACTCGCCCGCGACGCGGATGTCGGTGCCCTGCAGCAACTCGGTGCCACCGGCGATGGCGACGCCCTCCACCGCGGCGATCAGCGGCTTCGACGGCTGATAGTGGCGCAGGAGACCCTTGTACGGCAGGTCGGGGTCGTCGGCCATGCGGGCGGCGACGTCGATCTCGCTGTCGGTGTCCTCGGCGTCGCCGGCCATGGCCCGCAGGTCGGCACCGGAGCAGAAGTTGCCCTCGGCGCCGGTGAGGATGATCGAGCGGACGTCGTCGTCGGCGCAGGCCTCGACCATGCCGTCGTACATCCGGGCGAGCATCGCCCCCGTGAGCGCGTTGAAGCGCTTGGGGCGGTTCATCGTGATGACCATCGTGTGGCCGTGACGTTCGACGAGTGCGTCGGGCATCGAGCAGGTCCCCCTTGCCAGTGGGTGTTGCTGTCGTCTGAAGACGGGCGTACTCTGCCACACAAATGCTTGCGCGTGCGCAAGTAACTCGATCCGACGTCGAACGCCCCGGGGGGCTGCCATGCGCACACCGATCTGTGACCGACTCGGTATCGAGCTGCCGATCTTCGCCTTCTCGCACTGCCGCGACGTCGTCGCCGCGGTGAGCAGGGCCGGCGGGTACGGCGTGCTCGGCGCGCTCGCGTACGCGCCCGACCAACTCGAGATCGAGCTGAGCTGGATCGACGAGCACGTCGACGGCATGCCCTACGGCGTCGACTTCGCCATGCCCGCCAAGTACGTGGGCAAGGGTGGTGGCGCCGAGGCGAGCCTGGCCAACCTCCACGAGATGATCCCCGTCGAGCACCAGAAGTTCGTCGAGGAGCTGCTGGCCGAGCACGGTGTGCCGCCGCTGCCCGACGACCTGCAGACCGGAGTGGTGAAGGCGGCAGGACTCGGCGTCGACGAGGAGGGCCCCGGCCAGGTCGAGGTCGCGCTCTCGCACCCGGTCTCGATGGTGGTCAATGCCCTCGGCCCGCCGCCGCCGTACGTCGTGGAGGCGGCGCACGAGCGCGGCATCCTCGTCGGCGGCCTGGTCGGCAACCGTCAGCACGCGGAGCGTCAGGTCGCGCAGGGCACCGACGTGATCGTCGCCCAGGGCACCGAGGCGGGCGGCCACTGCGGTGACGTGTCGACGATGGTGCTGGTGCCCGAGGTGGTCGACGCCGTGGGTCCCGACGTGCCCGTGCTCGCGGCGGGTGGCATCGGCCGCGGTCGGCAGATGGCGGCGGCGATGGCGCTCGGCGCGCAGGGTGTGTGGACGGGTTCGATCTGGCTCACCGTGGCCGAGGCCGACACCAATCCGATCGCGGTCGAGAAGATGCTCGCCGCGAACTCGCGGGGCACGGTGCGGTCGCGGTCGATGACGGGCAAGCCGGCGCGTCAGCTGCGCACCGCGTGGACCGACGCGTGGGAGCGCGACGACACCCCCGACCCCCTGCCGATGCCGCTGCAGGGCATCGTGTTCTCAGAGGCCGCGCGCCGAATCACCCGCTCGCAGGACCGCGACCTCACCGGGTTCCCGGTGGGACAGATCGTCGGCAGCATGAACAGCGTCCGGCCGGTGCGCGACGTGATCTTCGACATGGTGGAGGAGTGGGTCGAGACCACGCAGCGGCTCGAGTCGCTCATCGAGACGGAGTGAGCTCGACTGACCTCGAACGGATCCACGAGTTCACGTCGCTGCTGATCGCGAGCACGCGCAGTCCGCGGCAACGCGAGCGGTTGCAGCGTGCGCTCGGGGTCTCGTTGTCGGAGACCAACCTCGGCGTGTTGCGGTTGGTGCAGCGCCAGGGTCCGGTCGCGGTGAGCGAGGTGGCGCGTCGGCTCGAGGTCGACCTGTCCAACGCGAGCCGTCAGCTGCGCGCGCTCGAGGATCAGGGCCTGGTGACGCGCTCCGTCGATCCCGAGGACCGGCGCGTCGCGCGCGTCGCGATCACCACCGCGGGCCGTCGCGTGCTCGACCGGGCGCGCGCCATCGCGCTCAACGACTACGCGGTCGCGCTCGACGACTGGCCGGCACGCGACCGCGCGCAGCTCGCCGACCTGCTCGACCGCTTCCGCACCGCGCTGCTCGCCACCGAGCCCGACGAGTCCGGCTGGTCCGTCAAGTCCTCCTAGAACGATTTGGCGTGGCTACCCCGCGATAGTCGCGGGCCAACCACGCCAAATCGTCAAGGGGCGGACGCCGGTGCGTAGGTGAGGAGGCCGGTCGCCATGTCGACGAGGTTGGCCTTCCACACGGCCTCGGGGAGGAGGCCGCGGCCGTCCTCGTCGTCGATGATGCGGGCGCGCTCGGCGACTTGCAGCAACACGAGGTCGAACGACGCCACCGCCCGTTCACGCACCAGGTGCTCGGGGAGATCGGGCAACGCCTCGTGGATGAGCTCGGCCTGGGCGCGCACCGAGGCCAGCGACGGCGGGTCGGTGCCTTCGAGCAGGTGCTGGCGCAGCGGCAACCGGATGACGAACTGGAACACGACGCGGATGTAGTCGCGGCCGTCGGGCGTGGTGAGCCACGCGCAGCTGCGGTCGACGAGCCCCTCCACCACCTCATGGATGTCGTGAGGACCGGAGCGCAGCTCGGCCTCGATCGCGGCGTGCTCCTCGTCGCTCAGCCGGTAGCGGTCGATGATCGCCTGCACCAGCTCGGGCCGTCCGCCGAAGTGGTAGTGCAGCGCCGACGCGTTGCGTTGGCCGGCGAGCTCGTTGATGTCGCGCAGGGGCACGTCGAGGCCTTGCCGTGCGAACAGGTGGAGCGCGGCGCGGAGCAGTTTGTCGCGCGTCGTGCCAGTGTCGACCTGAGCCATCGGTGTCTAATCTAGGGTCATTACTCCGACGACCCGTGGGAGACGCACATGTCGAACGGCTATCTCGTCATCTCGGCCGACTGCCACGCGGGGCCCGACTCGCCCGTCTACCGCGAGTTCCTCGATCCCGCGTACCGCGACCGCTTCGACGACGAGCTCGGGGCGCGCGACGCGCTCATGCAGCAGATGCGGCGCGAGCGCTTCGGCACCGACGACGACGTCTTCTCCGGGAGCGAGGCGTTCCAGGAGGAGTGGCTCGGCGAGGACGACGACGGCAACAGCCTCCACGAGCTCGGGCTGCGCGGCGGCTGGGACGCGAAGAAGCGCGACGAGGAGCTCTCGACCGACGGCGTGACCGGCGAGGTCGTGTTCCCCGGTCCCGATGCGGTCACCGGCAAGATGGGTGCGCCGTTCGGTGCCGGCTTCGCCATCGACAGCACCGCCGATCCCGAACTGGTGCTCGCCGGTGCGCGCGCGTACAACCGCTGGGCCGCCGAGCTCTGCGGCCAGAGTCCGCAACGACGGGCCGGGCTCATCGTGGCGCCGATCCTCGGTGACATCGACGGCGCCATCGCCGAGATCACACGCGCGCACGGCGAAGGCCTGTGGGGTGGCGTCATCATCCCGGCTCAGTGGGGCGAGTATGCGTCGTACACGAACTACAAGTACGACGCGATCTGGGAGGTGTGCGAGTCGCTCGACCTCCCGGTGCACACGCACTCGGGGCCGGCCGCGCACGCCGACTACGGCGCGGTGCCGGGTGTGCTCGGGCTGTACGCGAGCGAGACGGTCTGGTGGACGTCGCGGCCGCTGTGGTTCCTCCTGTGGTCGGGCGTGTTCGAGCGATTCCCCGGCTTGAAGATGGCCGTCACCGAAGCGGGCTCGTACTGGGTGCCCGACCTGCTCTGGCGTTCCGACTCACTCATCCTCAAGGACCAGGGTTCGCGCAAGCTGGACGACAGCGTGCGCGGTCTCCTCACGATGCTCCCGAGCGAGTACTTCGACCGCAACATCAAGATCGGGTCGTCGAACACGCGCCGGCGCGAGTTGGCGCGCCGTTACGAGATCGGCGTGGGCAACATCATGTGGGGCAACGACTTCCCTCATCCCGAGGGCACGTGGCCATACACGAAGCGGATCCTGGGCGAGGCGTTCCACGACATCCCCGTCGACGAGACCCGCCAGATCCTCGGGCTCAACGCGGCCGAGTTCTACGGGTTCGATGTCGACGCGCTGCAGCCGATCGCCGACGAGATCGGGCCCACGATCGAGGATCTCGGACAGACCGACGCGTCAGCGTTCGCCAAGTGGGACGACCTGCGCGCCGCGGGCCGCCACTGGATCACCGGGCGTGAGGCGGTCCCGGTCGCGCCGTAACCTGCCCGCTGTGTCAGTGGACGGGAAGGTCGCGGTCGTCACCGGGGCCGGCCAGGGGATCGGGCGCGGCATCGCGCTCGGCCTCGCCGAGGCCGGCGCGCGTGTCGCGATCCTCGAGCGCAACGCCGACACCGGCGCGCGCACGGTCGGCGAGATCGTCGACCGCGGTGGCGACGCGCTCATGGTGCCCGGCGACGTGCGCGAACGGGCCAACTGCGAGGCGATCGTCGGTCGGGCGGTCGAGACCTTCGGCGGCGTCGACGTGCTGGTGAACAACGCGCAGCAGGTGCCGATGGGCCCACTCGACACCTGCACCGACGACGATCTGTACACCGCGTGGGAGTCGGGCACGCTCGCCGCGTTCCGACTCATGCAGCTGTGTCATCCGCTCATGACCGAGCGGGGCGGTGGCGCGATCGTGAACCTCGCGTCGGGCGCGGGCACCGAGGGACTCGAAGGTCTCGGCGCGTACGCCGTCGCCAAGGAGGGGATCCGCGCGCTCACCAAGGTGGCGATGCGCGAGTGGGGACCCGACGGTGTGCGGGTCAACACGGTGTGCCCGTGGGCCCGCACCGACTACTGGGACGGCCTCACCGAACGCGAACAGCAAGCACGCGTGCGGCACAACCCGCTGCGCCGCATCGGCGAGCCCGAAGAGGTCGCGGCGGTGGTGGTGTTCCTCGCCAGCGACGCGGGCGCGTACGTCACCGGCCAGACGATCCACGTCGACGGCGGCAACATGGGTTTCCGATAGCGATGACCGCTTACGACCCTGCGCAGTGGTCCGACTTCGCGCTCGCGCAGCTCGGCGCGTCGGCCGCGCTGCTCGGTCTCGTGTTCGTCGGCATGTCGATCAACCTCAAGGAGTTCGTCGGGTCCACCATGCTCGTGAACCGGGCGCTGGAGGCGATCGTGTTGCTCGCCACCGTGCTCGTCGGGGCGACCGCGGTGCTGATCCCCGACCAGTCGCACGCGGCGGTCGGCGTCGAGCTCGTGGTGGTCGGGCTGTTCACGTCGATCTCCGTGCTGCGGCTCCAGGCGGGTGTGCGCGCCGACGTCGTCGCCAGCGGCGACCGGGGTCCCACTGCCGCCTCGATCATCTCTCGGCGCACGCTCGGGTTCGGGAGCGCGGCGCTGATCGTGGTCGCGGGTGTCCTGCTGCTCGCCGAAGTCGGCGGCGGCCTGTACTGGTGGCCGGTGGCGATCGTGACCGCCTACGTCAGCGCGCTGATCAACGCCTGGGTCCTCCTCGTCGAGATCCTCCGCTGACGCGCCATGCCCATTTGGCGTGGCTCGCCCGCGACTATCGCGGGGTAGCCACGCCAAAACAGGTGGGTGGGGAGGGTCAGGTGCGGAAGCGCCAGGCGAGGTGGTCGCGGCGGGACTTGATCTCGGCGCGACGTCGATCGGGGGTCACGACGGGCTCGTCGGCGGGGAGCGCGGCGCGCACGTCGGCCAGCTTCACCACGCGCGCGACCGGTGACGGCGGGTCGCCGAGCGGCCAGAACCACCGGAGCGTCAGCAGCGCCTCGCGCCGCCCTTCGGTGTCGAGCCAGTTGGCGACACCCGGATCCTCGTGGGCGACGACCACCCGCACCCGACCGTCGGCGCTGATGCGGGTCTGCGTGTGGTTGCGGGTGGTGACGCGCGATCCGTACTCGAGCGCCTCCCACCACGCGAGCGAGTACAGGTGGAAGCTCCAGTAGCGACTGTCGGGGATGTCGCTCTCGACGACGAGCACCTCGTCGGGCGCGAGGTCGAAGAAGCAGAACGCGTACTTCGCCGCGGCCAAGCCACGCTTCACCTCGTAGCCGCCGGCGAACACGTTGTCGGTCTGCTGCGCGCGCGCGTCGAGCATGTACTGGTTCCAGTACGTGAGCGAGCGATGGAGATGCGTCGCCGCTTCGTCGAGTCCGACGGCGAGGTTCGCCGACGTGAACGCGTCGGCCGGACCGTCGGCGTCGAGGCATTCGATGGTGAAGGTTGCCGGCTCACGCGGCTGCCACTCGAAGTAGTACTCACGGATCGACACCGACAGCGCGCCTTCGGGCAGCGGCACGCGGTTGGGTTCTTCGCCCTCGCCGCCGAGCAGGATCTCGAAGTCGTCACCGGGCTGGAGGCCGAGGTCGTGCGCGTTGAGCTCGGCGATCGTGCCGTTGTTCTCCATGTGCATGAAGTTCCGGCGGATGGCGAGGATGAAGTCCTCGCACGAGTGCATGCGCCCGACGATGCGGTACGTCAGCGACGGGTGCACCCGGGCGTGGCGGTAGATGTTGTCGGCGTTCGGCCCACCCCACTGCAACACGAGGTCGTTCTGGCGCTGGAACATCGGCGCACGCGGGTCCTGGTGGGCGAGCGACCACTCCATCCAGCACACCGTCTGCAACGCGAGGTGGCGGAGGCCCTCGAGGTCGTCGGCGGGGGTGGCCGGGAACGGCGGCGACGTGATCGTGCGCCCCAGCTCGTCGAGCTGAGCCACGAACTCCTGCCAACGTTCGAGATCGGTCACGTGCCTTGCCTCATGAGAGCGTCTCCTCGGGTACCGAGAAGTGCCGCTGGTACCGGGCGAACCGCGCCCGCTCGACGTCGGGGTCGAGCCCGAGGTCGGCAAACGAGTACTCGTGTTTGCCGTGCACGTCCTTCGGCCGACCGGCGAGGTACGAGCGCATGGCCTCGGCGGTCTCGGGCGCGAGCGACGTCCCGAGCGCGCGGTACAGCTGGTCGATCATGCCGACCTGATCCTGCACGAAGTCGGCGTAGTGCACGTGGTGCACACGCGCGGGATCGAGGGTGCCGTCGGTCGACGCGGTGGTCAGGTCGTCGAGCGCGCCGGTCCACAGGTCTTCGTGGTAGCGGCCGATCTCGGCGAAGTCGACCCGGTCGCTGTGCGCCCACCGCAGCGTCGCCACGAGGCTGGTGAGCGACGCGAGCACGGTGAGCGGATCGCGATGCGTGATCGCCAGGCGCGCATCGGGGTACACCGCGAGCAGCGTCGGCAGCGCGCTCACGTGCACCGGCGACTTCAACACCCAGTGCACGTTGCGCGACTGGCGCTGCAGGACTTGCAACACCAGGCGGTGCATGTCGTACGCGGGCCGTAGGTCACACCGCTCGTACCACTCGACGTACGACGGCACGTGGTAGCGCGCGGTGAACTCTTCCGACCGGAACGCGAACGACATCGCCGACAGGCACTCCTTGTGCATGCGGCCGCGGTACACGTGGATGGCGTCGAGCTCGCCGGCGACCTGACCGGGCAGGCGCAGCTCGCGGTCGGCCAACGGGATGCGGGCGTCAGCGGCGAACGCCTCGGGATCGGGCGAGGGCGGCGGCACCGGACGCAACAGCTCCCACCCCTCGGGGACACGCGACGCCGGATCCTGCGCCAACAGCGCGTGGAGGATCGTCGTGCCCGTCCGCGGCGCGCCGGTGACGAACCAGGGTGCTCGGATCTCCTCGTCGACGACGCCCGGATCGCGCCGCACGTAGTCGGTGAGCTGCAGGCGCACCTCGAGGAACCGCAGCAGGAACCGCCGGGTCATCCAGCGCCCGATGACGGTGAGCTCGGCTTCGTGCTCGAGTGCGGGCAGCAACACGTCGAGCGGTTCGAGGAAGTCGTCGCCGCCGAAGTCGGTCATCCCGCCGTCGGCGACACCCAGCGTCGCCCGCGCCTCCGCGAGGAGTGCATCACGTGTGAACGGCAGCTCCGCGACCTCGGCGATGGGCAGGATGTCGCCCGCGTTCACCGCTTGCACCCACGCAGGGCGCACCGGCGGCTCCCACGTCATGTGTCGCCCACGTGCCCGATCACCGGGCCGATCACCGGGCCTCGGCGCGTTCGATCATCTCCTCGAGCAGGTCGCGGAACATGATCACGTCGTCGAGGTCCTCGGGCTGTTCCGCGTCGCCGTACGCCACCGACCGCAGTGTGGTGCGGATCGACACGATGGCGAACCGCTGCGCGGCGAACATCTCGTACCACTCGAGGTCGTGCAGCTCGCGCCCCGACTCTTCGAGGTAGATCGCTGCGACGTCGTCGCGTTGCAGGAACCCTTCGAGGCACGGCATCTCGTACCGCTGCGTGAGGTCCTCGAAGAAGCGGTTCATGAAGATCATCCACGCCACGTCGACTTCGGCCGGCCCGAGCGCGGCCATCTCCCAGTCGAGTACCGCCGCGGGCCGGAAGTCGCGGAACATCATGTTGCCGATGCGGCTGTCGCCCCAGTTGAGGACGGTCGGCCCTTCCACGGGACGCGTCTTGTCGAGCGCCGCGAACGTCCGCTCGATGAGCGGCACCGTCTCACCGTCGCGCGCCCAGTCGTAGTACCAACGCTGGTAGCCGAGGTGCTGGTCGAGCGCGCCGGTGCCGAACTTCGGCCGGTCGAGGAACGCGAGGTCGTGGGACTCGGGCGTCAGCGCGTGCAGCCGCGCGAGCACGCGCACCGACTCGCGTTCGAGCGTGCGCTGCTCGGCCTCTGACCCGTCGAACAGCCAACCGCCCATCGTGTACGGCGGGATGTCCGACGGCACGATGCCGTCGATCCGGCCCATGAGCAGGAACGGCGCGCCGAGCCAGCTGTCGTCGGTCTCGTGCGTGAGCACCTCGGGGACCGGGACCTCGGTGTGGGCCGCGACCGTCTGCATCACGCGCATCTGCAGCTCGAGGTCGTATTCGGGGAACACCGGGAACTGCTGCGACTCCAGCGGCGCGAGCCGGGCGACGAAGCGCTCCGGCGGGCCGTCGGCGGGCTGGATGGTGAACAGCAACGTCTCGCTCGACATGCCGCTGCCTTCGGGTGCGGTCACGTCGGTGACGGTCGCGCCCGGCGTCCGCGTTGCGTTCCACCACGCGGCGATGCGGTCGGCCATCGCAGACGGATCGCTGCGCCATGGCGTCGAGAGCGTCGGTTCCTCGGTCGTCATGTGTTCCCCCGGTCGATGAGCGCGTCGTGCGGGCGACAGTCTGGCACCTCGGTAGGCTCGCCTCGCATGCGCAGGGTGGTAGCGAGTGTCTCGGTGTTGAGGATGTGGGGTGGCGGTGACCCAGGAGCTCGCTTCGTCGTAGGCGCAGAACGGACATCGCAATGATCCGACGTCCGGGCCGCGTCGCAGTCGCGGCTGTCGCCCTCGCGGTGGCCGCGCTCGCGTCCGCGTGCCTGCCCCCGCCCTCGCCGCCGAAGCCGCCGGTGCTCGCGGCTGCGTGCGCGCACACGCTGGTCGCGTCCACCACCGGCACCGTTGCCTCCGACGCGGTGAATGAGGCATCGGGCATCGCCGCGAGCCGTCGGGTCGACGGGGTGTGGTGGGTGCACAACGACTCCGGCGACGTCGCGCGCGTGTTCGCGATCAGCGCGACCGGCCAGACGCTCGGCGAGTACGCGCTCTCGGGCGCATCGGCGATCGACTGGGAGGACATCGCCGCCGGGCCCGGCCCGTCGTCCGGGGTGCCGTACCTCTACGTCGGCGACATCGGTGACAACGGCCAGTCGCGCGCGACGGTGCAGGTGTACCGGGTCGCGGAACCACTGGTGAATCCGGCGACGCCACTGTCGACGCCGGCGACGCTCACCGGAGTCGCAACGCTGAACTTGCGGTACCCCGACGGTGCCCACGACGCCGAAGCGCTGTTGGTCGATCCCACCAACGGCGAGCTGTTCGTGGTCACCAAGGATCTCTCGGGCGGGGTGGCGCACGTGTACCGCGCGCCGGCGAACCTCGCGGCCGGTTCCACCACCACCCTCACCAAGGTGGCCACGGTGTCGCTCGGCGGCTCTCAGGGCGTCACCGCCGCCGACGTCACACCCGCGGGTGACGTCGTTGCCTTGCGCACCTACTTCGGCGTGTTCCTGTACCCGCGCGCGGCCGGCACGCCACTCGCGCAGGCGTTCTCACAGGCGAACTGCACTGGTGCCGCACCGGCGTTCGGGAGTGGATCGAGCGCGGCGGAACCGCAGGGCGAAGCGCTCGGCTTCACGCTCGACGGTCGCGGCTACGTGACCCTGAGCGAAGGCGCGCACGTTCCGCTGCACCGCTTCGTCGCACCCTGAAGCTGCTGGCGCCGCGTTGCACCATGATGCGGTTGTGCACGAATGTCGCGGCCGGCGTCGTCGGCTTAGGGTGACGCCGTCCGACCGAGAGAGGTGGCACCCATGCCCAAGGCGATCATGTTCGTGCAGTCGCGGCCGTCGAGCCCCGAGCGCGACGCCGACTACAACGACTGGTACAACAACACCCACCTCCCCGAGGTGCTCGACATCCCCGGGATCACCGCGGCGCGTCGCTTCAAGGCCAGCGTGGCCGCGCCGCCGCCGGATGGTGCGCACGAGTACTGCGCGGTGTACGAGCTCGACATCGACGACCTCGACGCGGTCATGCCCGCGCTCGCCGAACGGTTCGCCGACGGCAGCATGCACATGAGCGACGCGATGGAGATGGACCCCACTCCGTCGTTCGTCATCTACGAACTGATCTGACCGTGCCCGACTCGGAGCGCGTCACCGTCAGCATCGAGGAGGGTGTCGCCGACGTCCGGCTCGTGCGCGCCGACAAGCGCAACGCGCTCGACCGACGCATGTTCCAGGCGATCATCGAGGCCGGTGAACAGCTCGCCGCCGATCGCACGGTGCGTGCCGTCGTGCTCTCGGGCGACGGCAAGGCGTTCTGCGCGGGCCTCGACACCTCGCTGTTCGCGGCGATGGCCGAGCGCGACTCCGACGCCGGTACGTCGACCACCTCGGGCGCGATCCGGGTCGAAGCGGTGCAGGCCGTGCGGGTGTGGGTCGACATGGCGCCACCGGTGATCGCCGCAGTGCACGGCGTCGCGATCGGGGGTGGCTTCCAGCTCGCGCTGGGTGCCGACCTCCGCGTCGTCGCGCCCGACGCGCAGTTGGGCGTGTTCGAGATCAAGTGGGGGATCGTCCCCGACATGTGCGGCACGCAGCTGCTCCCGCGCCTGGTCGGACCCGACGTGGCGAAGGACCTGATGTTCACGGGC
>DASXXX010000298.1:0-21263 GCA_036502765.1 Acidimicrobiia bacterium | reverse complement strand
CGCACGAACCGTGCCGTCCGCACCAACCGTGCCGCGGCACCGCGTACTAGTCCGGTCTTCGACGCCAACCAGGAGACGCCACCGAGGCAGTCAATCTGCCACGCGTCGACGGCGTCGCAGTCGGCGATCAGTCGGAGGACCTCGGCGTCGAGGCGCTCTTGGACCGCGCGCACTTCGACGAGTCGCGCGAGGCGCGCACCACCGGACCAGGTGGAGCGATCTTCGGCAGCGAGCTCAGCAATATCGAACATGCGTTCGACGGTACCGATGTCGCAAACCAGGTGCAAGACCCAATTCGGCGAATTGGGTCTTGACTTCTCAGTCGTCGTGGCGAGCAATCTCGCGATCGATCTCCTCGAGCACGCGGTGCACGCTGTCGTCGAACGACATGACCTCGATCTGGGCACGCAGCGCGGCGTGGTGTGGCTCGTCGGGCGACGCCGACGGCCGGTCGGCGATCCAGTCGTACAACTGACCCTGCTGCACCCACCAACCACGCGCCCGGAACAAGCCGACGGTGAGGAGAACCAGTTCGGGACTCACATCCTCGATGAGCGGCGACAGCCCAGTAGCGAGTGCGAAGGCGATGCTCGGCCCGTCTCCCTGTGCGAGCGCGTGCACGATCGCGTTCCGCACGCTTTCGAGTGCACGCCGCCGATCACCCAGTGCGGCACACGCCGCTCCCAGCCCTGTCTGCGCCATCGACCACATCACGTCGCTGGCACCCGCGGTCGTCAGCGCCAGACCCTCCTCGAGGAGCGGGATCGCGTTCGCCGGCTCGTCGGTGACGAGCACGAGGCCGAGCGTCGCGAGCGAGATCGCGAGTTGGCTCGGATTCCCGACGCTTCGAGCCAAGCGCAGCGATTCCTCGGCGTCCGCCCGACCTTCGCGGGGCGTGCCTGCGGCCGCGTGGAAGATGCCGATGACGGCCAGGATGTTCGCACGCTCGTACTCGGTCCCGTCGACAGCTTGGAAGGCTGCGAGCGAATCTTCGAGCACACGGAGCCCGTCTGCAGGGCGGCCGTCGCCGAGCCACGCGGTGGACAGCATCACGACGGGCATGAGGGACCTTCGGTCACCGAGCACCGTTTCGGCCATCGCCTCCTCAGCGCATCGCGCGTCAGTCCGAGCGCGGTGTCGCCTCTGCGAGCCGCACCGTCCGCGGCGCAGCTCAGGACCACGCCGCGCGTCCCCGGGATCCAACGAGTCACGCGGCGGAGAGCATCTTCGGCCCAAGTGCTGCATCCGGTACTGCGGTCGAGCGTCGTCTCGGGTGCGAGCGCGACGAGCGTGCGCACGCCGAGATCGTGGTCGTCGGCATCGTCCCCGTCGAACGACCACATGACTGCTGCGCGCACGTTGTCGAGCTCGGCGCGCAGCGTCCGACGTGCAGACAGCTCGTCCCGCCCGATCAACTCGGGGACCAGCGATTCGGCGAATTCGGCGATCCGACGCGCGTGTCGTCGGCGCCACTGGTCGGTTTCGCTGCGCTCATCGAGACGCTCGCGCGCGTAGGCGCGCAGCGTCTCGAGCATGTGATAGCGCGCTTCGCCTTCGACCGAGTCGTCGAGGGTCACCATCGACTGCGAGACCAGGCTCGTGAGCGCGTCGAGGACGTCCCACGGAGCGACGTCGTCGTCGGTGACGACCGCGGTTGCGCCCGCGGCATCGAAGCTTCCGGCGAAGACGCCGAGCCGGTCGAACACGGCTTGTTCGGGCGGCTCCAGCAGGGAGTACGACCAGTCAACGGTGGCGCGGAGGGTCTGATGGCGTTCGATCCCGCTGCGCCGACCGCCGGTCAGGAGGCGAAACCGCTCGTCGAGATGGACGGCGATGTCGTGGGGGTTCATGGCACCCACGCGCGCGGCGGCGAGCTCGATCGCGAGTGGGATGCCGTCGAGGCGACGGCAGATCTCGGCGACCGCCGTCGCGTTCGACGACTCGAGCGCGAACCCGGTGCGAGCTGCCGCAGCGCGTTCGGCGAAGAGCTCCACCGCGTCGCTCTCCATGATCGTGCCGAAGTCGCCGTCCTTCGGGAGCGCGAGCGAGCGCACCGCGACGATCTGTTCGCCGGGTACGCCCAGTCCTTCGCGGCTCGAGGCCAGGATGCGCACGTCGGGGCATTCCCTGAGGATCGCCTCGGCCAGACGGCTCGCCTCGTCGAGCAGGTGCTCGCAGTTGTCGAAGACGACGAGCTGCGACTTCTCGCGCAGGAACTCGACGATGCTCCGCTCGAACGTCATGCTCGGGAGGGGCACGACCCCGAGGGTCGAGACCACGACCTGCACCAGCGAGTCGTCGTCGACCGCCGCTGCGAGTTCGCAGAACCATGCCCCGCAGCGGAACCGGGGCAGGACTTCTGCGGCGACCTGGAGCGACAGGCGTGTCTTCCCGACGCCCCCCACGCCGGTGAGGGTCACGAGACGGGCGGTGTCGAGCGCACCCGCGATCGCCTCCAGCTCGGCGTGACGTCCCACGAACGACGTGGTCTGGAGCGGGAGGTTGCCGGGCAGCGAGTCGAGCGAGTGGAGGCGCGGGAAGTCCCGCGTCAGCCCATCGGCGACGACCTGGAACACGCGCTCGGCGCGAGTGAGGTCGCGGAGGTTGTGGTCACCGAGATCGAGGAGCTCGACGCCGCTGTCTTGCACGAGCTCCTCGGTCGCGAGAGAGACGACGATCTGCCCGCCGTGCGCGGCCGACATGAGTCGCGCAGCGCGATTCACCGCCGTCCCGTAGTAGTCGCCGTCGCGCTGCTCTGCAGGACCGGTGTGGATGCCCATGCGAACGACGAGCGTGCCGGTGGCTTCCCACGCGTCGTCGGCCAGTGCGCGTTGCGCGGCGACAGCAGCGTCGATCGCGTCGTGGGCGGTGGCGAAAGCAGCGTGGAAGCCGTCGCCCGTCGTCTTCACCACGTGGCCAGCGTGAGTCTCGATCGCGTTGCGCACGATCTCGTCGTGACGAGCGAGCGCCGGCCGCATCGCGTCGGGATGCTCCTGCCAGAGGCGCGTCGAACCCTCGAGATCGGTGAACAGGAACGTCACCGTTCCCGACGGGAGCTCCTGCACATCAGGTAGTCAATCAGACATACCGCATGCAGGTGGCCCCGACCTCTACGCGTCGAGCCCGTCGCCGGGCGGCACGCTGACCGAACCGGGCGAGTCCCAGCCGGGCAGGAGGCCGAGACGCGCGGTGAGCTCCTGGCCTTCGATCCACTGGCCGTTGAGCTCACGCGCCTCGGGCGCGGTGCACAGGTACGCGGCGGCCGCACCGATGACGTCGGGCGGTGCGCCACCCTCGGTGCTGAAGCCGAACCCGGCCATGTCCTGGATGATGCGCTCGGTGATGATGTAGCCCGGGTGCAGGTTGAAGGCGAGGATGCCGTCCTGCTCGTGCTCGAGCTTCACGATGCCGATCAGGCGGTTGACCGCGCCCTTCGACATGCCGTAGCAGAGGCCCCAGCCGCCGTCGCCGGCCGGCGCGGGCGGGTCGCCGCGGCCGGCGCCCGACGTCACGGTCATGATGATGCCGCTCCCGCGCTCGATCATCTGCGGCAGCACCAGCTTGGTCAGGATGACCGGCGCCATCGCGTTGCCCTCCATGTGCTTGCCGAGCACATCGATGGGGGTGTCGAGGATGCGGTCCATGTGGCCGGGGCCGATGAAGCGGGCGTTGTTCACGAGGACGTCGATGCGGCCCCAGCGCTCGAGCACCTGCGTGACCGAGGAGCCCAGCGTGACGCGGTCGGTGATGTCGCAGTACACCGACATCGCCTTGCGGCCCTCGGCCTCCACCAGCTCGGCGGTGCTGTCGAGCGAGCCGGGCAGCGCGGACGTGTCGGACCTCTTGATGGTCGAGGAGTGCTCGCGCTCTTCACCTTCGTGGATGGTGCGGGCCGCCAGCGCGACGTCGTACCCCGCGCGGGCCAGGTGCACGGCGACGGCCTTGCCGATCCCTCGGCTGGCGCCGGTGACGAACGCGACTCCTCGTGAGTCAGACACGATTCCCCCTCGATGGTTTCCGGGCTCAGTGGTTGCCGGGCACGGTGACGGTGTCGGTGTCGACGCCCGATCGGAGCAACGTACCGGGCTGCGCGCCGGTGAGACCACCGCGCTCGACGATGGTCTCGCCGTTCACGATCACCTGCTCGACGCCGACCGCGCCGGCGTAGAGGCGCAGTGCGCCGCCGGGCAGGTCGTGGCGCTCCTCGGCGGGCTCGCTGGCCACGGTCTCGGGGTCGAACAGCATCAGATCGGCGCGGGCGCCCTCGGCGATCACGCCGCGGTCGCGCAGTCCGAACAGCGCGGCGGGGACGCCCGTCATCTGGTGGACGCCCTCCTCCAGGGTGAAGAGCGCCCGCCGGCGCACGAGCTCGCCGAGCACGACCGACGGGTAGTTGGCGTGGCACATGATGTCGACGTGGGCGCCGGCGTCGGAACCGCCGAGCACGACGCGCTCGTCACGCCAGACCTCGCCCCGCACCTCCCAGCTCTCGTCGGTGACGCCCATGGGCGGCACCAGCGACGGGAAGATCGTGGTGAGGGCGAGCCCCTCGGGCACGACGACGTCGAGGAGCACGTCGACCGGATCGGTCCCGCGCTCGGCGGCGACCGACGCGACGCTGCGCCCGTCGGGCAGCTCGACCAGGTCCCACTGCATCATCCCGGCGACGCCGCGTTCGCGCGCGGCGTCGAGCCCGGTGCGCAGCCGCTCGCGCACCGCGGGATCAGCCAGTGCCGCGCGTCGTTCGGCGTGAGGGAGCGCGACCACCTCGCCCCAGCCCGGCATCGACGTGAGCATCCGACTGCTGCGCAGGCGCATCACATCCGGGAGCGCGAGCGCGACCACGTGGGCGCCGTGGGCGGCGGCGTGGTCGGCCGACGTGAGCTGCTGCTCGTACACCGGCGTGGGTGACGCGCTGCCGAGCAGGTTCCAGTTGAGGGGACGGTCGGCGGCGAGCGACATGTCGGTCATGAGCGCGATGCGCTCGTCGGCGATCTCACCCATGCCGGGGATGAACTCGAGGCTCGTGCCCGCGTGGTCACGCACCGCGCGCGCCAACGCGAGGAACTCGTCGGGCTGCGCGGCGCGAGACGGCACCGGCTGTCCGTCGCCGTCGGTGTGCGCGTCGCCGAGCGACGACGACAGCCCGAACGCGCCGGCGCGCAGCGACTCGTGCAGCAGTGCCACCATTGCCTCGATCTGCTCGGGTGTCGCCGCCTCGTGCACGGCGTCGCCCATCACGACCCGCCGGATGGTCGAGTGACCGGCGTGGAAGCCGGCGTTGACCGCCAGGCGGCCGTCGAGCCGATCGAGCCACTCGCCGAAGGACCGCCAGTCCCATGCCGGACCGGCTTCCAGCGAGTCGATGGGCATGCCCTCGACGCGAGCCATCATCTGCATCACGTACTCGACCGCGTCGGGCGCGAGCGGCGCGATCGAGAAGCCGCAGTTGCCGCCGATGACGGTGGTGACGCCGTGCAACGGCGACGGCGTGAGCGCCGGATCCCACATCGCCTGCACGTCGTAGTGCGTGTGCACGTCGATGACGCCGGGTGCGAGGACGAGACCGTCGGCGTCGACCGTCCGCTCCGCGGCTTCGTCGTTGCGCCGCCCGTCAGAGGAGACGGCGACGATGCGGCCGTCGCGCACGCCGACGTCGCCCGTGAATGCGGGCGCGCCGGTGCCGTCGACGACGCGCGCACCCTTGATGAGCAGATCCAACATCTGGTTCTCCTAGGAGAGGTCGCGAGCGACGACGTCCTCGACGACGGTGCCGGCGAAGAAGTCGCGGTTCCCCCGCGCGTAGAAGCGCACGGGTGTGGTGTACACGAAGTCGCGCAGGTCGGCGTCGGTGAACAACCCGTGCTCGACCATCTCGTAGACCTCTCCCAGCACGTCGGCCATGACCGGCACGTCCCAGTGCGAGATGTCGGAACCGAACATGGCGTTGAAGCGGGCGCCGAACGGGTTCGCCTTCGTGTTGTAGGCGGTGACGGTCATCGGGTCGTCAGCTTCGCACCCACAGAAGAAGGGCGCCGCGAACAGGTCGCGGATGTCCTCGGCCCGCTCGATGCCGACGGCGGCGAACTCGTCGAGCAGCACGACATCCTCTTTCGGATACGTGGTGGGCTTGGGCGCCATGTCCGCCCACTCGCCGCCGTAGCGGGCGAAGAGGTCGGCGAACTCGTCCCAGTCGACGTTGGTGGGGTCGAGGCGACGCATCGCCGCGCCGCTGCGCTTCTCGAAGTGACCCACGAGGTCGGCGTAGAGGGACGCCGCCCATGCCACGCCGCCCTCGAGGAAGCCGAAATTGAGGTCGGGGAAGCGGCGGGTGACGCCGCCGAGGAACAGCGACTTGGCCAGCGCGTGGTGGCTCTCACCGAGCATGCCGACGTGGTTGTACACGTAGCTCGAGATCGACGCCCGGTTCTGCCAGCCCATGGCCGACGAGTGGAACGCGGGCGCAATGCCGAGCTCGCGGCACTTCTGCCACACCGGGTCGTAGTCGTACGCGCTGTCGAGCCCGAAGGTGTCGGTCCACACGCCGTACTGCGCGAGGGCGGGATCGATGGCCGCGGCGGCGGCGATCGGACGCTGCACGAAGCCCGCCATCACGACGGCCCGGAAGCCGAGCGACGCCGCGTGCTCGAGCTCGTCGACCGCTTCGGCCGGTGTGTGCATCGGGATCTCGGCCACCGGCAGCAGCCGGTCGGCGAACTCGGCGAACACGTCGGCGTTGAAGCGGTTGAGGGCCCGGCACGCGCCGCGACGGTCGCGTTCGTCGTCGAAGTGACCGAACAACAGCCCGAAGCTGGGGTAGATCACGCTCACGTCGATGCCGAGCTCGGGCAGGCGTTCGTGGAGGAGCCGGGGCAGCATGGCGGTGGCACGGTCGACGGCGAGCTCCATGCCGCCGTTGCCCCATGGGCCCCTGGCGACGCGTTGCTCGGCGCGCTGTGCGGGGGTCAGCCGGTACCAGTCGACGATCGGGCCGAAGGTGCCGGAGGTGCGGCGCAGCATCGAGTCGCCGTCGAGGCGCACCCCTTCCTTCACCAGTTCCCCGGCGAGGGCGGGGAAGAACTCGACCGTGTGACCGTCGATGTCGACGACCGGGTGGTCGAGCCTGCTCCGCACCTCGGCCGCGGTCAGACCGCTCACGTGTCCTCCCCGGGACTTCGATTAATGCACGCTCATCAATCCGTCGGGTAACAATAGACACATGGCGTACGACGTGGTGATCCGCAACGGCCGGGTCGTCGACGGCTCCGGGTTCGGCTCCTACCGGGGCGACGTGGGGATCTCCGACGGCGTGATCGCCCAGGTGGGGCGGATCCGCGAGCAGGGCGACGAAGAGATCGACGCCGAGGGTCACGTGGTGACGCCGGGATTCATCGACGGTCACACCCACCTCGACGCCCAGGTGTTCTGGGACCCGCAGGGCGCGAACTCGTGCTGGCACGGCGTGACCACCGCGGTGATGGGCAACTGCGGGTTCACCCTCGCGCCCGTGCGCGACGACGCCCGGGCGCTCGTGGTGCGCAACCTCGAGCGTGCGGAGGACATCGACCCCGCGGCGCTGGCGTCGCTGGAGTGGGGGTGGGAGACGTTCCCCGAGTACCTCGACGCCGTCGACCGGCTCCCGAAGGCGATCAACTACGCGGCCAACGTCGGGCACTCGGCCCTGCGCACGTGGGCGATGGGCGAGCGCGCGTTCGAGGAGGAGGCGACGGCCGACGACCTGGCGCGGATGCGCGGGCAGCTGACCGACGCGCTCGCGGCGGGCGCGATCGGTCTCACGACGTCGCGCAGCGAGCACCACGAGACGTCGGACAACCGGCCGGTGGCGTCGCGCCTCGCGGCGTGGTCGGAGCTGTGCGACCTGGTCGGTGTGATGGCCGACGCCGGGCACGGGATGCTCGAAGGCGGTGGTGAGCACGTGCTCTCGCCCGATCCCGACCAACGTGAGCTGGCGCGCGCCCGCATGCGCGACCTCGCGGCGGCGACCGGCGTACCGATGACGATGGGCATCATCGCGACCAACCCGGGCGGGTACGAGATGCTCGACCTCATCGACTCGGTCGCGGCGGTGGGCGGGCGCATGATCGGCCAGTCGCACTGCCGCGGGATCAACGTGCTGTTGTCGTTCGCGACGCGGTTGCCGTTCGATCTGTTGCCGGAATGGCACGACGTGCGTGCGCTCCCCGACGACGAACAACTGCGCGCCCTGCGCGACCCGTCGGTGCGCGAGGCGTTGATCCGCGCCGGGATGGAGGGCGACTACTCCCGCTGGCGGGGCATCGGCGCCATGCCCCGCAAACCCGACTTCGACGGCATCCGGGTGTACGAGCACGGGCTCCCGCCGAACCCGACGATCAACGAGGTCGCCGCACGAAGAGGCGTCACGCCGGTGGAGGCGATGATCGACCTCGCCATCGAGACCGACCTCGGGCAGCTGTTCATCCAGCCGAGCCTCTACCCGCAGGATCCCGAGGTGCTGCTCGCGGTCATGCGCCACCCGCGCACGGTGATGACGTTCTCCGACTCGGGCGCGCACCTCAGCCAGATCGCCGACGCGTCGATCCACACGCATCTGCTCGGCTACTGGGTGCGTGAGCGCGAGGAGTTCACGCTGGAGGAAGCGGTGCGCATGCTCACCCTCGCGCCGGCGATGGCGTGGGGCTTCACCGACCGGGGGCTGGTCCGCGAGGGGATGGCCGCCGACCTCAACGTGTTCGACCCCGAGCGTGTCGGTCCCGCCGTCCCGGCGGTCGTGCGCGACCTGCCGCGTGGCGGCAAGCGGCTGGAGCAACGGGCCGAGGGCTTCAAGGCGACGGTCGTCGGCGGCCAGGTCACGATCGTCGACGGTGCATCGACCGGCACGCGGCCGGGCCGGTTGGTGCGCGCGAGCTGACTGCGGGCTCAACGCATCCAGAGACCTACCTCATCCACAGCATCCGGGCGACGCGGTGGTGGATGCACCAGGTCCCGTCGCGCTTCACCAGGTCGTCGACGTAGCGCATGCCCAGTGTGCGCATGGACGCTTCGGCATCCGCGGGCACCTGGTAGACGACCGCGTACGTGTCGAGTCGGGCGGTGTCGCCGTCGGCGGCGAGGTCGATCAAGGGATCGGTGAGCACGTGCATGCTCGTGGCGCCGGTGTCGGGCCGCGATCCCATCGTCTCGAGGTACTCGGAGACCGGTTGCTCGCCGAAGGTGCCGTCGACCGTGCCGTCAGGATCGAACAGCGCGCTGAGGGCCTCGTGATCACGTTGGTCGACTGCACGCGCGTAGCGCTGCGGGAACTGGCGCACGACCTCGCGGTCGAGGAGCCACTCGATGGGTGAGGTCATGCGGAGAGTCGTACCAGTGGTGGGGCGTCGACGCCACATGGGAAGCAAGGTCGAACTGGTGCGCGAACCAGTGCAGCGGCGCGAACCGGTCGGTACCGTCGCGGCATGAAGGTCGTCTACCGCTACTGGCTCGGGAACGTCGCGCTGGCTGCCGCGGTGGTGGGCGTCGCGCTGCTGTTCGCTGTCGCCCTGGTAGACGGCGACGGGTCGCAAGGCCCGGTGATGCGGTGGTGGTCACTGCCGCCGGCAGTGCTGTTCGTCAGCCTCGCAGTCGTCCGCTGCCTGCGGTGGGGTGTGGACGTCGATGACATCGGCATCACCAAGCGCGAGCCGTGGGCGACCACGGTCGTGCCGTGGACGTCGTTGACGGAGATCCAGTTCCTGCCCGGCTCGCGGGCGCGACTCCGCGGCGACGGCGAACGCACCACCTACGTGACCGCGGTCGAACGCGGGAACCAGCCGTCTCTGCAGGAGGTCTACGCACGGGTGCGCGAACGCTGGCGTGAAGTCGGCGCGGAGGCACGGCCCTACCCGGGGACGAAGGGTCGCTGGTTGACCCTGGTGTTCTGGGGATCGGCGATCGCCGTCGTGCTCGGAGGTCTTCTGTGGGACGACGCCCGCCACGACGCTGACGTCTACGCGGCGCGCGACCGTCGGGACCGCGACGCGACCGCCACGGTCGCGGACGTGCGCGTGACCGAGCACACCAGTGACGCCGACACCTCGTACACCACCCACGTCGACGCGTGGTTGCGTCTCCCCGACGAAGACGCAGTGCTCCTGAAGCTGGAGCGTCCCGGCGATGTCAGCTACGACTACGACAACGAGATGCGGATCCCGGTCGTCTACGACTCGGCCCATCCGCGCGATGCCGACTTCGCCGATCGCCCGAACCGGGATGCGAACGACGACAGCGTCTCGCTCCGCAGCGTGACCGGTCCGTTGCTGTACTGGGCGGGGATCGTCGGCGCAATCGTCTCCGGCATCGTGCTGTCGGTCGAATGGCGACGGCGGCGGCCGGCTACGCGCAGAACTTCGCCGACGCGTCGGTGAGGACGCTGCGGAGCTTGTCGGCGAGCTCGTCGAGTTCGGCGTCGCCCGCGACCAGTGGAGGTGCGAGCTGCACCACGGGGTCGCCGCGGTCGTCGGCGCGCGCGATCAGGCCCGACTCGTAGAAGCGGGGGAGCAGGAACCCGCGCAGCAGGTCTTCGCGCTGCTCGGCGGTGAACTGCGCGTCGCTCGCCTGGTCGGGCACCATCTCGAGCGCCTGGAAGTAGCCCGCCCCGCGGACATCGCCCACGATGGGCAGGTCGCGCAACCGCTCCAACCGGTCCCGGAAACCCGCTTCGTGCGTGAGGACGTTCTCGAGCACCGACTCCTGCTCGAACACGTCGAGGTTGGCGATGCCGACCGCGCAGCTGACGGGATGTCCACCGAAGGTGAGGCCGTGCGCGAACGACGCCTTGTCCTCGAGGAACGGTTCGGCGAGGAAGTCGCGACAGATGACCGCGCCGAGCGGTGAGTAGCCGCTGGTGAGCCCTTTGGCGCAGGTGATGATGTCGGGGAGGTAGTCGTAGCGATCGCAGCCGAACATGGTGCCGAGGCGGCCGAAGGCGCAGATCACCTCGTCGGACACGAGCAGCACGCCGTGGCGGTCGCAGATCTCGCGCACCCGCTGGAAGTAGCCGTCGGGTGGCACCAGGCACCCGCCCGCGTTCTGCACCGGTTCGAGGAACACCGCGGCGACGGTCTCCGGTCCCTCGAAGACGATGCGCTCCTCGAGCTCGTCGGTGAGCGCGAGCATGAACGCCTGCTCGTCGTCACCGAGCGGGTGGCGCCGGCGGTTGGTGTTGGACACGTGGCTGGCGCCCGGCGTCAACGGCTCGAACGGGGTGCGCAGCGCGGGGACGCCGGTGATCGCGAGGGCGCCCAACGTGGTGCCGTGGTACGCGGTGCGTCGCGCGATCACCTTGTGGCGCTGCCCCTGCCCGATGGCGCGGAAGTACTGGCGGGCGAGCTTCCATGCCGACTCGACGGCTTCCGAGCCGCCGGTGGTGAAGAACACGCGGTTCAGGTCGCCGGGCGCGAGCGTGGCGAGCTTCGTCGCCAGCTCGATCGCCGGCGGGTGCGCGTAGGTCCACAACGGGAAGTAGTCGAGCGTCTCCGCCTGGACGCGGGCCGCGTCGGCCAGATCGGGACGACCGTGTCCGACCTGCACGGTGAACAGCCCCGAGAGACCGTCGAGCAGTCGGTGCCCGGTCGTGTCCCAGAGCTCGCATCCCTTGCCGCGTGCGATGACGTGCACCGGCGACTCGGCGCCGTAACCACCGAGGCGCGAGAAGTGCATCCAGAGATGGCGGTGCGCGAGCGCGCTCAGCTCCGCCGGGTCGCGGGGCGTGCTGCGGTCGGGAGGCATGCGTGAAGGATGACCGGTGCGGGCGGTCCGCGGCAAGGCTGACCGTTCGCCGTACGATCCGCCCCATGGGTCAGGGAATCAGTGAGGTTCTGCCGTTCGCGATCGGGATCGCCATCAGTCCGATCCCGATCATCGCCATCGTCTTGATCCTGTTCTCGAACCGGGCGACGGTGAACGGGTTGTCGTTCCTCTTCGGCTGGGTCCTCGGGCTCGCGGTGGTCGGCACCGTGGTGTACCTCTTCGCCGACGCCGCCAACGCGGCGACCGACTCCACGACCTCCGACAGCATCTCGTGGGGCAAGATCCTGCTCGGTGTGCTGCTCCTGTCCCTGGCTCGCCGCAACTTCGCCAAGCGACCGACGCCGGGCCAGCCCGAAGCGCTGCCCAAGTGGATGTCGACGGTCGAGACCATCACGCCGGTGAAGGCCATGGGCCTCGCGATCGTGTTGGCGGTCGTGAACCCCAAGAACCTCATCCTCGCGGTGGGCGCGTGCGCCGGGTTGGGGCAGCTGGGGCTGAGCACCGAGGACGCGGTCGTGGCGATCATCGTGTTCGTGGCGGTGTCGAGCGTGTCGATCCTGTTCGCAGTGGGCTACGAGCTCCTCGGCGGCGAGCGGGCCCACCAGACGCTCGACCACATGAAGGAATGGATGACCCAGCACAACCACGCGGTGATGGCGGTGCTGTTCCTCGTGTTCGGCGTCGTCCTGATCGCGAAGGGGATCGGCCTGCTGGCGTAGCGCCGGCTCAGAGCTGACTGCCGTTGTAGCGCGCGCCACCGTCGGCGGTGATCTCGCTGCCGGTGATCCACTCCGACTCGTCGGCGGCCAGCCACATCGCGGCGTACCCGACGTCCTTCGGGTTGCCGACGCGCATGTACTCCTTCGATGTGTCGGGACCGCGGTCGGCGGCGTACGACACGACGCGGCCCACGATGATGGTGTTACAGCGCACTCCCTGCGTGCCGTAGTCGGCTGCGATCACGCGCGTGAGCGAGTTCATCGCGCCCTTGCCCGCGCTGTAGGGCGCGAGACCGGGCACACCGAACACCGAGGCGCCGGACGAGATGTTGACGATCGACCCACCGCCGGCTTCGAGGAGGTGGGGAATCGCGTACTTCGTCATCAGGAACGCACTCGTGACCGAACCCCGCACGATGTCGTCCCACTCGGTGAGCGTGAGCTCGTGGAGCGGCTTGAAGCTGACGTTGACGAGCGCGGTGGGCGCGGCGTTGTTCACCAGCGTGGTGATCGGGCCGTAGGCCTCGACCGCACCAGCGACGCCGTCGCGCACGCTGTCCTCGTCGGTGACGTCGATGGGGAGGAACACCGCCTCTCCGCCGGCGGCGCGGATGCGCTCGACGTTCTTCTCGCCCTTGTCGACCGATCGTCCGCTGAGGACGACCTTGGCGCCCTCCTCGGCGAACATCTCGGCCATCGTGCGCCCGATGCCACGGGTGGATCCGGTGATCAGTGCGACCTTGCCCTCGAGTCTCATGCGCGCATCTTCGCGGTCAGACGAACCTCGGCGCCAGCCCATGGCCCGCCCGGAGCTCGGCCATCTCGGTGAGGAAGCGCTCCCGCAGCGCCGCCTGCTCGTCGGCGGGGGCCCAGCTGGCGCCGATGGCGTCGAGGGCGATGTCCTCGATGGTGTCGGCGTCGTAGCCGAACCGGTCGGTGACGGCCTCGTAGTCGTCGCAGATGGTGGTGCCCATCATCCCGGGATCGTCGGAGTTGACCGTGACCAGCACACCGGCCTCGCGCTGGCGGGCGAAGGGATGGTCGGCGACGTCATCGATGACGTTGGCGATCACCACGTTGCTGATGGGGCACACGGTGAGCGGGATGCGCGCGTCGGCGATGCGGGCGGTGAGGTCGGGATCCTCGAGCAGGCGGAAGCCATGGTCGATGCGTTCACACCCGAGGTCGTCGAACGCGGCGGCGATGTTGTCGGCAGGGCCGTCCTCGCCCGCGTGGAACGTCCGGTGCAGACCGAGCTCGGCAGCACGCGCGAACACGGGTGCGAAGGCGCGGTGGTCGACGCCGCGCTCGGTGGAGTCGCCGCCCACGCCGACGAGCAGGTCGCGGTCCTGCTTCCCCGCGAATTCCACCAGTTCGGCCGCAGGACCGGGACCGGAAGGCTTGTCGACGTCGAGGATCATGCGGCACTTCACGTCGAGGTCGTGATGCGCGTCGGCGAGACCGGTGCGGATGCCGTCCCACACCGTGTCGATCGACACGCCGAGCGCCATCGGGAACCCGGGCGAGAAGAACATCTCGCGGTACCTCACGTTCGATGCGACCGCGTCCTCGAGCGCCTCGTACGTGAGGCGGCGGAAGTCGTCGGCGGTCACCAGGCTGGCGCAGATGACGCCGTAGACCGCGAGGAACTGATCGAGGTCGGTGAACTCGAAGAGCTCGACCGGGTCCTCGGTCGGGAGGGTGACCCCGTTGGCGCGCGCGAGGTCGGCGATGGTCGACGGGCGCGCGGCACCCTCGAGGTGGCAGTGCAGCTCCACCTTGGGCAGGTCGCGGGCGAAGGCGAGGACGTTCACGGGTTCCCTTCGGGTCGGAGTGTCTCCATGTCGGCCAGCACGCGGCGGTAGGCCACGCTCAACTTGTCGGCGGTCGAGTGCACCTCGACGCGCGGGTCGGTGGCCAGCGTCATCGCCGGCATGCGCTCGAGGATGGCCAGGTCCTCGTCGAGCACGAGATCCTCGTAGGCGATCAGGTCGTCGATGGCGGCGAGGTCGTCGCGACCCAGGCCGTCGTGGGCCATGAGCTTGTAGACGCGCGTGCGGTCGCGCGTCTCGGGCTGGCACACGAACAGGATCGCGAGCCGGCGCCCCGTCATCGGGAAGTCGAGGGTGAGGTACACCGAGGCCGGCGGTCGACCCACCTTGGTGAGCACGTGCGGTTGCACCAGGGGATGCTCACCGGTCGCGACCGACGGGTCGTCGTGGTTCCGGTACGGCGCCTCGTAGACGGTCTTGACCTCCCACGCCTCGCGCTCCACGTGGTGTGGACTCACGTACGCGGCCTCGGGAGTGCCGAAGGTGCGCACGTGCACGGTGGGGAAGTGGGCGGCGTCGAGGAAGTTGTCGGCGAGCTGGAGCGCGCTCACGGTGGTGCGGCGCGGCGCGGTCTCGGCGCGGGTGAACGACGGATGGTCCCACTCCGGGAACGCGTGGAGCTCGCACACCGGCTCGTCGGGTGCGAGCCACACGAGGCCGAAGCGCTCGCACACTCCGAACGCGGCATCGAGGCACGCACGCGGCGGGAGCACGGCATCGGGACCGAGGGCGGGCACCGCGGTGGTGCGCCCGTCGGCGTCGAAGCGCCACCCGTGATAGCCGCACTCGAGCTCCCCGTCGATGACGCGTCCTGCCGACAACGGCGCGAAGCGGTGCGGACAGCGATCGCGGTACGCGTGCAGCTCGTCGCCGAGGCGCACGATCGCCCACGGTTGGCCGAGCAGCCACACCTGCATCGGGCGGTCGCCCAACTCGTCGGCGCGCGCGACCGCGTGCCAGCCGCGCGAGAGCGCAGGTGAGACGTTGTCGAGCACCTCGCAATGCTCGCCGCGCCGCTCGCGGGCGGCTCGATCGGCGTGGTCGAGTTCACACGATTGCAACGCCCGCGCGCGTTGACAGTTTGTTGAACGGCGCGAGCCTGGAGCGGTGACCCTGGACCTCGATGCCGCGCTGCGCCACTGCTGGCACCCGGTGTGCTCGCTGAGCGAGCTGGCGTCCGCCGCGCCACATCCGCTGGCGGTGCGGTTGTTGGACACCCCACTGGCCGTGATCGACCTCGGGGAGCCGGGTGCTTCCGAGATCGTGGCGGTCGTCGACCGGTGTCCGCACCGCTCGACCCGCCTCTCGGTGGGCTGGGTCGACGACGGCGTCCTCCGGTGCGCCAACCACGGGTGGTGCTTCGAGTCGAGCGGCCACTGCACCGACATCCCCTCCCTCCCGTCGGGACCGATCCCCGAGCGCGCCCACCTGGCGCCGTTCGACGTCGAGGTCGCGCACGGACTCGTGTGGGTGCGCCTGTTGTCGGGCGCGGCGACGTCGGTACCGGCACACCCGTCGTGGAACGACCCGACCTTCAAGGTGCTCACCGGCAGCCCGTACACGTGGCCGACGTCGGCGGCGCGTCGAGTGGAGAACTTCGTCGACATCGCGCACTTCCCGTGGGTGCACGACGGCACGCTCGGTCGGCGCGACGAACCGGTGCCGCCGCTCCCCGAGGTGCGCCGCGAAGCGGGAGAGCTGCGGTTCGAGTTCGTGCCGCCGACCATCGACGCCGCCGACGTCGCGTTGTTCGGATGGTCGGGGTACCGCATGCCGATCCCGCTGACCGTCGACATCGAGTTCCGGCTCGCGAACGGCGCGACGCGGTGGCTCTGGATGACCGCGTCGCCGGTGGATGCCCGCACCTGCCGCACGTTCTGGACCGTCGCGCGCGACGACGACCTCGACGGTGACGACGACGCACACATGGCGTTCCAGGAGCTGGTCCTGCGCGAGGACGAACCGGTGGTCTGCAACCAGGACCCACCCGAGCTTCCCCTCGACGCCAGCGAGGTGTCGGTGCGCACCGATCGGGTGTCGATCGAGTACCGGCGATGGCTGCGCGAGCTCGCGGTGGCCGCGACCGCCGACGATCCGGCCGCGGCGATCGCCGCGGTGCTCACGAACGAACAGGAGAAGGCGGTGGTGCAGTCATGACCCGTGTCGTGCTCGCGGGTGGACGAGTGGTCGACCCTCGTACCGGTCACGATGCGGTGACCGACGTGTTGGTCGACCACGGCACGATCACCGCGGTCGGGCCGGTCGACGAGGCGACCCGCGCCGACGCCGACGTGATCGACTGCCGGGACCTGCTGGTGACGCCGGGGCTGATCGACCTGCACGTGCACGTGTACCCGGGGCTCGGAGACTTCTGCCTCCACCCCGATCGGGTCGGGGTGCGCCAAGGCGTGCCGGTGGTGGTCGACGGCGGGACCAGTGGCGTGGCCACGTTCGGGCTCGCCCGCAAGTGGATCGACGACCCCGAGGTCAAGACCCGGATCCTCGCCTTCATGGATCCGTGCCAGATCTACTTCGCGACCAAGGACTTCATCTGCCACAAGCTCGAGATCGCCAACGACGAGCGCAACCTCGACGAGGCGTCGACCGCGGAGGCGCTCGCGGCCAATGCCGACGTCGTCGTGGGCATGAAGGTGAGGGCCTGCTCGACCACCGATCCCGAGGTGTCGCCGTTCCTCGATGCCGCGCAACGCGTCGCCGGCGACATGCCCGTGATGGTCCACCTCGGACGGTTCCCGCACACGCCGACGATCCCGACCCGGGTGCTGTTGGAGCAGCTGCGCGGCGGTGACGTGATCACCCACGCGTTCCGCGGCGCGTCGGGCGTGCTCGACGGCTCCGGTGCGGTGACGGCCGAGTTCAAGGACGCAGTGGACCGCGGGGTACGCCTCGACATCGGCCACTCGGGCACCGACTTCCGCTTCGCCACCGCGCGGCGCCTGTTCGACCAGGGGTACCTGCCCACCACGATCTCCACCGACCTCAACGTGTTCAACGTCGACACGCCGGTGGTGTCGTTGGCGGAGACGATCACGAAGGTCTGGGCGCTCGGGGTCCCGCTCTCCGACGCCATCGCGATGACGACATCGGTGACGGCGGAGGTGATCGGGCGCTCCGACGAGCTGGGCACGTTGACCGCGGGCCGTCCGGCCGAGGTGTCGGTGCTGCGCATCGACGAAGGGGACGCGCTGTTGTCGGACGGGTTCGAGACCATCACCGCGTCGCGGCGGCTGGTGCCCGTCGGGTGCCTGCGGGCGGGGGAGTGGATCGAGGCGGACACCCGTTGATCGGCGCACGCCGGCTCCGCAAGGAGGACGCCCGCTTCCTGACCGGGCGCGGGCGCTACCTCGCCGACCACCACGTCGACGGGCTGCACCACGTCGCGTTCCTGCGCAGCCCGGCGGCGCACGGAGTCATCCGCCGCATCGACACGACGTACGCGTCGACGCTCCCGGGCGTGCTCGGCGTGTACACGCAGGCCGATCTCGACGCTGCCGGTGCACAGCGGATGGGGCATCTCCTCGAGATGCCCGGCATGCAACCCTTGGAGTGGACGGTGCTGGCGTCGGATCGCGTGCGTTTCGCCGGCGAGCCGGTGGCCGCAGTCGTGGCCACGAGCCGGGCGATCGCGGAGGACGCGCTGGAGCTGATCGAGCTCGACCTGGAGACGCTGCCCGCGGTCGTCGATCCCGCGCGCGCGTTGGCCCCGGATGCCACCCTGCTCTACCCGGAGTGGGGCACCAACAAGCTGCTCCACATGGAGGCTTCGAGTCCTGGTCTCACCGACGCCATCGGGGCCGCGCCCCACGTGCTCCGCGAGCGGTTCGAGAGCCACCGCATCATGGGGCTCCCGATGGAGACCCACGGTGCGCAGGCGGAGTACGACGCCGGCACCGATCTGCTCACCATGATCGTGTCGACGCAACAGCCGCACCAGCTGCGCACGGTGGTGGCCGAGGTGTGTGGCATGACCGAGGCGTCGGTGCGCGTGATCGCGCCCGACATGGGCGGCGGGTTCGGCAACAAGCAGCACTTCCTCCGCGAGGAGTGCCTGGTGGCGTTGCTCGCTCGCATCACGGGCGTGCCGGTGCAGTGGGCCGAGGACCGCAGCGAAGCGCTCACCGCTTCGGTGCACTCGCGTCCGCAGGTGCACGATGTGACCGCCGCGTACGACGACGACGGCCACCTCCTCGCGCTCTCGGTCGACGTCACCAGCGACGTCGGCAATCCCGTCCTCTACTTCTCGGGCATCGGACCGTCGTTGGTGACCGTCGGCGCATTGTGTGGCGCGTACGAGGTGCCGCAGCACGGCTGGACGCTGTCGTGCGTGGCAACGACCACGTGTCCGGTCGGCGCGTACCGCGGCTTCGGGCAGCCGCAGGCGCACCTCACCATCGAACGGGTGATGGATCGCATCGCGCAGGACCTCGCGCTCGACCCGGTCGAAGTGCGGCGGCGCAACCTCATCCCTGACGCGCCGCGCCCGTACACCGCGCACGGTGGCGCGCGCGTCGACATCGGCTCGTTGGGTCCGCAGTTCGAGCAACTGCTCGACGAGTTCGGGTACGACGCGTGGCGGGTGCGACAGGAGGAGGCGCGCGCCGACGGGCGGTACGTCGGCATCGCGGTGTCGATGCTCGTCCAGGGAAGTGCGCCGACGCAGTACGGCGTTGCCGGGCGCTTCGGTTCCTGGGAGGTGGCGGCGGTGTCGGTCCTGCCCGACGGCAGCGTGACGGTCGCCGTGGGCACCAAGTCGCAGGGCCAGGGCCACGAGACGACGCTGGCCCAGGTGGCGGCGGACGTGCTCGGCATCGACGACGCGGTCGTGACCGTGTCCGAAGGTGACACCGCGTCACTGCCCTACGGCATGGGTTCGTGGGGGAGCCGCACCGCGGTGATGGCCGGCGGCGCGGTGACGCGCGCGTGCACCGAGCTGCGCACCAAGATGGACGTCATCGCCGCGCACATGCGGGCGCAGAGCGGCACCGAGCCGGGCTTCGTCGCCATCGCGGCGGAGGCGTGGTGGCACCCGCACCGTCTCCCGGCGGGGATGGATCCCGGTCTCACCACCACCGTCGTGCACTCGCCCGGCAACACGATCCCGGTGCCCGACGAACGCGGTCACATGAATTTCGACGAGACGTTCGGCTCGCACGCGACCGCGGTGGCGGTCGAAGTCGACCCGGTCACCGGGCAGGTCGCGGTGCTCGACGCGGTGATGGTCGTCGACTCGGGGTTGGTGATCAATCCCGCCGTCGTCGACGGTCAGCACCAGGGTGGGTTCGCGCAGGGGCTGGGCAACGTGTTCCACGAGGAGCTGCACTACTCCGACCAGGGCCAACCCCTGTGCTCGACGCTGGTCGACTACACGATCCCCACCTCGGCCGAGAGCGTTGCCCTGCGGATCGTGCACCGGGAGACGCGGTCGGAGGTGCTCGGTGGCTTCCGCGGGGCCGGCGAGGCCGCGATCACCGCGGCGCCGGTGGTGCTCGCGGGCGCGGTCGAGGACGCCCTCTGGCCGCTCGGTGTCCGCATCACCTCGACCCGGCTCAACGCCGACGCGTTGTGGCGGGCGATCACCGAAGCGAGTCGGCAAACGGTGCCCGCGTGACCACGATCGTCTGCGACCTCTCGGCGAGCGGCGCGGGCGCGACGCTGGTCGACGCGCTCTCGACGCAGGGGTACGCGGCGTTGGTCGGCCACGGTGTGGCCGACGACGTGATCGCCACGATGCGGGCGGTGTCGCTCGAGTTCTTCGACCTGCCGCGGGAGGAGAAGGCGCGCTGCGAATGGGTGGGGCACGACGTGTGGCGCGGCTGGCAACCCGTGTTCGAGGGCGGCGAGCGCTTCGCCGACGACAGCACCGTCGAGTGGCGGGAGTGGTTGGAGGAGAACCTGTGCGCATCGGCCGGCGGTCCGGACAACCCGCTGAACAACTGGCCACCGGTGCCGGTCGCCCTGCGACTGGCGTGGGAGGCGTACCACGCCGCGATGTTCGAGCTCGCGGCGCGTGTCATCGGGGTGCTGGCGGGTGAGCTCGCGGTCGACCCGGGTGTGCTGCCGGCATGGCAGGCCGGTCAGTACTCCAACCTCGTCGCCAATCACTATCCGGCCCAGACGGTGGCCCCGAAACCGGGCCAGGTGCGGGTGAACCCGCACACCGACCACGGCGGCATCACCCTCCTCCAGGTCGACGACGCACCCGGCGGTCTGGAGGTCGCCTACGACCGCGTCGGCTGGCAGGCGGCGACGGTGCCCACGGGCGCGCTCGTCGTGCAGGCGGGTGACCTGCTGGAGCGGCTCACCGCCGGTCGGTTGCGGGCGACGCCGCACCGGGTGGTGAACCCGCCGCTCGACGCCGGCGAAGGTGGACGACGGTTGTCGCTGGTCTACTTCCACCACCCCGATCTCGACGCGGTGGTCGCGCCGTCGACCGAAGGGCCGAAGCCGCTGCCGCCGATCGTGGCTCGCGACTGGATCGAGCACCGACAGGTTCGCTACCAGCGCGACGGTGTGAGCGACCTCGTCGACCTCGACTGACCCGCGCGCAGCACGTGCACGACGTAGTCGGCTGCCCTGCAAGACTCGCACAGTTCGGTCGGGCCGCAGGGTCTGCGTGGGTCGGGATGGGTTGATGGTGGCGTCGGTCACGGCGACGTTCGTGTTCACGGATCTGGTCGCCTCGACCGCGACTGCCGCGAGGGTGGGTCGGGAACCGGCGCAGGCGCTGCGGCGGACCCACTTCGGCTTGTTGCGAGCTGCGGTGTCGGCGTCGGGCGGGACCGAGGTGAAGAACCTGGGTGACGGCTTGATGGTGATGTTCACGTCACCGAGTCGGGCACTGACGTGTGCCGAGGCGATGCTGCAGGCGATCGACCATCACAATCGGTCGGCGCTCGAGCCGTTG
>DASXXX010000297.1:0-6508 GCA_036502765.1 Acidimicrobiia bacterium | reverse complement strand
CCGGCAGCATCACCTTCGCCGTCACATCGTGGCGGCAGACGTCGACGGACTGCAGCCACTCGCGGAGGTCACCGGTGCGGAGGCGCTCGTCGAGGCGCTCCCACGCGGCGCCGTCGCGCACACCCGTGATCGTCACGACGTTGTAGGCGGGGCCGCTGCCGTGCGCGTGGTTCATGTACCAGAGCAGACGGGCGTCGTCGCCGGCGGCGAGCATCGGCATCCAGCCGGTGCGGTACAGCGTCTCGAACTCGTCTTCCTTGAGGCCGACGACCTCGTGCGTCTCGTGGACGTACAGCATCAGGCCACCTCCGCGGTCGCGAGCTCGAGTGGTGCCGGCGACCATCGGGCGGTGCGCAGCAACAGGCTCTCCCACTTGTCGCGCAACGCCAGCGCGTCGTGCATCCACGTGCCCGGCGCCCGCATCTCGCGGGGGATGTCGGTCATGAGCAGGCCCTGCAGGCGGTCGATGTCGAGCACGCGCTGCATGAGCATCACCTCTCGACGCACGTGCGAGCCGAACGCAGGCTGGAAGCCGGCTTCGATGTCGAGGAAGCGGGGCGCACCGCTGTCGCGGTGTTCGAGCGACTTGGAGTAGACGCTGCCCGACGCCTCGATGTAGTCGAGGAACTTGTCCTCGTACGGCCACATCGTGTCCTGCATGTACACGACAGGCTCGCGGTCGACGCCCCCGCCCGGCACCGACGCCAGGTCGACGTCGGCCATCGGCGACCAGGGCAGCGGCACCAGCACCTTGGCGTGCGCGTCGTGACGCGTGGTGTCGAGCGCCCGCATCCACTCCTGCAGGTCACCCTGCTGGATGCGCTTGGCGAGGCGCTCGTAGGCGGCCCCGTCGCGCACCGCGGTGATGGTGACGACCCGGTACGACCACGTGCTGCCGTGCGTGAGGTTGCAGTACCAGAGGAGACGAGCGTCGTCGTCTTCGGCGAGGGTCGGCATCCAGTGGTCGCGGAACGCGGCCTCGAAGTCGTCCTCGTGGTAGCCGTCGACGGAATGGGTTTCGTGGAGGAAGAGCACGCCGGGCATCCTCACCTGCGTCGGTACGCGCGTCAAAACCGGCGCGGCGGCTGCGGGTGTGAGGACGGAGCGAGCGGAAGCGAGCGAGGGTGACTAGATGCCGAACGCGGTGCCGTCGTGGCGGGGGTCGCTGCCGCCCTCGAGCCAACCGTCGGGATGGATCCGGATCACCTGGCCGGCACCGAACCAACGCTGCGGGATGTCGACGACCTGCCAGCCGTCGTCGGTCGCCGCCTGTCGCACCGCGGCGTCGTCGGCGAAGCCGGGCTCGATGCCGAGGATGTCGCCGATCGGCCACAGAGTGCGCGGCCGGTCGAGCGCGGCCTGCGGGTCGAGCCCGTGGTCGATCAGGTGACGCAACACCTGCACGTGGCCCTGAGGCTGCATCGGTCCGCCGACGAGGCCGTAGACCAGGTGGAGGCGCTCGTCGCGCCGGACCATGCCGGGGATGATGGTGTGGAAGGGCCGCTTGCCGCCGGCGACGACGTTGGGATGCGAGGCATCGAGCGAGAAGCCGAAGCCTCGGTTCTGGAGCGGGGCGCCACCGGCGTGGATCCCGGAGCCGAAGCCGACGTACACCGAGGTGATGAGGCTCACCGCCATGCCGTCGGCGACGACCGCGGTGTACACGGTGTCGCGGCCAGCGGAGGCGGTTTCCCAGAAGCGCGGCACCTCGGCCACGCGCGGGTCGGCAACGTGCGCGTGCGCGTCCTCCATGCCGGCGCGGATGGCGCGGGCGACGGCGACCACGTCGGCCGGGTCGTCGGGATCGATCGCGGGCGCATCGGCCAGGCGGGCGAGCGCGGCGAGGACGGCGGCGCCCTGGCCGTTGGGCGGGAGCTGCAGCACCTCGTGGTCGTGATACGCGCCCGCGATCGGTGTGACCCATTCACCGCGATGCGCGGCGAGGTCGTCGAGCGTGAGACAGCCGCCGGCGCGCTGCACCGCGTCGACCACGGCGCGGCCCCATGCACCGGTCATGTGTGCGTCGCGCCCCCCGCGTCCGACGGCGCGCAGGGACTCCGCCAGCGCGCCGTTGGTGATGCGCTGGCCCGGCACCGGTTGCCCGGGCAGCCCGTGGCCGGGACGCAGGTGCTCGGCCGCGCTCGACCACTCCATCGCCGCGATCCGTCCGATCGGGAAGCCGTGCTCGGCCAGCTCGATGGCCGGGCGCAGCGTGGTGCCCAGGTCGAGCCGCCCGTAGCGCGCCACGAGCTGCTCCCACGCGTCGACCACGCCCGGCACGGTCACGACCAGCGGGCTGCGCTCGTACCAGGCGTCGGGCGCGAGGCACTGTTCGAGCGTCAGCGCCCCGGGCGCGGGACCCGAGCCGTTGAAGCCGACCTCTGCCTCGCTGGAACTGGCGGTGCCGGGTTCGGCGACCAGCGCGAACGCGTCGCCGCCGATGCCGCTCGAGTGGGGCTGGACGACGCCGAGCACGGCGTCGGCCGCCACCGCGGCGTCGACCGCGCTGCCGCCCTCGCCGAGCGCCCAGAGCGCGGCTTCGACCGCGAGCCGGCTCGAGCTCGCGACCATCGCCGAGCGCGCCCAGGCCGGCGACGTGACGGACACCGCGGTCACGTCACGACCGCGTCCAGCGGTGGCGACGGACGACCTCGGTGACGGCGATGTCGTACTCGGCGTAGAAGACGTCGCGGCCTTCCTGCTGCGCGGCGCGGTGCTCGACGTCGTCGCGCCAGGCCGCCTCGTGCTCGGCGGTGTCGAAGGTGACCAGCGCGAGGCGCTCGCCGTCGTCGGCGACGAACTGCTTGAACTCGACGAAGCCGGGCAACGTACGCGCTCCGTCGAGCAGGTCGGCGGCGAGGGCGAAGTAGCGGTCGGGCACGTCGTCGCGCAGGCGCGACCGGAACACGGTGAGGCATTCGCCGTTCATTCCGTCAGTGTCGCACGCACGGCGGCCCGAAAGGTGCAAGAGTCAGCGGGACATGACGACGAGCGCGCGAGTGTGGAGTGCCCTGGTCACCGTGGTCGTGTCCTGTGCCGCGGTCGTTGGCGCATCGACGCCGCTCTCGGCGTCGTCGAGGGCAGCCGCGTCGAGGTCGTCGGCGCCTCGCATCATCATCGACACCGACTTCTCGAAGTGGTGGGACGACGTCACTGCGCTCGGCATGGCGAACGTCCTCCACGAGCGCGGCACGGTGAAGCTCCTGGGTGTCGTGTCCGACGTGACGAACCCGGTCGCGGTCGCGGCCATCGATGCCGTCGACACCTACTACGGCCACGGCGCGCTCCCGATCGGAGACGTGGCGGGGAGCGACGGGGGCACGTTCGACCACGGCTACACCGACGCGCTCGCCTCGAAGCTCCCGCACTCCATCGACGACAGCGGCGATGCCCCCGATGCAGTCGCGCTGTACCGCCGCCTGCTGTCCCACGCGCCCGACCGGAGCGTCACGATCGTCGGGCTCGGGGGCTACACCAACCTCGCGGGCCTCCTGCGGGCTCCCGGTGGGCGGAAGCTCATCACCCAGAAGGTGCAGCGGCTCGTGATCATGGACGGTCTGTTCCCGGGGGGCGTCGGCCCGGTCACGAACCAGAAGATCGACCTCGCCGCCGCCGACGCGGTCGTGACCGACCCGGGCTGGCCCGGACCGATCGCGTGGGCCGACGGCCTGGTCGGCATCGCGACCAAAGTCGGTGCATCGCTCTGCACCACGACAGCTGCGGACCACCCCATGCGCATCGCCTACGAGGAGCTCTTCGGGTGCGGCCCGCCGACGGACGGCGACTGGGACGCACCGACCCTGCTCTACGCGATCGGCGACCTTCCCGCCGCGTTCGAAGAACTGGGCCAGGGCGGTGCCGCGGTGATCAACGCCTCCGGCGGGTTGTCATGGCAGGACGGCTCATCCCGCCCGCACGACGTGTACGTGCACATCGCCGACCAGGCCGCGCTCAACGCTCGGATCGACGAACTGCTCAGCGCTCACTGAGGATCTCGCCGAAGGATGTGGTCGGCGTGCTCGCCGACGAGCGGCGCCCGCCGCGAGATCCTCCACGGTGACGCGGGCATGAGGAACGGCGCACCCGGATAGCGCACCGCGCGACCGAGCTGTTCGTGCTCGACCTCCACCTGGAACCCGCGCGCCTTGATGTGCTCGGTCTCGAACGCCTCTTCCGGCGACGCGACCACCCCGCACGCGAGCCCACGCGTCTGACCGCCGATGAAGAAGTCCTCCGCGGGGATGCGCTCGGCGATGAAGTTGAGCGCCTCGCGCCCGGCGCCGAAGATGTCGCGGGCGAGGTCGTCGGTCGACATCTCCGCGATCGACACGCCGCCCCGCTCGATCGCGAGGTCGAGCAGCATGGTCTCGGGGAACTCGTCGCGGTATCCCAGCGTCTCGATCCACTCCAGCAGCGACTCGAAGTCGCGCTGAGAGCGAGGGGGAAACCCGGTGGTGACGTAGCGGCCGTCGGCGCAGCGCATCTGCGTGGGCATGCTGATGGTCGGCATCGCGTGACGGCCGGTCTGGCGCAGCACCGTCTCGTGCCCCGCCAAGTAGCCGTAGGTGCCCATCTCGGTGGTGACGTTGCACGCCGCGTGCATGCTCACATCGACGTGCTGCCCGTGCCCGGTGACCTCGCGCGCCAACACCGCGGTGAGCGCGCCCATGACCGCCCAGGTGCTGCCGATGTGGAACGCCTGGTTGCCCCCGCCACGCACCGGCGGCAGCGAGTGGTCGTCGTACCCGCAGCTCCACGCGGGCCCGCCGCCCGCGAGCAGGGTGAGATCGGTGGCCGGTTCGTGCGCACGCGTGCCTTCGCTGCCGAAGGGCGTGACCGACACCCAGATCAGGCGCTCGTGATCGGCGCGCATCTCGTGGTGGTCGAAGCCGAGCGTCGCCAGCGTGCCGGGGGTCTCGCCCTCGAGGACGATGTCGGCGTCGGCCACCAAGCCGCGGAACTGCGCCGCGCCCGCGTCGGTGGTGAGGTCGAGCACCACGCCGCGCTTCGACGTGTTGTAGTACCACCACCAGAGGCTGCGCTCGGGATCCTCGACGTCGTCGGCGAACGGTCCGTACGCACGGCTGGCGTGCCCACCCGGCGGTTCGACCACGATCACGTCGGCGCCGAGGTCGCCGAGCATCTTTCCCGCGAGCGCGGCGTGCTCCGACGCCAGCTCGACCACCTTCAGGCCCTCGAGTGCACCGGTCACGTGATGCCGTCCTTCGCCAGCCGCTCGATCTCGTCGTCGTCGAGGCCGAGCAGCTCGGAGAGCACCTGGTGGGTGTGCTCCCCGAGGCACGGTCCACCTCGCTCGATCGACCAGTCGGTCTCGGAGAAGTGCAGGGGGATGCCGTCGACGCGCACGTCGCCCATCTCGCGATGGTGGGCAGTGGGCCACAATCCCCATTCGCTCGTACCCGGGTCGTGGTCGATCCGGTCTTCGGGGCGCGCCACCGCGGTCGCGGGCACACCCGCGGCGCGCAGCGACTCCGCCACCGCGAAGCGGTCGCGCGCACGCGTCCACTCGGCGATGCGCGCGTCGAGCGCGTCCTGCACCGCGGCGCGTTCACCCAACGTGTCGTTGCGCGGGTCGGTGGCCCACGGCTCCGCGATCACCGCGGCCATGCGCTGCCAGTCGTCGTCGTCACGACACGCGATGGCGACCCAGTTGTCGTCGCCCTCCGACGGGTAGATGCCGTGCGGCACCCGTAGCGGTGCGTGGCTGTGGTTGGAGTCGGGTTCGCCGTCGCGTCGCAGCGGACGACCGTTGACCGTGTAGTCGAGGAGGTCGGGACCGACCAGCGTGGTGCCGGCCTCGGTGCACGACATGTCGATCCACTGCCCTTCACCGGTGCGGTTGCGGTGGATCAACCCGGCGAGGATGGCGACCGCCATGATGTCGGCGCCCATGTGGTCCATGTACGAGTAGCCCCAGCCCGCGGGTGCCTCACCGGGGATTCCCGAACTGAAGGTGAGCCCGCTCACCGCCTGCACGATCGGCCCCCAGGTCTTGAACGCCGTGTTGGGCCCCGTCGCGCCGAACCCGCTGTTCGAGACGTAGACGATGTCGGGCTTGATCGCGCGCAGCTCCTCGTAGGAGAAGCCCATGCGCGCCATCACGCCGGCGGCGAAGTTCTCGGTGACCACGTCGCACCCCGCCACGAGCGCGCGCAGCAGCTCCTTGCCCCGTTCCTCGCGCAGGTTCAGCGCGATGCCCAGCTTCTCGACGTTGTGGTTGTTGAACCCGCTGCCGAACTCGATGCCGCGCCGGTCGTCGACGAACGGTCCCGCGCCGCGCACGATGTCCCACGTGCCCTGTTTCACCGGGTCCTCGACCCTGATGACCTGCGCGCCGACCGTGGCCAGGTAGCGCGTCGCACCCGCGCCGGCGAGCTGGCCGCTCAGGTCGCAGATGCGGATGTGCGAGAGTGCGCCCACTCAGCGGACCCGCATCGGCACCGACGTGTAGCCCCGCACGGTCGACGTGTGGATGCGCTCGAGCCGG
>DASXXX010000296.1:0-13178 GCA_036502765.1 Acidimicrobiia bacterium | reverse complement strand
CGACGTGCCGTTCCGCGATCACGTGTGGCCGAAGTTCCTGCGCGAGAACGCGGAGCGCGTCCTCAAGCTCAAGTGAGCGACAAGGGCTTCACGCTGCGCTACCACGACGACGCGCTGCTCACTTCGGAGCAGCGCGCCGCGCTCAGTGGTCCGGGCGCGATGTTCGAGCGCACCACCGAGGTGGTCCTGGGCGCGGAGTGCGAGGTGTTCGTCCAGCGGCCGCACGACCTGGTCGAGGTGCTCCGCACCAGCGCCGGGCAGTTCGGCGATCGGCCGTACCTCGTCTTTCCGGAGGAGACGGTCACCTTCGCGCAGGTGCCCGACCGAGCCGGCGCCATCGCGCGGGTGCTCGCCGATGAGTACGGCGTCGGCAAGGGCGACCGGGTCGCGTTCGCCAGTGCGAACAGCCTCGACTACGCGCTGGCGCAGCTGGCGGTGGTGAGCCTCGGCGCGATCATCGTCGGGCTCAACGGGTGGTGGACGGGTTCCGAGCTCGCGTACGGCATGGAGCTCACGCAGCCGACGGTCTTGTTCGGCGACGACGCGCGGCTCGAACGCCTGGCCGAGGTCGGCATCACCGGCACGCCGATGTTGCACGTCGAACGGTCGCGGTCGACGGCGTTGCCGGACGTCGCCATCGACGAGGACGACCCGTTCATGATCCTCTTCACCTCGGGGACGACGGGACGCCCGAAGGGCGCCACGCTCACGCATCGCAACCTCGTGCACATGGGCTCGGCCATGGCGTACGGACGTGCGGTGACGATGATCCTCAACAAGGTTCCGCCGCCGTCACCCGACGCGCCGCCGCCGGCCTCGATCTGCGCGACGCCGTTCTTCCACATCTCGGGGACCGCACCGCTGTTCATGACGGGATCCCGCTTCGGATCGTCCCTGGTGTTCCCGCCGCCGGGACGCTGGGACCCTGAGGTGCACCTGCGCCTCACCGCCGACCACCGCGTGTCTGCCTGGTCAGGCGTGCCCACGCAGTTCTGGCGCATGCTCGAGCACCCAAACTTCGACTCGTTCGATCTGTCGTGCCTCACGATGGTGTCGTCGGGTGGCGCGCCGTACCCGCCCGAGCTGATGCGGGTGCTCAACGAGAAGATCCCGTCGGCCAACCTGTCGAACGGCTACGGCATGAGCGAGTCGATGGGCGCGGGCACTTTGCTGTCGGGGGCGCGCTACTTCACCCACCGCGAGTCGGTGGGCGCGCCGTACCCCACGCTCGAGGTGCAGATACGGTCTGGAGAAGGGCGCGTGGACCGCAACGTCCTGCCCGAGGGTGAGGTGGGGGAGATCTGCCTGCACGGCGGCGTGATCTTCAAGGGGTACTGGGACGACCCCGAGGCCACCGCCGCGGTGCTCGACGACGAGCGCTGGTACCACAGCGGCGACTACGGACGCATCGAGGACGGCGTGCTCTGGCTCGAGAGCCGCATGCGCGACCTCATCATCCGCGGCGGCGAGAACATCTACCCGATGGAGATCGAGCACCGCCTGGTGGAACATCCCGACATCGCCGACTCCGCGGTGATCGGTGTCGAACACCGCACCCTCGGCCAAGAGGTCATGGCCGTCGTGGTGCTGCAACCGGGCGCGTCACTCGAACCGGAGGCGGTGCAGGCGTGGGTGCGTGACGGGCTGGCGGGGTTCAAGGTGCCGACCTACGTCGAGTTCCGTGACGCGCTGCCCTACACGCAGACGGGCAAGGTCATGAAGCATCAGTTGGAACAGGAATTGGCTCACCGATAGCCCGTTCCCACGCCGCCGCCGCGCCGCGTTGCGCGACGACGCGTGCGACGGCGGCACCGATCGCCACTGCGATCGCCCACGTGAGCGCATCGGGCCAGCTCACGTCGCGGGCCACGGGGTTCTCCGGCGGATCTTCGTGCTTGGTCGTTCGCCACGTGGTGACCGCGACGCGCCGCACCGCAGTGGCGGCCAGCGTCCCCGACGCGATGGCGACGCCCTGCCAAGCCAGCTGTTTGGGACGGACCTTGGAGAGTTGCCGCATGTCCTGGTTGTGCCCGACGGGACTGCGGTTCAATCCAGTTGGCCGAGGACCCCGTCCTTGGCGTTGGGCAGCGCGAGGAGCTCGGCGAACGCGGCGTTCTCGAGCGTGCGGGCGCGGGCGATGCCCTCGCGTTCGGCGTCGAGCAGCAGTCGCTTCGTCGCCATGAGCGACGGCAGCGACTTCGACGCGATGCGTGTCGCGAGCTCGATCGTCTCGTCGACCAGGGTCTCGGGTGAGCACTGCCGCACCGCGAGTCCGGTGGCGACGGCGTCCTCGGCCGAGATCCAGTCGGACGTGAACAACGAGAGCGACGCCTGCTGGCGACCCATGCGCCGGGGCAACAGGTAGCTGCTCGCCGCTTCCGGGGCGACACCCATGTTGGTGAACGGCGCCAGCAGGCGCGCCTTGTCGGACACGAACACGAGGTCGCAGTGGGCGAGCATGGTGAAGCCGAGGCCGACGGCGGCGCCGTTCACCGCGGCCATCAGCGGCTTGGGGAATTCCTGCAGCACATCGACGAACGCCGGGAACCCGTCGCGCGAGGGCGCAGTACCGTCGACCGTCTCAGCCATCTCCAGCAGGTCGGTGCCGGCGCAGAACGCCTTGCCCGCGCCGGTGAACACGACGACCGCGACGTCGTCGTCGGCCGCCGCGGCGCGGAGCGCGTCCGCCGACGCGTGGTACAGCTCCTCGTTGAACGCGTTGGCGCGGTCGGGCCGGTTGAACGTGAGCAAGCGGACGCGGTCGCGGTCTTCGGAAAGCAGCATGTCGTGCAACATGGCCGGTCAGCCTAAAGCCAGCATGAGTGCGGCCCAGACGACGGGTTCGTCGCCCACCGGCCGCCACCGGTGGTGGGTCCCGCGCTGCACGACCGCCTCGCCCGGGCCGAGCACGACGGCAGCCTGGTCGGGGAGCGAGAGCTCGAGCTGTCCGGACAGCACGATGTCGACGTCGATGGTCGCGGTGGTGTGCCACCCCGCCTCACCGGGGTCGAAGCCGGCGGGATGTTCCACCGTCCGGAAGCAGATGCCGCCGGCTCCGGGCCCGCCACGCGGTTCGAGCTCCCACGCGCCTTCGGGGTCGCCACCCTGGTCGGGCGCGCCGAGCGAGCCACCGGTCTGCCAGAGCTCGACCAGCGCGGTGCCGCCGCCGCCGATGGCCGAGGGCGGAGTGCCGTCGGCGAGCACGTAGGAGCGACCGTCGGCGTCGGTGCCGGCGACGAGTCGACGCGGACCCTCCCCATCCGTGGTCGACGCCGCCTGCTGCGGTTCGGCCGGTGGAGGCGCGTCGGGATCGGGACGCAGCATGCACACGGCGTAGGTGCACGGGTCGTCGCCGACGACGCGCCAGCGGTGCCGGTTGCCGCGCTGGATCACGACGTCGCCTGCTCCGAGCTCGTGTTCTCCGTCGTCGAGGCCGAGCACGATGCGACCGTCGACGACGACCATGAAGTCGAGCGTGTCGGTGGCGTGCATCCCCGGCTGATCGGGGTCGTCGCCCTCGACGCGGATCCACTCGCCGCCGCCTTCACGCGCGCCGGGGAAGCGGATGATGCGCACCGAGCAGCCACCCGCCGGCGGCTCGAGGCGGATCGATCCATCCGGTTCGTCACCACCGTCATCGACCGTCGCTGCCCGACCGTCGAGCCACAACCACGTGGCCACACCGAAGCCGTTGGCCCGGATCGTGTTCGGCGGTGGCCCGTCGGAGCGGATGACCGCCGCACTGTTGGCGTCGAGACCGGTGACGACTCGTCGTGCTGTGAACTCCATGCGTCGGACCCTACGCAACCGCTCGTCGACGCGCCCGAAGACCCTCGCTGCGCACGTTGACCGGTAGGATGGCCGGACCATTTGAAGGGGAGTATCCCCCCGACGGGACGTCGTCATCACGGTCACACCCGAATG
The DNA here is from genome assembly GCA_036502765.1 of Acidimicrobiia bacterium. Classification (GTDB taxonomy): domain Bacteria; phylum Actinomycetota; class Acidimicrobiia; order IMCC26256; family DASPTH01; genus DASUAS01. Next base: position 9,254 of record DASXXX010000296.1, on the reverse strand, counting down.
CGGTGGACCCGGCGCCCGTGCTGCTTCTGCTGAAGCAGTGGGAGAGACCTTCGAAACCGAAGCACGCAGGTTTCGAAGGGATCGTCATGGAGTGGGTCGTCCTCATCGCAGTGATCGTGGCGTTGCTCACGGTCGACCTGTTGCTGCACCGCGGCAACCACGAGCCCACGGCCAAGCGCGCGCTGGTGGAGTCGGCCGCGTGGGTGGCGTGCGGGCTCGGGTTCGCGGTCGTGATCCTCGTGTGGATGGGCGGCCAGGCGTTCTCCGAGTACCTGAGCGGCTACGTGATCGAGAAGTCGCTCAGCATCGACAACGTGTTCGTGTGGGCGGTGATCTTCTCCAGCTTCGCCATCCCGTCCCGCTATCAGCACCGGGTGCTGTTCTGGGGCATCTTCGGCGCGCTGGTGATGCGCGCCATCTTCATCTTCGCCGGCACCGCGCTCATCGAAGAGTTCTGGTGGATGCTCCTCGTGTTCGGTGTGGTGCTGCTGTTCTCCGGCTTCAAGGTGCTGCGCCACAAGGAGAACGAGGGCCAGCACGGTCACGACCGCGCGGTGAAGCTCCTCGGTCGGTTCCTGCCGGTGCGTTCCGAGCTCGCCGACCAGCATTTCGTCGTGAAGGAGTCACCCGGCCCGGGACAGGTCGCGAAGTGGGTCGCCACGCCGCTGCTCGCCGCGCTGGTCGTGGTCGAGGTCACCGACGTGGTGTTCGCGGTCGACAGCGTGCCCGCCATCCTCGCCGTCTCACGCGATCCGTTCATCGTGTTCGCGTCGAACGCGTTCGCGATCCTCGGGTTGCGGGCGATGTACTTCCTGCTCGGCGACGCGCGTGAGCGCTTCCACTACCTCGCGCACGCGCTCGGGGCGATCCTGGTGTTCGTCGGGATCAAGATGATCGTGTCGCACTGGTGGCACTTCCCGACCGTGGCGTCACTGGGTGTGATCGTCGCGATCATCGCCGCCGCCATCGGGGCGAGCATCGTGAAGACCCGCCGCGAAGCAGATACGGTGCGGCCATGAAGCTGGCTGAGCTGGTGGTGCCCGAGTCGACGGTCGTCCTCACGCAGGAGTGCCAGAAGGGCGTGATCGGCGAGCTCAGCCTCCTGCCCGCGCTGGCAGAGTCGGCGAAGACCATCGGCCTGGTCGAGAACGTCAACCGCCTGGTCACCACCGGGCGGGCCGCCGGCTGCGGCGTGCTGCACTGCATCGCCGCCACCCGCGACGACCGCCGGGGTGCGAGCACCAATGCGCCGCTCTTCCAGGGCACGCGGTCCAAGGGCGTCGACGGGCCGACCGGCCCGGGTCCCACACCTCCTGGTCCGATGACGCCAGGTGGACCCGGTACCGAGTTGATGGACGGCATCGAGGCGGCCGACAGCGACCTCGTCTCCACCCGCATCGGTGGGCTCTCGCCGGTGAACGGCACCGACGTGCCGACGCTGCTGCGCAACCTCGGCGCCAAGACCATCGTGATCGTGGGCGTGTCGACCAACGTCGCGATCCCGAACGCCACGCTCGACTGCGTCAACCTCGGGTTCAACGTGGTGATCCCGCGTGACGCGATCACCGGCTATCCCGTCGACTACACCGACGTGATCATCAAGAACACGCTCTCGCTCGTCGCCAAGATCACGACCACCGACGAGCTCACCAGTCTCTGGTCAGGAAGCGCAACCTAGAACGGCAGCTGGACCGGCTCGGCGATCTTGCCGAGCAGCTCGCACAGCATCCGCTGCTCGCTCGCGCTGAGCGACGCGATCGTCGGCGCGGTGGCGAGCGCTTCGTCGAGGGCCTGACGGCGGAGCACTTCGCCTTCCGGCGTGCGCACGATGCGACGGACCCGGCGGTCGTGGGAGTCGACCGTCCGCACCACCAGCCCGCGCGCCTCGAGCCGGTCCACGATGTCGGTGACGTTCGACGCGTCGAAGTGCAGCGACTCGGCGAGCTCACGTTGCGACCGCGGCTCGTCGAGGTGACTCAGCGCGGCCAGCTGCGACGGCGTGAGGTCGAGGGTCGCCGCGAGCGAGGCCACGTGGGCCTTCATCGCGTGCATCACCCCCATCAGGTGGCGCAGCACGTCGCGCGACAGCTGCGCCTTCGTGACGTTCCCCCCGGTGGTGGTCACCCCGAACTCCTGTACTAGGGTCAATGGTTGAGACAACCAATGATTGGTGAGTCCATCTTACGGGAGGGTTCGGCGTGCTGCAACGACTGGCAGGCTGGTGCTACCGGCGGCGTCGGAGCGTCGTGGTGCTGTGGATCGTCGCGCTCGTGGCGGTCAGCGTCATCGGCTCGAACGTCGGCGCCTCCTTCTCCCAGGGATTCTCCCTGAACGACACCGAGTCGGCGCACGCCGCCCAGCTGCTCGAGACGAGGTTCCCCGCCCGTGCCGGCGACGAGGGCCAGATCGTCTTCGCCCACAAGGGCGGGGTACAGGACGCCGCGGTGCAGGCGCGCATGGAGAACCTCTTCGCTGAGGTCGCGAAGGTGCCGGGCGTGACTTCAGTGCTCAGCCCCTACACCGCCGACGGCGCGGGCCAGGTGGCGCGCGGCGGTGACATCGCGTACGCGACGGTCCAGTTCGACCACGCGGCCTCGAAGATCTCCGACGCCACCATCGAGCACATCCGCACCCTGAAGGACGATGCCGTCGGTGGCGGCTCCAATGGTGATGCAGTCCGCATCGCGCTGGGCGGCCGCATGTTCCAGGAGCAGGGCGGGATCGGGCCCGCCGAGCTCATCGGCATCCTCGCCGCCATCGTGATCCTGCTCGTCGCGTTCGGTTCGTTGCTCGCGATGGGACTCCCGATCCTCGTCGCGTTGTTCGGCATCGGCATCGGGCTCGGTCTCGTGCAGCTCTTGAGTCACACGATCGCGACGCCCGACTTCGCCACGCAGCTGGCGTCGATGATCGGCATCGGCGTGGGCATCGACTACGCGCTGTTCATCGTCACGCGGTACCGCCAGGGGCTCGACGAAGGGCTCCAGCCCGAGCGCGCGGTCGTGCGCGCCATCGACACCGCGGGCCGGGCAGTGGTGTTCGCCGGCACCACGGTCGTGATCTCGCTCCTCGGCCTGTTCCTGATGGGCGTCGACTTCGTGAACGGCATGGCGGTGGGCACGTCGGTGACCGTGGCCGTCGTGATGTTGGCGTCGATCACCCTGCTCCCCGCGTTGCTCGGGTTTGCCGGCCGCACCATCGACCGGTTCTCGGTGCGGCGGCGCAAGGAGCCGAAGCCGATCGACCAGACGATGTGGTACCGGTGGAGCCGGGTGGTGCAGCACCGCCCGTGGCCGGCGGCAATCGGCGGCCTCGCCTTCCTGATCATCCTCGCGATCCCGCTCCTGTCGATGCGCCTCGCGTTCCCCGACGCCGGGGGCAACCCGAAGGCCGACACGTCTCGCCAGGCCTACGACCTCGTCGCCGAAGGCTTCGGCGCCGGGTTCAACGGCCCGCTCGTGCTGGCGGCCGAGTTCCCCAAGGGTGCCGACACCGCCGCCCTCGACCAACTGGCGACGCGCTTGCAGCAGACGCCCGACGTCGCTGCAGTGGTCGGGCCGACCCTGAGTCCGACCGGCGACGCAGCCGTCATCCGCGTGATCCCGAAGAGCTCGCCGCAGTCGGTCGCGACCACCGACCTCGTCGCGACGCTGCGCGACGACGTCATCCCCGCGTCGGTGGGTGGTTCCGACGTGCAGGTGCACGTGGGCGGTCTCACCGCGTCGAGCATCGACGTGTCGGAACGACTGGCGGCCCGGCTGCCGATCTTCATCGGCGCGGTGCTCGTGCTGAGCTTCCTCCTGCTGATGGCGGTGTTCCGCAGCCTCCTGGTCCCGCTCAAGGCGGTGATCATGAACCTGCTGTCGATCGGCGCCGCATACGGCGTCGTCGTCGCGGTGTTCGAGTGGGGATGGGGGAACGGCATCCTCGGCGTCGAGCAGACCGGGCCCATCGCGCCGTTCATCCCGATGATGATGTTCGCGATCCTGTTCGGTCTCTCGATGGAATACGAGGTCTTCCTGCTCTCGCGCATCCGTGAGGAGTACGACCGCACCGGTGACAACGCGGTCGCCGTTGCCGACGGGCTGGCGTCGACCGCGCGGGTGATCACGGCGGCGGCGCTGATCATGGTCTGCGTGTTCGGCAGCTTCATCCTCGGCGACGCCACGACGGTGAAGTTGTTCGGCCTCGGGTTGGCGACCGCGATCCTGGTCGACGCCACCGTGGTGCGCATGGTGCTCGTGCCGGCGACGATGGAGCTGCTGGGCGATCGCAACTGGTGGTTCCCGCGCTGGCTCGATCGGATCATCCCTCGCCTGCACGTGGAGGCCGGGCCCGACGTCGACGCCGAATTGGCTCGCCTCACTGCAGAGGAGACGGCCCGGGTCGGCGGCTGAGGGCGGCGTTACAGTGCGGGCAATCCCGCACGCGCACTCGAGGAGCCACCTGTGACCGAAGCAGTCGTCGTCGCCGCCGCCCGCACGCCGATCGGCCGGGCCCGTAAGGGTTCGCTCGTCGACGTGGACGCGTTCCGCCTGGCCGAGATCGCCGTTGGCGAGGCCGTGGCCCGCTCGGGCATCGACGCCGCCGAGATCGACGACATCGTGCTCGGCGAGTCGCTGTACGGCGGGGGCGACATCGCCCGTCACACCGCGGTCGTGCTCGGTCTCACCAGCGCGCCCGGCATCGCCGACAACCGCCACTGCGCGTCGGGGCTGAGCGCGATCCAGCTCGCGGCGGGGAGCATCAAGGCGGACATGGACACCGTCGTCGTCGCCGGCGGCACGCAGAGCTCGAGCTCGGCGCCGCAGTCGTGGATGGCGCAGCCCGGCGGCGAGCCGCAGATGTGGATGTCGCCCAGCCACCCGGAGACGTCCGACGCGCCCGCGTTCGACATGTCGATCACCGTGGGCGAGAACACCGCCCGCGAGATGGGGCTCACCCGGCGCGACGTCGACGAGTGGGCGGCGTACAGCCAGGGCCAGGCGATCGCGTCGATCGACTCCGGTGCGTTCGAGGAGGAGATCGTGGCGGTCGAGTACCTCGACCGCGAGGGCATGGCCCGCCGGTTCGAGGTCGACGAGCATCCGCGCCGCGGTGTCACCGTCGAGACCCTCGGGGAGCTCAAGCCGATCCACCCCGAGCTCGACTCGCCGACGGTCACCGCCGGCAACGCATCGGGCATCAACGACGCCGCCGCCGCGGTCGTGCTCACCAGCGACACCTATGCCGGCGCGCACGGTCTGCGCCCGCTGGCGCGGATCGTGTCGTGGGCGAACGCGGGCGTCGACCCCGCCCGCACCGGCATGGGCCCGACGGTCGCGATCCCGAGGGCGCTCGCCCGCGCCGGTCTCACCGTCGCCGACATCGATCTGGTCGAGATCAACGAGGCGTTCTGCTCGGTGCCGGTGGCCACGATCCGCTCGCTCGGTTTCGACCCGTCGATCGTCAACGTCAACGGCAGCGGCTGCAGCCTCGGTCACCCGATCGCGGCCACCGGCACGCGCATGGTCGTCACCATGGCCCACGAGCTGCGCCGGCGCGGCAAGTCCCTCGGTCTCCTGTCGATGTGCGCGGGTGGTGGCATGGGCTCGGCCCTGATCATCGAAGCGGTGGCGTGAGCGTGGCCGAGCCGGTTGCCCCGGCGGTGAGCGAACGCCCGATGGAGGAGGTCTGACCGTGAGCGTCGACATCGACCTCAGTGGCCGGCGGCTGCTCGTCGTCGGTGGGTCGTCGGGGATCGGCCGGAGCACCGCGCTGGCTGCAGCCGGTGCCGGCGCCGACATCACCGTCGTCGGCCGCAGCGAGGAGAAGCTGCGGGAGGTCGTCACGACCGCCGGGAAGGGCACCGGCATCAGCGCCGACGTGCGCGACCCCGAACGCTGCGCGGGCATCGTCGCCGAGGCGGTCGACGCCATGGGTGGGCTCGACGCGTTGGTGTTCTCCACCGCGGTCTCGCCCCTCGCGCCGCTCGACGAGGTGAGCGCGGAGACCTGGCAGGACGTGATCGCCACCAACGCCATCGCGCCCGCGCTGGTCGCGCAGGCGGCGCTCGACCACATCCCCGAGAACGGCGTGATCATCTTCCTGTCGTCGATCACGGTGGGCGGTGGTCACCACGGCCTCGCCTCGTACGGGGCGAGCAAGGCCGCGCTCGACCGCACCGTGCGGTCGTGGCGCATGGAGCGTCCCGACAAGCGGTTCGTGTGCATGGCGGTGGGCGACACGCTGGGGACCGACTTCGCCCGCGACTTCGATCCCGAGCACGCGGGCGAGCTGTTCCCGAAGTGGCTGGCCGCGAACGTGATCTACGCGAACCACATGGAGTCGGGCGACCTCGGTCGCACCATCGCCGAGTTCCTGGCGATGTTGTTCGCGCATCCGGGTCTCACCATCCCCGAGCTCACCATCGTGCCGCCGGGACCGATGATGTCGGCCGACGGCATCGGCGAGCTGCTCGCGGAGGCGCTCCCGACTACCTGAGCCCCCACTATCGAATTCGGGGCTTGGTGCGCGGGCGGTTGGCGAACGCCTCCTCGCCTTCCTTCAGGTTCTCCTTGTCGGCGTCCATGCCGAGGTGGAGGAACGTGTTGCCGAGCGCGGTGGCCTGCGACGGGAACATGTCGCGTGCGGCCCAGAGCGTGCGCAGCGTCGACTGGATGGCGGCCGGCGGTTGAGCGGCGATGGCCTCGGCCGCCCACGTGGCTGCGTCCATCAGCTCGTCGAGCGGGACCACCTCGGTGACGAACCCGATCTCGTGGGCGCGCCGCGCCGACATCCGCTCGTGCGTCCCGAGCAGCGCCATGCGCATCGCCTCGCCGAAGGGCATCTTCGCCAGCGCCTCGATCGGCTCGTACACCGCGGGCATCGCGTAGGTGACGTGCGGCTCGACGAACGTGGCGTGGTCGGCGGCGATGATGAAGTCGACCTGACCCAGGAGGTAGAACGCGCCGGCGGCAGCGGTGCCGTTCACCGCCGCGATCACCGGCTTCCACATGCGGTTGACGCGGGGGCCGATGGTCAGACCCGGGTCGTCGTACGTGTACGGATCCCACTTCACGTCGAACGGGATGGTGCTGCGGTCGTTGCCGGTGCAGAACGCCTTCTCGCCGGCGCCGGTGAGCACGACGCACCGCACGGCGTCGTGCGAGCGGAGCGCCTGCCACAGCGCCGCCAGCTCGTCGATCATCACGTAGTCGAAGCTGTTCTGCACCTCGGGACGGTTCAGCGTGACGTACGCGACGCCGTTCTCCTCGCGGTACAGCAGGGTCTCGAACTCGGTCCTCATCGGGCTCACGTCTCCAGCCAATCCTCGAGCGATGCGTCCTCCCAGTCGGGAGGCCCGTACACGGTACGCGGGAGGGGCGTCATGACGCAGGTGTCGCCGCCGGTCACGAACTCCGCCGCGGTGCGCTCCCACGCGACGAGGCGGTCGTCGGCCTCGCCGTCGTCGTCGAGGCCGCGGGCGGCGTCGCGGTTCTGGCGCAGCCGCACCTGCGCCGGGATGTCGGTGGCCCACACCATCACGACCTCGTGCTGGTTCGACAGCACCTCGTAGAGGCCCGTGACCTCGTGTCCGTATTCGCGCATGAGCGGCACGCGGGTCTCGGCCACCGCGGCGAGGAAGTCGAGGGGTGCCCCGGGCCGGACGGTGAGCGCCTCGTGCACGAAGAGCGTGCCCCGCACGCCGGCGTCCATCAGCTCCTCGCTGGTGGGGCAGCCCGGCACCGCGCCGCACAGCCGGTCGAAGCCGCCGGTGCGCCACTTGGCCGCCTCGTCCCACCACTCGCCGTAGAACGCCTTGCGCCGCTTCAGGTTCATGCGGTCGACGTTGGATGCCCAGCCCTTCCAGCCGCGCGAGCCGACGTCCCAGATGTTGATCACCTGCGGCCAGCGACCGCCGCCCGCCGCGCACACGTAGAAGGAACCCTGCAGCCCGAACATGTCGGGCATGCGCAGCACCGGATCCTTCCAGAGGTGCTCCATGTACTCGTACTGGCCCTGACCGACGATGTCGACGGTCTCGTGGAGGTACAGGCGACGTGGCATCGCGGCGCAACGTAACGTGATGTCCGCGCGACGCACAAGCAGTCGAGCGGGGCAGATTCCAGATCAGCGTTCATGAATTCAGTGGTCTTGTCGAGGCGGGACAGTCCAACCCCGATCCCGTGGAGCAACGACATGAGCATCAAGGAGCAGGCAGCACCCGAGTTCGCGCCGGCGTTCCGGGGCTACGACCGCGAGCAGGTCGACGAGTACGTCGTCTGGCTGCGGAACGAGGCGATCCTCGCCGAGGACCGCGCCGGTCACGCGGAGACGACGCTCGCGCAGTGCCGACGCGAGCTCGCGGCGTCGCCGACCACGGCCGGGATCTCCGAACGGCTCGCGGCGATGCTGCAGCTCGCGACCGAGGAGGCCGAGGACATCCGGGCGCGGGCGCGCGCCGACAGCGAGGCCACGATCACCAAGGCCGAGAGCCGCGCGAAGTGGACCATCGACGAGGCGAACCAGCTCCGCGACGCGATCCAGCGCGAGATCGACGAGCTGTCGGCGGCCCGCGAGCAGCTCCTGGAGCGACTCATCGCGCTCGGCGGTCAGGTCGTCGATGCCACGGAGCGCTTCCGCGGGTTTCCTCCCGGCCAGGTGCCCGTCGCAGCCTCCGCCGTGACGGCGGCGGCGACGCTCTACGACGCCGAGGCCGACGTCGGGGTCGACGAGCCCGAGCCGGAGCTCGACCTCGCGGCCGAGGAGACGCATCCGATCAGCGAGCGGTGAACACCGACATGACGGGTGCTCACCTGGCGGTGAACACCATGGGGAACGTCTCGAGCGAGCGGATCGCCGGTGTGTACACCAGCTCGTGCCCTTCCTTCACCGCGTACTCGGGGATGCGGGCGTGCCACTCGCGCAGCGCGACCCGCAGCTCGAGCCGCGCGAGGTGCGAGCCCAGGCAGCGGTGCACACCGCCACCGAATGCATTGTGCGGGTTCACCTCGCGGTCGAAGCGCACCTCGTAGGCGTCGGGCAGCGCGACCTCGTCGGTGTCGACCGCGCCGAGGCTGATGCTCACCATGTCGCCCTTCGCGATCGGGCACCCGAGGATCTCGGCGTCCTCTGCCGCGACGCGCATGATGCCGCCGACCGGTGTCTCCCACCGCAGCAGCTCCTCCACTGCCGACGGCACCAACGACGGATCGGCGACGATCTGTGCGCGCTGCTCGGGGTGCTCGCACAGGTAGCCGAAGAAGCAGTCG
>DASXXX010000295.1:0-27881 GCA_036502765.1 Acidimicrobiia bacterium | reverse complement strand
CGAGGTCAACATCATGCTCAGCGTCTGCTGGAGGCTCTGCGCCACGTTGTCGATGTCGTTGGTGACCCGGCTGAGGAGGTCGCCACGCGGCTGGCTGTCGACGTACGCGAGGGGGAGGCGGTTGAGCTTGTCCTCGACGTCGCCACGCAGCTTCGACATCGAGCGCTGCACCGTGCCGGCGAGGATGTAGCTCATCGTGTACGACAGCAGGCCGGCCACGACGTAGATGAGCAGCACCCTCAGCAGCACCGTGTGCAGCTCGCCGAAGTCGATGCCCTTCGGGCTGGAGATGCCGGCGATGACGATGTTGGTGGCGTGGCCGAGGAGGCGGGGGCCGATGACGGTCAGCGTGACGCTCACCACCGCGAACACGAGCACCGCGGCGATGCGCATCCGCTCCGGTGCGAGGCGGTGCAGCAGGCGTCGGACGGTGCTCTTGAAGTTCTCCGACTTCTCGACCGGCATGCCGACACCGAAGCGGGTGCCCGCGTTCACCGCGACGCGCTGACCGGCTTCGGGGATCTTGTCGTCGTCGGCCTGCTTCTTGCGGCCGTCCCCGTTCGGTCCCTTCCCGTTTCCGTGGGCGCCGTTGCCGGTGGTGCCGTTGCCGTTGTCGGTGGGAGTCATGCGGCCTCGTCGTCCACGAACTGCGACTCCACGATCTCCTGGTACGTGGGGCACGACTCGAGCAGGTCGCGGTGCGTGCCGAGGCCGACGATGCGGCCTTCCTCGAGCACCAGGATCTGGTCTGCCCGCACGATGGTGGATACCCGCTGGGCGACGATCACCGTGACCGCGTCACGGGTGACCGGCTCGAGCGCGGCGCGGAGGCGAGCGTCGGTGGCGAGGTCGAGCGCGGAGAACGAGTCGTCGAAGAGGAAGATGGCGGGCTTGTGTGCCAGGGCCCGCGCGATCGCGAGCCGCTGGCGCTGACCGCCGGACACGTTGGTGCCGCCCTGGGTGATGGCGGAGCCGAGTTTGTCGGGCTTCGCTTCGACGAAGTCGTGGGCCTGCGCGACATCGAGCGCTTCCCACACCTCGTCGTCGGTGGCGTCCTGGTTGCCGAAGCGCACGTTGCTGGCGATGGTGCCCGAGAACAGGAAGGGCTTCTGGGGCACGAACCCGATGAGCCGCTCGAGCAGCGGCTTGTCGAGCTCGCGCACGTCGACGCCACCGATCAGCACCTCACCCGCGGTGACGTCGAACAGTCGCGCGATGACGTTGAGCAGCGCGGTCTTGCCCGACCCGGTGCTGCCAATGATCGCGAGTGTCTCGCCGGCATCGACGCGGAAGTTGATGTCGCGCAGCACCGGCTGCTCGGCGCCGGGGAAGGCGAACTCGGCGTGGCGCACCTCGAGCGAGGCCGCGCCGGGGAGTGCGGTGATGCCCTCGACGGGGGCCACGACCGACGTCGAGGTCCTGAGCACCTCCTCGATGCGTCCCGCGCACACCGACGCGCGCGGACCCATCATGAAGACCCAGGTGCCCATCATGACGGCCATGAGGATCTGGATGAGGTAGCTGAGGAACGCGACGAGCGAACCGACCTGCATCTGTCCGGCGTTGATGCGGTCGGCGCCGAACCACACCGCGGCGACGCTCGACAGGTTGATGGTGAGCAGCACCGCCGGGAACATCACGGCCATCATCCGGCCGGTCTTCAACGACGTCTCGGTGAGGTCGGCGTTGGCGGTACCGAAGCGAGCGGCCTCGTCGGGCTCGCGCACGAAGGCGCGTACGACGCGCATGCCGCTGATCTGCTCGCGCAGCACCTGGTTCACGCGGTCGATGCGGTCCTGCATCTTGGTGAACTGCGGATGCATGCGCAGCGCGACCTGACCGACGGTCAGCAGCAGGATCGGGATGGCGACGACGAGGATCAACGAGAGCGGACCGTCTTCGCGGATGGCGAAGAACAGCCCGCCGATGATCATGATCGGCGCGGTGACGAACAGCGTGCAGGTCATCAACACGAACACCTGCACCTGGGTGACGTCGTTGGTGATGCGGGTGATCAGTGACGGTGCGCCGAACTGGCCGACCTCGCGCGCCGAGTAGCCCATCACGGTGTGGAACAGGTCGCGACGGACGTCGCGCCCGAAGCCCATCGCCGAGCGGGCGCCGTAGAACGTCGCCGCGATGGCGAAGACCACCTGGATGAAGGTGACGCCGAGCATCACTGCGCCGACCTTCCAGATGTAGCTGTTCGGCCCGCCGTCGACGATGTTGTCGATGATGTCGGCGTTCAGCGTGGGGAGGGTCAACGTCGCGACCGACTGGATCGTCTGGAACACGAGGACGAGGATCAGCCACTTCCGGTACTTGAACAGGTACTCGCGGATGAGCTTGATCAGCACGACGGCTCACCGGCTTCCGAGTGGCGGATGCCGCCGAGGAGCACCGCGATGATCTCCTCCGACGTGAGCGGGTCGTCGGCACCGAACGACGGGTGCACGCACGCGAACGTGAGGCCGCGCAGTATGCGAGCGGCTTCGGCCGGCGGGCGCGACAACTGCGCCGACTCGGCGACGAAGATCCCCGTGAGCGCGGGCAGCTCGCTGTCGCGCTGCTGGCCGCTGCTCCGGGTGGTCCCCGACGCCGCGCTGAACACGCGGAAGAGGTAGAGCACGCGTTCGCGCAGGATGTCGACGGCGGCGATCAGGCGGTGCTCGAAGTCGAGGTCGGCGCTGATCGCGGCAATGGCGGCGTTGGTGGGCGCCGTGTCGAGCGCGGCTTCGATGACCGCGTCGATGAGGGCGGTCTTGTCGTCGAAGACGCGGAAGATCGTGCCCTCGGCGATGCCCGCGGCCTGCGCGATCTCCCGGGTGGTGACCGCCGCACCCTGGTCGAGGAACAGGGGCAGCGTGGCGGCCACGATGGCCGACCGCCGCTCCTCGATGGGCAGCGCCGCCGCCCGTCCTCGTCCCTGCACCTGCGTCACGCAGCCGAACATACCACTGAGTGAGTCCTCACTCAGTCACGATTTCCGTCGGTGTGGCAGCCTGCAGGCCATGCGATGGTCGATTCCGCTCCGCTGCACCTCCTGATGGGGGACGTGCGTTGGATGTTCCACGCCACCGCGATGGGGCCGGACTACGACGGGATCCTGGGTCCGTTGGCCCGATTGTTCGGCTGCCGGGTGCTCCACCGCCAGCAGCTCGAGGAGCCGGTCGGCCGCGACGGCGGCATGACCTGGATCGGCGACAACTCGATCGAGATCGGCGCCCCGTTCGGGGTCGGCTCGTCGGTGGCGAACTTCGTCGAGCGCTTCGGCGGGGGCATGCACTCGATCGCGGTGCAGGTCGACGACCTGGGCGCGACACTGCTGCGGCTGGAGCCGCTCGGGGTGGAGGTCGCGTCTCGCATCAGCCCCGAGATCGTGTTCACGCGCTCGGGCGGCACTGCCGGGCTCGTGCTCGAGTGGGCGAGCCACGTGCAGGACGACGACCCGCGCTGGGGAGCGTCGGTCCCGGCGTTCGTCGAGGCGCCGATCGTCAACGTCGACCGGATGGCGATGGTCGGCGCGATCGTGCGCGATCCCGGCTCGGACGGCCAGCGTCTCGCCGAGGTCCTCGACACCCCACTCGTCACGTACGAACACGGTGATGCGCCCGACGTCGCGCACTGCGCACTCGATCTCGGTGACTGCATGCTCGCGCTTTACCCGGTCCCGCCCGACGAGGCGACGAGCCTCGCAGTGTGGGGCGGTGTCCACGCGCGACCGCGCTGTCTCGCGCTCGGGCTCACCGTCGCCGACCAGGGTCTCGCCGAGCGCGCCCTCGACGCCGCCGGTGTGCCCGTCCACCACCGCGCGGGCGACGGGCGTGCGGTACTCGTCGACGGCCTGCCGTTCCCGGTGGTACTCAGCGACCGGTTGCTCACCGGAGACCCGCGCACCAAACAACAGGAGGAAGCATGACCAGCCGTGACGAACGCCTGCGGGCGATCCTCGAGCCGTCGACCACGGCCGTGCTCACCATGGAGTTGCAGAACGGCGTGGTGGGGGAGGGCGCGATGATGCAGGCCCTCGTCGACGAACTGGAGCGCGCGGGCACGCTCGACGCCGTGCGACGCCTGTGTGCCGGCGCGCGCGATGCCGGCGCGCGCGTCGTGCACTGCACCGTGGAGGCGCGAGCCGACGGCGCGGGTTCCACCGAGAACTGCAAGATCTTCGCCATGTCGGCGAAGCAGCGCCGTGCCGAAGGCTCCACCGCCACTGACATCGGGAGCCGCGGTGCCGAACTGATCGATGGCCTCGACGACCCGCGCGACATCGTGGTCTCGCGTCTGCACGGCATGACGCCGTTCACGTCGACGTCGCTCGACCAGATCCTGCGCAACCTCGGTGTGCGCACCGTCGTCGCCACCGGCGTGTCGCTGAACCTCGGTGTCTTCGGCATGGCGCTCACCGCGCTCGACCTCGGCTACCAGGTGGTGATCCCCACCGACGCGGTCGTCGGCGTCCCGCGTGAGTACGCCGACGCGGTGCTCGAACACTCCCTCTCGCTGATCGCCACGCTCACCACCACTGAGGAGCTGCTCGCGCTCTGGGCGTGACCGCGGGCCGGGCACGGTTGCCGGGCGTCGCCGCAGGGTAGGGCGAGACGGTGGAACCCACCGTCCGTTCGCAGACGCCGTTCAGCCGCGCCCTGCGTCGGCTCGACCACCTGGTTGCGCACGCGGCCGCGGCCGGTGTCGTCGGTGCCGTGGTGGCCGTGTTCGTGGTCGCGCTGGCGATCGCCGGATTCCCGGAGGCGTGGGAAGTCGCGTTCTCCACGCTCGCGGCGGCGGTCACGCTGGTGATGGTGTTCGTGTTGCACCACACCCAGCGTCGCGAACAGGTCGCGACCCAGCTCAAGCTCGACGAGCTGATCCGCGCGTTGCCGCAGGCCGACGACCACTACGTGCGGGTGCAGGCGGCCGGCGACGACGAGGTCCAGGAGCTCGAAGAGCGCCACATGGAACACCACCGCGCGACGCGCTCCGGTTGAGCGAATCTGATCAGGGCGTGAGGCGCACCGCGACGACCGCGGCGTCGTCGTCGTTGGGGAGGTCGGCCAGCATCTCGTGCATGAGGTGCTCGCAGAGCGCATCGGGACCACGCGGACTGGGTGTGCACGTGGCCATGAGCCGCTGCAGGCTCAGCGAGATCGGCTCCGAGCGCCGTTCGAGGATGCCGTCGGTGAAGGCGACCAGCGTCTGGTCGGGCCGGAGCGTGAGGGTGTGCCGGGCGTACTCCTCACCCAGACCGAGCGGCGGATCGGCGCGCACCTCGACGAGCTCGCACGACTCCGGCCCGCACAACGCCGGCGGGAAGTGCCCCGCGAGCGCGTACTCGAAGCACCCCGAGTCTGGGTCGAGCGTGCCGTAGAGCGCGGTCACCATCGTGTCGGGCGAGAACACGCGCACGAGCTCACTCAGCTGCGCGAGCACCTCGGTGGGATCGTCGTGCAGGTACGAGAGCGATCGCAGGCTGAAGCGGACGTGTGCCATCTCCGCGACCGCCTCCAGCCCGTGACCGGCGACGTCACCGATCGCGACGCCGAGCCGTCCACCGCGCAACGGCACGAATGCGTACCAGTCGCCTCCGATCGCGGAGCCCGGCGCGCCTTCGTAGCGCGCCGCGAACTCGATGCCGTCGACCTGGGGCATCCGCACCGGGAGCAACGCGCGCTGGACGCTCTGGATGAGGCGGTGGTCCTCGGCGATCTGGCGGGTCAGTGCGGCTTGGTGCTCTTCGCGCTCGGTGACGTCGAGGACCACCCCCATGGTGCCGAGGGCACGACCCGCGGCGTCGGTCATGACCCGCCCGCGTCCCTCGATCCAATGGATCGAACCGTCGGGCCAGATGCAGCGGTGCAGCAGCACGTAGGGGCCGGGCTCGGCCATGACGGCGGCGACGCGAGCGACGCACTCGGCCCGGTCGGCCGGGTGCAGCGACGCTTCCCAGTCGTCGAAGGTGCCTCCGAAGGTGCCCGGCGCCATGCCGTGCATCGCCTCCAAGCGGGCATCCCAGACGGTGCGGCCGGTTTCTTCGTCCCAGTACCAGGTGCCGAGTTGCGCGGCTTCGAGCGCGAGCTGCAGGTGCTCGTGCTCCAGTCGATCGTCCACGTCGTTCCCGGCCTTCACGTTCGCGGTCGCCGGGTAGCCGTCGGGCCCGGAGGGGCACCATTGTCACGGACGCGGGTAGCCGCTGCCAACCGTTCCCCGTGCGGTGTACTGGTGCGGTGACCGAACCCGCCCGCCGTCGCCCGTTCCGTGGATGGTTGCGTTCGCTGCGACGCTCGCGCGATCTCGTGCTCGCACCGGATCTGCCCGAGGGCGACGTCACGCGGGTCGTCAAGGCCATCGACGACGTGCTCGACCAGCGCGAGACCAACTCGCAGCGTGCGGCCGCGGAACGGATCGTGGGCGCCTACTCGCGGCTCGACCCGGATGGGCGGCGCCGGTTCCTCGAGGCGCTCGCCGACCGCTTCGGTGCGGATGCGACGACCCTCGACCGGGCCGTCGACTCCATCCGGGCGGCCCGCACCCCGGCTGAACGCGCCCGGGCCGAGCGGGAGCTCCGGCGGGCGGTCGTGCCGCGCTACGCGGCGTGGCTGCACGTCATCACCGGGCTCCCGCACGGCGTGGCCTTCCTCGTCGAGCTGCGTGCCGACCTGCTCGCGCTCCGGAGCCAGGACCCGGCGCTGGGGATGCTCGACGACGAGCTCACCGGTCACCTCTCCACCCTGTTCGACGTGGGCCTGCTCGGGCTGCGTCAGATCACGTGGGACTCGCCGGCGTCGGTGCTCGAACGGCTGATGGCCACCGAGGCGGTGCACGCGATCGCGGGTTGGGACGACCTTCGTCACCGGCTCGACGGCGATCAACGGTGCTATGCGTTCTTCCATCCGGCGCTGGAACACGAACCGATCGTGTTCGTCGAGATCGCGCTCATGCAGGGGCTGGCCGACAACCTCCCCGAATTGCTCAACCGCGCCGTGCTGGTCGACGATCCCGACACCGCGATCTTCTACTCGATCACCTCCGCGCAACCGGGGCTCGCCGGCGTGCACCTCGGCAACGAGCTCATCAAGCAGGTCGTCGACGCGCTCCGCCACGAGAACGATCACCTCAAGACCTTCGCCACGCTGTCGCCGCTGCCGGGCTTTCGCGCGTGGTTGCGCATGCAGGTCGACGAGGGCGCGCTCACGCCGGCCGAGGAGGAGTCGCTCGGCGCCGACGCGGCGGCGGTCGTCGAGCTCACCGACCGCGCGTGGATCGACGACGCGACCCGCGCCGAGCAGGTGCGGCCGGGCCTGCTCTCGGCCGGGGCGAGGTACCTCACCACCGTGCGCGACGGCCGGGCGCTCGATCCCGTCGCCAACTTCCACCTCTCGAACGGCGCGTCACTCGAACGCGTGAACTGGCTCGCCAACCCGGCGTCGTACGGCATCGAGGAGTCGCTCGGGCTCATGGTCAACTATCGCTACGACCGCGGGAAGATCGCCGCGAACGCGGGCGCCTACTTCGGCGAAGGCTCGATCAGCACGTCGTCGCAGGTCCGCAACCTGGTCAAGACCACGAAGCTGTAGGGCACTGGCAGCGCGCGCGCGATCCAGAGCATCCTTCAGGGCGGGCGACAGGGGGATGCACGCCGCATGAGCATCAGCACCGAGCGGTTCGACGTGGTCGTCGTGGGCGCCGGCGCGTCCGGGCTCTACGCGCTGCACCACTTCCGAGAACGCGGGTACACGGTGCGCGTGATCGAGGCAGGTCACGGCGTGGGTGGCACGTGGTACTGGAACCGCTACCCCGGCGCGCGCTGCGACGTGCCGAGCATGGAGTACTCGTACGCGTTCTCGCCCGAGCTCGAACAGGAGTGGGAGTGGACCGAGGTCTTCCCTGCGCAGGACGAGCTCGAGCGCTACTTCAACCACGTGGCCGACCGGTTCGATCTGCGCCGCGACATCCAGCTCGGCACACGTGTCACCGCCGCGACCTACGACGACGAGGGCGCGCGCTGGCGCGTCGACACGGACCACGACGACCACTACGCCGCGCAGTTCGTCGTGATGGCCACCGGGTGTCTCTCGGCGCCGCTCGTGCCGCAGATCCCCGGGCGCGACACCTTCGCCGGCATCTCGCTCTCCACCAACGCGTGGCCTCAGGAACCGCCCGATCTCACCGGCATGCGCGTCGGTCTCATCGGCACCGGGTCGTCGGGCGTGCAGGCCACGCCGGAACTCGCGCGCGACGCCGCCGAGCTCCACGTGTTCCAGCGCACGCCGTCGTACGCATGGCCCGCGGGGAACAAGCCACTCGATCCCGACCTGCAGGTGAAGGTGAAGGAGCAATACCGCGACCTGCGGGTCGGCCAACGCGCGTCGTACGGCGGCGTGGTCGGCACGAGTGGTGCGGTCGCGGTGCCGATGCCGCGCGATGTCGCCATCCTGGAAGCGAGCCCCGAAGAGCGGCTGGCGGCAGTCGACGAGCTGGGCTGGGCGGCGTGCCGCGCCTGGAGCGACGTGTTGCGCGACACCGACGCCAACGAGCTCGGCGCCGAGCTCTACCGCGAGATGGTGCGGAGGGTCGTCGACGACCCCGAGACCGCCGACGGCCTCTCGCCGCGCGACCTGCCGATCGGGTGCAAGCGCCCGATCCTGCACACCGACTACTACGAGACGTTCAACCTCGACCACGTGCATCTGGTCGACCTCCGACGCGGCGGCATCGAGGAGATCACCCCCAGGGGCATCCGGACGGCGCAGGGCGAGTTCGAGCTCGACGTGATCGTGTTCGCGACCGGGTTCGACGCCATGACCGGCGCGCTCGACCGCATCGACATCCGCGGCCGCGGCGGTCTGCCGCTGCGCGAGGCGTGGGCCGACGGTGCCCGCATGCTGCTCGGCGTGCAGACCGTGGGCTTCCCGAACTTCTTCACCATCACCGGTCCTGGGAGCCCGTCCGTCCTCGCCAACATGATCACGGGCGCCGAACAGCACGTCGAGTGGATCGGCGCGCTGGTCGACCACACGTGCGAGCACGGCTGGTCGTCGGTCGAGCCGACGCTCGGAGCGCAGGACGCGTGGGTCGAGGAGGTGAACCGGGTCGCCACCGGCACCATGTACACCGCGCCGACCTGCAACTCGTGGTACCTCGGCGACAACATCCCGGGGAAGGCGCGGGTGTTCCTGCCGTACGTCGCCGGCCTGGACACCTACATCGAGCACTGCGACCGCGTCGCCGAGGCGGGCTACGAAGGGTTCGCCTTTTCATGAAAGATCGGCTCATGGAAGACGGCTCGTGACCGGGCGGCACCCCACGTTCGACTTCGACCTGTTCGGCCCGGTGACGCGCGCGGAGTCCGACGCGTCGTGGGCCGAACCGCGCGAGCAGTCCCCGGTGGCGTGGAGCGACCGCCACGGTGGCTTCTGGGTGATCAGCGGGTACGACGTCGACGCGGTGGTCGAGTACCCGAACTGGGCCAGCGTGGGCGGGTGGGCGAAGCTGCCGGCGACCTTCACTCCCGGTCCGCGCGTCGGGAGTTCATCGTGAACGCCGCCGAATGGACGGGCTCCGCGGAGTGGACGGGCTCGGCGGAGTGGGAGGCCGCGGGCGAGCGGCGCGAGCTCGCCGGGCACGCGATCTTCACGCTGGTTGCGCCCGCGCTCGAGGACGAGCGCGACGAACCGCTGCTCGTGCTGCACGGCTTCCCCAGCTCGTCGTACGACTTCGCCGCCGTGCTCGACGATCTGCGCCGCACCCGTCGCGTGCTGCTGCTCGACTTCCTCGGCTACGGCCTCTCGGCCAAGCCCGACCAGGCGTACACGCTCGCGGAGCAGGCCGACATCGTGGTGGCGTTCGTGGCGTCACTCGGGATCGAACGGCTCGCGCTCCTGAGCCACGACATGGGTGACACGGTGGGCGGGGAGCTCCTGGCCCGCCAGCTCGACGGCAGCTGGCCGGTGGACGTCACGCGCCGCGTGCTCACCAACGGCAGCATCTACATCGAGATGGCTCACCTCACCCCGGGGCAGCAGTTCCTCCTCGCACTCCCCGACGAGGTGATGGCAGTCGACGCCTCGCTCGACGCAACGTCGATGCGGGCGGCCCTGGCCGCGACGTTCAGTGCGTCCTCGTCGGTGTCCGAGACCGAGCTGGAGGCACAGTGGGAGATGATCTCGCACGCCGAGGGACACCGTCTCCTCCCGCGGCTCATCCGCTACATCGAGGAGCGTCGGCGCGACGAGTCGCGATACACCGGTGCGATCGAGCGGCATCCGTCACCGCTGCACGTGGTGTGGGGAGTCGACGATCCGATCGCGTTGGTGGCGATGACCGACCGTCTCCGAGACGCGCGACCCGATGCCGTCGTCGAATTGCTCGACGGCGTCGGGCATTACCCGATGATCGAGTCGCCGACCCGCTTCGCGGCGGCGGTCACGCGCGGGCTGACGCCGCCGGGGTAGCCACGGTGGATGCGTCGTCGGAGACGACGTCCTGCGCCTGCTCGACCGCGGTCGACGCCTGTTCGCGCACGTCGTTGGCCTTCTGGCGGGCGTCGTCGGCGACCTCGGCGGCGGCGTCCTTGGCGTGCTGCGTGACGCCGAGCGCCGCGCTCTTCGCCGAGCCGAGCACGTCACCCGCTGGGCCCTTGAGCTCGGCGGCCTTGGGTGCGAACTGGTCGTACAGCGCCTTGGCGCCGACGGCGGCGAGGGCGAGCACGCCGAGACGGAGGAGGAATCGCATGTCGGCTCCTTCGGGAGTGAGAGACGGGAGGGATGACTCCTCGCTCCTACCCCTCGCGACGGGGGACTACGCCTCGATGCGGAGATAGTCGTCGAGTCCGCTCACGTGGAGGGAGCGGTGGACGTGGAGAGGGAGCTCGCGCCACGTGAGCACGCAGCCCGCCTCGTCGGCGAAGCGCTGTACGCGCGCCATCATCGCCAAGCCGCGCGATTCCACGAAGGTCACACGCGAACACACCACCGCGACGGAGTCGTGGCTCGACGCGAGATCGCACAGCTGGTCGCCGATGGCGCCCGCGTTGGTGACGTCGATGTCGCCTTCGAGGTGGAACTCCGGCGGGTCCGACGCGACGGGATCCGACATCGTCATCGGGGTGCGTCGATCGTCATCGGGGTGCGCTGCCGAGTCCGAGGAGCACGGCGGCATCCTCCTCGGTCGCGGTCGGTCCGTAATTGAGGACGAGCGAGCCGCGGAGCCCGCAGTTCGCGCACTCGACCGCGACGACCGCGAGCATGTCGTCAGGGTCGGAGGCACCCTCGAGGCGCCGGAGCTCGAGGACCGGGACGTCTCCGGCCGCGGTGGAGGTGCGACAGCTCTCGCACTCGACGCAGCCGCCCGCGCGCGCCGCGAACTGCGACGACCAACCGAGCTGGGTGAAGCGGCCGAGAACGTCGAGGAGGGTCTCGGCGTCTCGGGCCACACCGTCGAGCTCGTCCACCTCCGGATCGTGCCCGGTGAATGCGCCAGGCAAACGGCGACTCGCCCGAGAACTGGCTGAGGATCAGTCAGCCGCAAGATCAGTCAGCCGACGGTCAGTAGTCGTTGTCGCGCCGCCCCAGGTGCGGGATCACGTACCAGAGCGCGAAGTACACGCCGGCGACGACGGCAGCGATGATCGCCGCGACCAGCCCGTCGTACGCGACGCTCACCACGAGCAACACCGCGCCGGAGATCGCCAGCGCAACCGTTACGAGACCCGCGAGCGCGACGGTGTTCGCGAACCGCAACAAGTCGTGCTTCTGGTGCCGGCGGAACACGATCCGGTGATACGCGACGGGCGCAGTGAGGAGCGCGGTCGACAGCGCCGCGAGCAGCAGCACGGCAACGTACAACCGGTGCTGCTCGGGATCGAGCGACGAGAACTTGTTCGTGAACGGCATCGCCAACAGGAAGCCGAACAGCACCTGGACCCCGAGGCCGGCGACCCGCAGCTCCTGGAGCAGCTCGGCCACGTTGCGGTCGATGCGTTGCGCTTCGGTCTCGTCGCGTCCGTCGGCCGGTGGGTCGGGCGTGGTCATGAGACCCCTTTGTACCCCGGACACGGATCCCGGTAGCGTGCGGCGGTCCGTGGAACCAGGGGAGAACCATGAGCGAGTTGCCGACGACGTTGCAGGTGCAGGAACTCGGCGACGGGAGGTGGTCGGCGCCGCACCCGGCCGACGACCCGGAGGGCCGGGACGTCGTCTTCAGCGGCCAGATCCTGGCCCAGATGATCATGGCGTCCGACGCCAACTGCGCCAGTCAGAAAGAGGTGAAGTCGATCCACGCGATCTTCGCCCGGGCCGGCACCTACAGCGCGGGCCTCATGGAGCTGCAACTCGATCCCATGCACGCCGGGCGGGCATGGGCGAGCGACACCACCACCGCCTACCAGGGTGAGCGGCTGCTGTCGCGTGGCCTCGTGCTCCTCAACACGGTCGAACCCGATCTCATGCGGCACTCGCCGAGCATGCCCGACGTGCCCGGTCCCGATGCGGCCACGCCCAACCCGTCGATCACGGTGTTCCCCGGCGCCGAGGCCCGCATGGTCGACGCTCCCAACGCGGTCGGCGCCGACGGGTCGCCGGCGATGTACTTCTGGACCCGCACCCAGGAGTCCTACGACTCGGTCGCGGCCAACCAGGCCATCGTCGCCTGGACCCAGCCCGGCTTCATCATCGGTCTGGCGATGCGACCGCACTCGCACATCAACATCGCCGACGCGCACACGTCGATCTCCACCGGCGTGATCTCGCACACCGCGCACTTCCACGACCATGGCGACGTCGGCCAGTGGTTGCTGGTCGCGCAGGAGGCGAGCTACGCGGGCAACGGCCGCGTCTTCGGTTCGGGTGCGGTGTTCACGCAAGACGGCACGCTCGTCTCGACGTTCGCGCAGGACTCGATGGCGCGCGGAGTCGAGGGGACCATCGACCCGAAGCGGGGCATGTAGGCACCGATGGTCGACGGTGTCGAGGAGGAACAACACGATCCCATCGTCGGGCGCGACAGCATGACGCGGCGCAAGCTCGTGTTCGGGCTCGCGCTCGTGCTCATACGCCGCTCGCCGTCGGGTACCGACGACGGTGACATGCTCGGTTGACTGGAGAACGCATGGCTCGTTTCCGCGTCGGGGTGCAGCTGCACCCCCAGGCCACGACCGTCGAGGAGATGCGCGCCGCGTGGAAGGCGGCTGACGACCTCGGTGTCGACAGCATCTGGACCTGGGACCACTTCTACCCGCTCTACGGCGAGCCCGACGCCGCGCACTTCGAGGCATGGTCGTTGCTCGCGGCGATGGCCGTCGACACCCAGCGGGCGCGGCTCGGACTCCTGGTCGGCTGCAACTCGTACCGCAACCCCGACCTGCTCGCCGACATGGCCCGCACCGTCGACCACCTCTCGGGCGGACGGCTCTACCTCGGGATCGGTTCGGGCTGGTTCGAGCGCGACTACGACGAGTACGGCTACGAGTTCGGCACCGCGGTCGGCCGACTCCGGGCGCTCGGTGAGGCGCTGCCGCGCGTGAAGGCGCGCCTCGGCAAGCTCAACCCGCCGCCGGTCGGGTCCCTCCCGATCCTCATCGGTGGCGGGGGCGAGAAGGTGACGCTGCGGCTCGTCGCCGAACACGCCGACGCGTGGAACACGTTCGGCCCACCCGAGACCTACGCGCGCAAGAACGCGGTCCTCGACGACTGGTGCGCGCAGCTCGGACGCGATCCCGGCACCATCGAGCGCACGGTCGGGATCGCCGCGCACGAGGTCGACGACGTCGAGGCCTACCTCGATGCGGGGGCGACGCACCTGATCGTGATGACCGGTCATCCCTACGACCTCACGGCGGTGGAACGACTGCTCGGACTGGCGCAGGCCTGACCCCCGCGCAATACGCTGCCGCCCATGCCCGACGACGAGGGACTCCAGCAAGAGATCGACGCCTGGTTGCAGCGCAACTGGGATCCCGACCTCAC
This sequence comes from Acidimicrobiia bacterium, assembly GCA_036502765.1. Classification (GTDB taxonomy): domain Bacteria; phylum Actinomycetota; class Acidimicrobiia; order IMCC26256; family DASPTH01; genus DASUAS01. The sequence continues at coordinate 13,917 of DASXXX010000295.1, read as the reverse complement.
CGTGCGTGAGTGGTGGGCGCGAGTCGGTGAGGCGGGCTGGACGGCACCGCACTTCACGCTCGAGTGGCGCGGCCGCGGCTACTCGCGCCGCTCGTTGGGCACGGTGTACAAGGCCTTCCGCGCCGCGGGGGCGGTGGCGCCGCCCGGCGGTCTCGGGATGATGATGGCCGCGCCCACGATCCTCACCCACGGCACCCCCGAGCAGGTCGAGCGGCACGTGATGCCGATCTACGACGGCTCGCTCGCGTGGTGCCAGCTGTTCAGCGAGCCCGGGAACGGCTCCGACCTCGCCGGCCTCACGACCAAGGCGACGCGCGACGGCGACCGCTGGATCATCTCCGGCCAGAAGGTCTGGAGCTCCCAGGCTCTGGAGTCCGACTACGGGATGCTGCTCGCCCGCACCGACTTCGACGTGCCGAAGCACGCGGGCATCTCGTGGTTCGCGTTCAACCTCGACCAGCCCGGCGTGACCATCCGCCCGCTGCGCGAGATGACCGGACGCGCGCTGTTCAACGAGGTGTTCTTCGACGACGCAGTGGTCGACGATGCCGACCTCATCGGCGGTCTCAACAACGGCTGGGCCGTCGCCAACACGACGTTGTTCTTCGAGCGCAGCGGCATCGGTGCCGGGAGCGGTGGCGGCGGCTTCCCGCCCCCGGGCACCAAGGAGGGCTACCTCGACCAGCGTGCGGGCGACGTCGCCACCATGCGGGCCGACCAGGACAACCGTGGCGTCACCGCCGCGGAGCTCTTCACGCTCGCGCGCGAGCGGGGTCGCACCGACGATCCGATGCTGCGCCAGAAGCTGGCGAGCCTGCACTCGCTCACGCGCATCGGCGAGCTCAACGGACAACGGATGAAGGAGACCGCGGCACGCGGCCGCGACATCCCCGGGTTCCCCAACATGGCGAAGAACCAGCAGACGATCACCATGAAGCTGGTGGCCGAGGTCGCGCTCGACATCCTCGGTCCCGACGGCTTGCTGTGGGGCGACGACGGTGTCGAAGGCGGCCGGTACGCCGAACAGTTCAACTTCGTGCGCTGCATGTCGATCGCCGGCGGGAGCGACGAGATCAACAAGAACGTGATCGGCGAACGGGCGCTGGGACTGCCTCGCGAGCCCGACGCCAACAAGGGCCTGCCGTACCGCGAGGTGCTCGCCCGCATCAGGCCCGGGAGCGCCTGAGCCCGCTGGGACGGCCCCGGCGCGGGTGGTAGACAGGCCGGGAGTCACCGAACCAGGGGGAGCACTGTCATGGGCCGCAAGTACCAGGTCATCTCCGGCGACGGTCACCTCGAGACCCCGCCCGACTTCGTCGCCTTCCTCCCGGAGAAGTACAAGGACCGGGCACCGAAGCTGATCACGCTGCCCGACGGCGGTGGCGATGCGTGGCTCATGGAGGGCATGCCCCTCACCTACGCGAGCCAGAACCTCCGCGGTCGCGGCAAGGTGCGGTTCGCGGGGCAGAGCTACTTCAAGGAGGACGGCTCGCGCACCGACGGCGCGGGCGACGGGTCCCAGCGGCTGCGCGAGCAGGACGAGGACGGCATCGACGCCGAGCTGCTCTTCGTGCCCGTCTTCGCGAGCCGGTTCCTCGAGAAGATCCCCGACCACGACGCGTACCTCGCGATGGTGCGCGCCTACAACGACTGGTTGGCCGACTACTGCGCAATCGCACCCGACCGGCTCATCGGCAACGCGCTGATGCCGATCTCGGGCATCGACGACGCGCTCGCCGAGCTCGAACGCGCGCACGCGATGGGGTTCAAGTCGGTGCAGCTCCTGAACTCGCCCAACGGCGGCAACGGGCCGAAGCCCGAGGACGACCGGTTCTGGGCGAAGGCGCTCGAGCTCGAGATGCCGTTGTCGCCGCACATGTCGTTCGCGGGCGTGATGAACATCGGCGGCCCCCGCCACGACACGTCGCAGTGGCCGGCGGAAGCGGGCATGACCCAGCACGCGGGGGGAGGGCCGGCCAACACGATGGCGCAGCTCATCGTCGACGGCACGTTCGAACGTTTCCCCGAACTGCGCTTCTACTTCGCCGAGATCAATGCCGCGATCTTCCCGGCCGCGCTGGCCTACATGGACCGCGACTACCTCGAGTACAACAGCTGGTTCGAGCTCGAGCTGCCGAAGATGCCGTCGCAGTACATGAAGGACCACGGGTTGTACGGCATGGTCCGCGAGCCGCTGGCGGTGAAGATCGGCCAGCAGCTGCCGAACGACATGCCGCTCGAGTTGTTCTGGTGGGGGAGCGACTTCCCGCACTCGGTCGGCACGTTCCCGCACTCGCGGAAGTACATCGAAGAGACGTTCGCCGACCTGTCGCCGGAGCTGCGCCACACGCTGCTCCTCGGCAACGCGGCCGAGCACCTGCACCTCGATCTCGACGCCGACATCAGCGAGACGCCGGCCGCCTAGGTAGAGCGGCGGTCGCGCATTCGTCAGTGTTCGAACACCTCCGCGGCATCGCCCTTCGCGCTCACGACGGTGACGACTTCAGAGAAAGAGGGAGGGCTCCGCGTCCACCTACCGCGCAGTCGCAGGGGACGCGGAGCACCTCCCGACCTGGGGCGTCGTCACGGGGGGATCGGACTGCCCTCAGGGTCTCCTGCCCGCGGGTGGAATCGCGCGCTCGAGTCAGTAGCCACTCGAGGTCGTCCAATTGTCACTGAGGTACGACGGACGCACGCTGACGAGCACGCTGTTCGAGCCGATCGAGTCGATGTAGTCGTAGGCGCTCCACGCACCGGTCGTGCACGAGACGCCCTGCGTCGCGGAGTACGCGAAGGGCTCGACGTAGTTGGCGTACGCGCAGCTGCCGTCGGTCACGGGATCGAGCACCACGCCTGTGTACCGGTAGTCGCCGTTGCAGGTCGTGCCCAGGTAGCCGGCCACCTCCTCGGCGACCAGCGTGTTGTAGGCGTTGTAGTGCGTGATGGTCACCGGATTGGCGACGCCGCCGCACGTTGCACCCGCGCGGGGTGCCGACGACGCGGTCATGAGCGCGCTCGACCCGATGGTCAGCATGCCGACCGCGAGGGTTGCCATCGCCACACGGTGCACTCTGCGCGTCAGCATCCGCTCGCCCCCCAGTCGTGCACGGACCAGCCGGTCGCTCCCGCGGTCACGTGGACGGCAGTGACCACCGCTCCCGGTCGGACCTGCTTCACGTAGGCGACCGAGCCCTCGGCGAGGCGCAGCTCGTCGTAGCCGTGCTGGAACAGCTGAGGTTCGCCGGCCAGGAAGCTGGCGAACGCTTCGGTCGGACCGGCGAACGCGGCCGCGGTCACGGTCCCGTCGACCGTGGCCGTCGCGGTGGTGGCGTCCACGGTGACCGACGCCGTGGCGTTGGCCTCGCAAGCGACGACCTCGGGAATCGCCGTGGCCGCTCGACTGGTCGTGACCAGCGGTTCCGGGGAGACGAACGGGCTGCTGACGAGGCCATCGCTCACAGAGCGGACCGTGGCGGCGTCGGCGCCGTAGACCGTGATTTGGAGGGTCTCGCAGCCATTGGGCTGGTTCGGAAACCCGAACAGCAATGTGCGGTGCGCGCCACCGTTGGCGTCGACGGTCACGTCATCGGCGATCCCCGATACGCCGTCAGGCGCGAGGCTGCTCTGGTCCCAGGGACGGCGGTTGGCGTCGGAGGGCCACCGCTGCTCGATCGTCGCCCGGTCGGAGGTCCACGTCGTGACCTGCTGGGTCGACGTCGGAGCGGTGCGGGACTGGGCGGCAGGCCCTGCGCGCCCAGTGTTGAACCCGGACGGGATCGCGAGCTGGGCCGGCGGAGGCCCGCTGCACTCCGTCGGCGCCGTCGTCGTGGCGCCGGAGGCTGCTGGCGCGCCGATCCGGCTCCCGTCGTCACCACCTTCGCTCGTGAGCGCGACGACGACGCCGCCGATCACGCAGAGCACCACGACGACGGCCGTGGTGACCAGCACTCGATGTCGGGCGCGAGCCTGGGGCCGACGCCGTCGGCGCGGGGGCCCGCCGTCGGCGCCCTCAGCCGCGATGGCTGCTCGAAGCTGGGTGCGGTGGCGCCGGGTGACGTCTCGAGACGGCCGCGTCGAAGGAGAGTTCTCCTTCAGCCACTCCAGTTCGTCCATGGTCAGTCCTCACCGTCGGCGGATTCTGCGCGCCTATCCAGTACTTCTCCGCTGCCGGAGATCAGTTCCCTCAGTCGACCGCGGGCGCGGGCCAGGCGGGAGCGGACGGTGCCGATCTCCACCCCGAGCGCCTGCGCGATCTCGGGGTACGTGAGCTCGCCCCAGGCGTAGAGCACGAGGACATCGCGGTCGATCTCGGACAGCTGGCGGAGGAATTCGGCCACCCACGCCAGCTCCTTCCCGTAGTCGAGGCTCTCCTCGACGACCTCGAAGCCTCCGTCGTCGGTGTCACGCTCGGCCCCGACGCGGTCCCATGCTCGCCGACTGCGCCCCTCGGACCGGGCCCGATTGCGACGGATGTTGGCGGCGATGCCGAAGAGCCAACCCCGCACGCTGCCGAGCTCGGGGTCGTAGCGGACCCGAGCGTCGAACGCGGCGACGAACACGTCACCCGCGTACTCGTCGGCCCGGTCGGGTCCCACTGCTCGTGCCAGGTACTCGTAGATCGTCCGGTGGTACTGCTCGAACACGACATCGAAGCGGTGAGGGTGCTCGGTCGACGCGATGACCGCCTCGCTCATCGCGGCCGCGACCGACGTCGGCTCGGCGTGGGCCGGGCGATCGTTGTCGGTCGCGTCGCTCATGGTCTCCCTGCCCCGCGCTTCCCATCCCTGCTCGAAGGGAACCGTTCCGTTCCTGCGGCGAAGTACATGGTGACGGGTGAATCGGGTGGCGTGCCGGATCCACCCATTCGGCGCAGATGGCCACCGATCGTAGGGAGAGGCTGGGACGTGTTCGGACGCAAGCGGCGAAGCGGGCGACGCGAGAGTGCCGGCTGGCTCGGCCGGTACGTGCCGGTCGAGTCGTCGGGGCGCGATTGGTCGCGTTGTCGCGTGCTCGACGTGTCGACGGGCGGCGCCGGGCTGGAGCTGCTGGGTCCCGGTGACCAAGCCGGCGCCCTGGTCGGCGACCGCGTCGTCGTCGACCTGCAGTTGGTCCGCAGCAACATGGCGCGCGTCACGCTCACGGGCGAGGTGCGGCACGCCACCCGCATTCCGGTCGGTGTGCGGGTGGGGTTGCGGTTCGTCGACGTGGGTGAGCTCGAGCGGGCGTTGCTCGACCGTCTCGTGGCGCGTCAGAAGCACGAGCGTCGCAATCCTGGCGTCGTGACGCCACTCGAGCGGTCGCGCTAGGCGCTGGGACCGAAGCGTTCGAACTTCGCGCGTTCGGGAGCGATGCCGAGGTCGACGAGCAGGTCGCCGACCGCATTGGTGAACGGTGCCGAACCGCACACGAAGATCGCCTGGTCGTCGCGCAGGTGCGGGAGCACGTCGTCGGCGGTGAGTCGTCCCGCGGGTCGTGCCCACCCCGGGGGCGTGGCGCGCGTGTACAGCACGGTCGCGTCGGCGCGGTCGCGCAACTCGTCCATGTAGTACAGGTCGTCGGGTGTTCGCACCGACACGAGCAGGTGCACGAGCTCGGCGGGCGCGGGCTCACCCGCGGTGGCGCGCGCGAGCCGCAGCATGGCCATGAGCGGCACGAGTCCGGAGCCACCACCGAGGAGCAGCGCGGGCGTGGTCGCATCCCACACGAAGAAGCCGCCGATCGGACCGCGCACGTCGAGCTCGTCACCCACTTCGAGGACGTCGTGGAGAAAGGTCGAGACCTCGCCGTCATCGAGGTGCTCGACGGTGAGCTCGATCTCGTTGCCACCGTCGGGCGGTGACGCAACCGAATACGAACGTGACGCGGTGTAGCCGTCGGGTGCGGTGAGCCGCACCACGAAGTGCTGGCCGGCCTGGTGTCCGCTCGGGGCGTCGAGGCGCAACCGGAGCGTCTTCGTGCGCGACGTCTCGTCGTGGACGGCCACGACGGTGGCCGAGTGCCAGACCGCGGGCACGGTCAGTCGCCCTGGTAGCGCTGCTCGAGCCAGGGATCGCCGCGGTCGTGGTAGCCGTTGCGCTCCCAGAAGCCGGGCTCGTCGTGGTCGAGCACCCGCAGGCCGGAGACCCACTTGGCGCTCTTCCAGAAGTAGAGATGGGGGACGAGGAGGCGGGCGGGGCCTCCGTGGTCGCGTGAGAGGGGTGCGCCGTCGGCGGTGAACGCGACCCAGGCCTTGCCGTCGACCACGTCGGCGAGTGGAAGGTTGGTGGTGTACCCGGTCGACGAGAACGCGACCACGTGGCTGGCGTCGGCGCGCGGCTGCGCGACCGCGAGCAGCGTGTCGAGGGAGACGCCCTCGAACTCCATGCCGAGCCTCGACCAGGTGGTGACGCAGTGGATGTCGCCCGCGTACGTCGACGCCGGGAGCGCGTGCATCTCGTCCCACGTCCACGTGGTCGGCTGCTCGACGTGGCCCTCGACGGTGAAGGTCCAGGTGGTGGGGTCGATCTTCGGCGTCGCCTCGGCCGAGAGCACCGGCCATTGCGTGCCGGTGTCGTACTGCCCGGGTGGGAGCCGCGGGTCGCGTGCCGCCTTGCCGCGACCGGTGAAGCCCCGAGTGAACTTGGCCATCCCCCACAGTGTCGCGCGGCACCCGGGTGGTGCGTGGGTAGTGTCGGGCGAGCAGCGAGACCGGGGGGACCGAGCACTGATGGAAGTCATGGACGCGAGCGTGTACGTCGGCGACGGCGTGCTCGAGGTGCAACAGGTCGCGGTGCCCGACGTGGGCCGGCGTGACGTGCTCGTCGAGGTCGGCCAGTGCGGGATCTGCGGGACCGACGTGCACCTGGTGCTGGAGAAGATCGCGCGACCGGGCACGGTGCTCGGGCACGAGTGGGCGGGGACGATCGCCGCGCTCGGCGACGACGTCGACGGCTGGGCGATCGGCGACCGCGTCGTGTGTGGGCCGTCGCCCGGCTGCGGCAAGTGCCGAGCGTGCCTCGCCGGCCGGCCGTCGGTGTGCCTCGACCGTCCGCTCACCGACCACCTCGACTTCCGCGGCGCGTACGCGCGCTACGTCGCCGCTCCGGCCGCGCAGCTGCTCGCGGTGCCGGAGGCGCTGTCGATCCGTGAAGCGGCGCTGGTGGAGCCCACCGCGGTGGCCATGCACGCGGTCACGCTGTCGGGCGCGACCCCCGACGACCGTGTGTTGGTCACCGGGGGCGGACCAGTCGGTCTGCTCGTGACCGCGGTGCTGCACGCGCAGGGCATCCACGACGTGACCGTGTCGGAGCCGTCGCCGATCCGGCGGGAGCACGCGTTGAAGGTGGGCGCGGCGCGGGTCGTCGAGCCGCACGAGCTGCCGCGGTCGCGCATGGGGGCGCCGGTCGAGGAGCCGTACCAGGTGGTGTTCGAGTGCTCGGGTCGGGCCGACGCCGCCGAGTCGGCCATCGACCAGCTCGACTTCGCCGGCACGTGCGTGCTGGTGGGGACCGGTCACGACCTGCCCCGCATCAACCACAACCGCGTGATCGTGCTCGAGAACACGATCATCGGTGCCTACAACTACGACGCCGCCGGGTTCGGGCCCGCGCTCGAGCTGCTGGCGTCGGGCGCAATGCCGCTCGACGCGCTGGCAGAACCGGTCGACATCTCGCTCGACCAGTTGCCCGAGGCGCTGCGACGTTGCGCGGCGGGCGAGTTGCCCGGCAAGGTGATGGTCCGACCTGTCCGTTCCGAGGAGAGTGAGCAGTCATGAGCGCACCGACGTTCCCGCCGCGTCTGAACCACGTGGCGATCACGATGCCGCCCAGTGAGCTCGACGACGCCGCCCGCGCCGAGCTCAAGGACTTCTACGGCGACGTGTTCAGCTGGTTCGAGGGCGACAACAGTGGGGAGTCGGGCAACCCGCTCATCCTCATGACCGGCCAGATGCAGTTCGTGTACCTGCTGCCCGGCGATCCCGCGCTCGAGTGCCCGCGCCTTGATCACTTCGGGCTCGAGGTGTCGTCGGTCGCCGAGATCGAGGAGATCGTCGCCAAGGCGAAGACGTGGCAGGAGAAGGACGACCGCGTTCAGATCATCGACGTGAAGGCGCGGGGGTCCGAGGGGCCGCGGGGGCAGTACGTGCTGACCAGCGCGTACATCGGCTTCCTGCTGCCGATGATGATCGAGTTGCAACACCTGCACGTCGAACTCGCGTGAGCGAAGTGTCCCCGGTGCCGCGCACGATCGCGGAGCTCTTCGCTCCTGTCGTCGCGGTTGATCCCGAGCGCGAGGCGTTGGTCACGCGCTCGGGCCGTTGGTCGTACGCCGAGCTCGATCGCCTGGCGTCGCGGGCGGCGCACGCGCTCGCCGCGTTGGGTGTGCGCGCCGGTGACCGGGTCGCGGGCGGCTTGCCCAACGACCTCGACGTGATCCTCGCCTTCCACGGCGCCATGCGTCTCGGCGCGGTGTGGGTGGGCATCAACCGGGCCCTCGCGCCACCGGAGAAGCAGTACCTGCTCGACGACAGCGGGACCTCCCTGCTCCTCTGCGACGCCGCGACCGCCGAGCAGGTGACGGCCGGGCAGATGTCCGCCGGGCAGATGTCCGGTCGTGACGTGCGGGTGCTGACGGTCGAGGACGGGCCGGGGGAGTGGCACGACGCCCTCGCCGCCGCACCTGACGATCCGTTCGTGAGCGACATCGACCCGTTCGCTCCGGCCGGCATCGCGTACACGAGCGGCACCACGGGGTACCCGAAAGGCGCGACGCACAGCCAGCACAACCTGCTGGTGCCCGGCGCGATGCTCGGCGCGTCACGCGGCTGGGGACCCTCGTTGCGCAAGGGCGACTTCCTCGCCTTGACGATCCTCAACATGCAGGTGCTCACCACGCTCACGAGTGCGCAGGCCGGCGGCTCGGCGATCATCTTCGATCGCAACGACCCGGTCGGCGTCGCCGAGTGGATCCGCGACGAGCGGGTGACGGTGTGGAACGGGCCGCCCGCGCTCATCCACTCGCTCGCGCACGACGACGCGGTCGCGCCCGATGACCTCGCCACCCTCGACGAGGTGTGGAACGGAGGCGGTGACTGCCCCGAGCCGGTGCGCGCCGCGTTCGAGGAGAAGTTCGGCAAGCCGGTGCTGATGACCTACGGGTTGAGCGAGGCGCCCACCGTCGTGACCATCGACGACCCCGACGGGAAGCACGCGGTCGGGGGGAGCGGGCGCCCGCTGCCGCACCTCGAGATCCGCGTGATCGACGACGAGTTGTGCGTCGCCGCCGCGACCACCGGTGAGCACGCCGGCGTGTACAAGCCGATGCTCGGCTACTGGAACCGCGACGACGCGACCGCGGAGACGCTGCGCGACGGTGTGTTGCACACCGGCGACCTCGGGTTCGTCGACGACGACGGCTTCCTCCATGTGCGTGATCGCAAGAGCCTGGTGATCATCCGCGGCGGCGGCAACGTGTACCCGGCCGAGATCGAGCGGGTGCTGCACGAGCGGCCCGAGGTCGAGGCGTGCGCGGTCGTCGGCCTCCCCGACGAGCGCCTCGGCGAGCGCGTGGCCGTCGCGGTGCAGCTGCGGGCCGGCGCGACCGCCACCGAGGACGAGCTGCGTGAGCACTGCTTGGCCAACCTGGCCAAGTACAAGGTGCCCGAACGCTGGCTGTTCGTCGACGCCTTCCCCCGCAACTCGATGGGCAAGATCCAGCGCCGCGACCTCCCGGCCCTCTTCACCTAGAACAAGGTTGCGTCACTCGAGCGCGATATACGCGCTCAGGTGACGCAACCTCGTGGTGTTGGGGGGTCAGATGCTGCGGAGGGTGCCGCCGTCGACGGCGAGGGCGCTGCCGGTGATCCAGCTGGCGGGTTCGCTGGCGAGGAAGACGACCGCGGCGGCGACCTCCTGGGGGTTGCCGTAGCGGCCCATGGCGACGGGGTCCTTCTCCATCATGCGGGCCATGACGTCGTCGGCGGTCGTGCCCTGCGCGGCGGCGGCGGCCGCCGCGGTGTCGTTGATCGCCTCGGTGATGGTGATGCCGGGGATCACGCAGTTCGAGAGCACGCCCTGCGCCGAGTACGCGTGCGACAGGTTCTTGGAGTAGTTCAGCAACGCCGCCTTGGCCGCCGAATAGGGACCGAAGTACGGGCCGGGCTCGACCCCGTACGTCGACGCCACGTGCACGATGCGGCCCCACCCGCGGTCGAGCATGGTGGGGAGGCACGCGGTGGTCGTGCGCACCGACGAGAAGAAGTTGAGCTCGAAGCCCTGCTGCCAGTCGTCATTGGTGAGCTTGTGCAGGCGCGTGGGGTCGCCGCCACCGCCCATGTTGTTCACCAGCACGTCGATGCGACCCAGGTCCTCGAGCGCACGCTCGGCGAGCAACGGAGCGGCCGCCGGGTCGAACAGATCGGCAGCGACCTGCACCACGCGCACGCCGTGGGCCTCGGCCTCCAACGCGGTTGCGGCGAGCGCGTCGACGCTGCGCGCATTGAGCACGAGGTGTGCGCCCTCGCGCGCGAAGTCGAGGGCGATCTGCTTGCCGATGCCGCGGCTCGCCCCGGTGACGATGGCGACGCGGTCGCGCAGGCCGAGCTCCATCAGCCCTCCGTCGCCACGCGCTCGGCGTACTCCATGGGGAGCAGTTCGATGAGCTGGCCGTCGGGGTCGCGCACGAAGAGGGATGCCCCGCCGAGCTGGGTGTCGTGCAGGATCTCACCGCCGTACTGCTCGACGAGCGCGCAGGTGGCGGGGATGTCGTCGACGCTGAGCGAGATGTGGGTGAGCCCGACCTCGTTCATGGTTCGCGGACGGTAGGGCGCGGGCTTGGCGCCCTCGCCGGCGAAGTGCAGCAGCTCGAGCACGAACGATCCCTGCTTCAGGTAGCACGCGCGGAAGCCCATGGGCGTCTGCAGCCGCAGGAGCTGGTTGCTCGGTTCGTCGTCGAGCTCGAGGGTGCGCCAATAGGTGAAGCCCAGGGCCTCCTCGTAGAACGTGCGCGACCGCTCGAGGTCGGTGACGCACTGGCCGAGGTGGTTCATGACGTTGCTCTTCATTGTTCTCCGCTCATGGGTTTGGCTCGATGACGACTCGGAGGGCGCCCGTGGACTTGTCGGCGGCGACCCGGAAGGCCTCGGGCGCATCTTCGATCGGGAAGCGGTGCGTCACGAGCGCGTCGACGAGGTGCGGTGTGGACGCCAGCAGCTGCGCGGCGTCGTCGAAGTCGCGACCACCGTCGTGCTTGCAGTACCCGAGGGCGGGAACCGACCGCACCTCCTTCATGAAGCACAGCATCTGCGGCCACTCGACATCGGGACCGAACACACCGAGGACGCCCATCGCCCCGCCCGGCGCGGCCAGCTCGGCGGCGCGGTGCAGCGCGCTCTCCGAACCTGCGGCTTCGATCACGACGTCGTAGAGGCCCGACGGCTGGGTGGCGCCAAGGCGCTCGCCGAGTTCGATCTGGTGCGGGTAGCGCGCCTCCAGCGCCACCTCGGCGGCGCCCATGGCCCGGGCGGCGGCCACTGCCATCAGGCCGATGGCGCCGCCGCCGACGACGGCGACGCGCTTGCCGGGACCGGCCCCGGCGAGGCGCGCGGTGTGCCAAGCCACCGCGGTGGGCTCCACCAGGCACGCGCTCGACGTGTCGAGCCCCGCGGGCAGGTCGACCAGCGACCGTGCCGGCGCGCGGAACCATTCGCTCATCCCGCCGTCGGCCATCACGCCGAGTGCGGTCATCCCCGTGGTCGCGCAGAGGTTGTAGCGACCTTGGAGGCAGAGGTCGCACTCACCGCAGCCGAAGATGGCCTCGATCGCGACGGCGCGGCCGTCCTCCGTGACGCCCGCGAGCTCGTGGCCGAGCAGCATCGTGCTGCCCATCTCGATGTAGCCGAGGTCGGACGCGCAGATGCTGGCCGACGTGATCTTGATCAGTTCGCCCGCGCCATCGGGCTCGTCGACGTCGACGACGGTGACGCCGGGTCGGGTGGATCGGACTGCGCGCATGGGCCTCCCGGTTCTTCGAGCTCAGGCGACGACGTAGTCGTCGGGGTCGGGTGCGAGGGTGCGCTGCCAGTATTCGAGCAGAGTGAAGGGCCAGTTCTGCGCGACCCGGCCGTGGTCGTTCTTGTACCAGCTGTTCACGTCGGACCAGCCCCACGCCATCATCCGGTTCTCGGCGTCGACCTGCTGGTTGAACTCGTCGTGCACGTCCTTGCGCACGTCGAGCGACGCATCGTGTCCACGGAGCAGCAGCTCGAGGCAGCCGAGGAGGTAGCGCACACCGCACTCGGAGAAGTAGATGATGCTGCCGTTGATGACGATGTTGGTGTTCGGTCCGTAGAGGCAGAAGAGGTTGGGGAAGCCCGGGATCGTGATCCCGAGATAGGCGCGCGCGTCGCCGTCCCACTGCTCGTGCAGGTCGACACCGGCGCTGCCGGTCACGCACATCGGCGTGAGGAAGTTCGACGCTTGGAACCCGGTGCCGTAGACGATCACATCGACGTCGTATGCAGCGCCGTCGACGGTGACGATGCCGGTCGGTGTGATCTCGCGGATCTCGTCGCTGACGAGGGTGACGTTGTCGCGCGTCAACGCGCCGGCCCACACGCCGTTGTCGCGCAGCAACCGCTTGGCGCCGGGCGGGTACGTGGGGACCACGTGCGGGAGGAGGTCGGGACGGCCGGCGAACTCGCGCTCGAGGTAGGAGGCGAGCATCGTGCGCATGAAGTCGTTGACCGCGCTGACGGTGCCGTTCGCCGAGTCCCAGTCGGGATCGACGCGCACGCCGGGAAGCGAGCCGTCGCCCATCCGCCAGAACATCCAGAAGCGGTTCCATTCGCTGTAGGTGGGCACGTGCGCGTAGAGCCAGCGTTGCCCGCCGGGCACAGCCTCGTGGTAGTCGGGGCTGGGCCCGAGCCACGGCGGCGTGCGCTGGAACAGGAACAGCTCGCAGGCGCGGGGCGCGATCTCGGGCGTGAACTGCACCGAGCTGGCGCCGGTGCCGATCACCGCGACGCGCGCGCTGTCGATCGGTGCGTCGTGGTCCCACTGCGCGGAGTGGAACGACACGCCGGCGAAGGTGTCGATCCCGGGGATCTCGGGGAAGTGCGGACGGTTGAGCTGACCGACTGCGCTCACGACTGCGTTGGCGACGAGCGTCTCGTCGTTGCCTTCGGCGTCGCGCACGACGACCGACCACGTGGCGGTGGCGTCGTCCCAGGTGAGCGAACGCACCTCGGTGCGGAGCCGGATGTGGTCGAGCACGCCGAACTCGCGCGCGCAGTCGCGGAAATAGCCGTGCAGCACTTCCCGATCCGAGTAGTGCAGTGGCCAGTCGTGACGTTGTGCGAACGAGTAGCTGTAGTTGTGGTTGGGATTGTCGACCCGACAGCCCGGATACGTGTTCTCGAACCAGGTGCCGCCGACGTCGTCGTTCTTCTCGACCACCGTGTGATCGATGCCTGCCTGCGCGAGACGATGCGCGGTCAGGATCCCCGACATCCCCGCGCCGATGACGACGACGTGGAAGTCGCGGTCGGGGTCGACGTCGGCCTTGCGCCAGTGCGGCCCGCGCCGGTCGTCGCCGCGCAGCGCGAGCTCTTCCTCCAGCAACGGTACGTAGTCGCCCATCTCGGCGCCGCCCACGACGTGCTCCATGATGCGCACGAGGTCGTCACGCGAGGGCGGAGCCGCGACGCCGCGGCCTTCGTCCCGGAGCTTGACGAGTGCGTCGAAGGCGAGGGCGCGCGCGGCCTCCTGCTGCTCGCTGGACATCCCGCCCTGGGGGAGTGCGAGCAGGTGCGGGTCGGGGCGCAGGTCGTCCCGCAGGAGCGACAGGTCGCCGGTGGCGTACGCGAGCGCGGGCAGCAGCGGAGGAAGCTCTGCGTCGGCGAGGTGGCTGCGCAGTTCGTCGTCGGTGGCGGTGATCGCC
>DASXXX010000294.1:0-8604 GCA_036502765.1 Acidimicrobiia bacterium | reverse complement strand
CCTCGACCACCCCGGGTTCTCGAAGAAGCTGCTCGCCGGTCTCGCGCGCCGTCTACGAGAACAAGACGCGCGCAACCTCTGAAGTAACTTTCCGGCCGTGAAGCGCTTCCCTCTGCCGAAGCCGCACCACCTGGTGCTCGTCGTCGGCGCTCTCGTCTCGCTCGGCACACTCGCCTCGGGCATCGCACCGAAGGTCACCGAGTGGAGCGACCACTCGGTCATCTCGCGCGAGCCGTTCGGTGGGATCCCCGACGCCGTCTACTGGGCCTTCTACGTGACCGCCGCGATCATGCTGTTCGTCTGCGCGTGGCTCATCAGCCAGCGGGTCAAGAACTACGAGCGGGGCGGGCCCGACGACCGCCGCACCAACAAGGGCAACTTCCACCGGCGCATGAAGGACTTCCGCGCCGGCGTGTGGATGCAGACGCTGCTGCGCGACCCGGCCGCCGGCCTGATGCACTCGTGCATCTACTTCGGCTTCCTGTGGCTGTTCATCGCCACCGTCGTGCTGGAGCTCGACCATCAGCTCCCCGACAACCTCAAGTTCCTCCACGGCGGCGTGTACCAGGGCTACGCGTTCGCGGCCGACCTCGCCGGCGTGGTGTTCACCGTCGGCATCGTCTGGGCCCTCGCCCGGCGCTACATCGAGCGTCCGTACCGCATCCGCATCAAGACCAAGCCCGAGGACGCGGTCATCCTCGTCATGTTCCTGACCATCGCGGTCACCGGCTTCTTCACCGAGGCACTGCGCATCGCCGAGCTGGGGCGCCCCGCCTTCGAGAAGTGGTCGTTCGTCGGCTACCCGCTCTCCGCGCTCTTCGACGGCTCGTCCGCCGGCAACCTGCAGGACGCGCACACCTGGGTGTGGGGCATCCACTTCGCTGCGTTCGTCGCGTTCCTGATCATCCTGCCGACCACCAAGTTGCGGCACATGATCACGTCGCCGATGAACATGTACCTGAAGGACAAGGAACGGCCGAAGGGCGCGATGCGGCCCATGCCGAACCTGATGGAGACGGACCTCGAGACGTTCGGGGCGGCAACGATCGAGGACTTCACCTGGAAGCAGCTGTTCGACACCGACGCGTGCACGATCTGCGGTCGGTGCACGTCGGTGTGTCCGGCCCACGCGACCGGCAAGCCGCTCGACCCGCGCGAGATCGTGCTGAAGGTCGGCGAGGTGATGGCCGCCACCGGCGATCCCGTGGTGTCACCTCCGGTGAGCACGGCCGAAGGCATCACCATCACCGCCGACTCGGTGTTCGAGCGCATCACGTCGGCAGAGCTCTGGGCCTGCACGTCGTGCAAGGCGTGCGACGAGATCTGCCCGGTCAACATCGAGATCCTCGACAAGATCCTCGACATGCGGCGCTACCTCTCCCTCATGGAGAGCGACTTCCCCACCGAGCTCGGCAACACGTACCGCTCGATGGAGAATTCGTCGAACGTCTACGGGATGAACCAGGGCGAGCGAGGCGACTGGGCGGCCGAGCTCGAGGGCGTCGACATCGTCGAGGCGGGCTCGGGCCCCTTCGGCCACGAGTACCTCTACTGGATCGGGTGCGCGGGCTCCTTCGACGACCGCAACAAGAAGACGAGCCGCGCGGTGGCCAAGCTGCTGCAGCGCGCCGGCCTCGACTTCGCCATCCTCGGGCCGAGCGAGCTCTGCACCGGCGACCCCGCGCGCCGATCGGGCAACGAGTACATCTTCCAGATGCTGGCGATGCAGAACATCGAGTCGCTCGACGGCCTCGGCGTCAAGAAGATCATCACGCAGTGCCCGCACTGCTTCAACACGTTGAAGAACGAGTACCCCCAGCTCGACGGACACTACGAAGTGGTGCACCACTCGCAGCTGCTGAGCCAGCTCGTGAGCGACGGACGCCTCTCGCTCGCGGGTGCCACGCTCGACGAGCGCGTCACCTACCACGACAGCTGCTACCTCGGTCGGCACAACGACGTGTACCTCGCGCCGCGCAACGTGATCGGACAGCTCGGTGGTATCGACGTCGTCGAGATGCCCCGCAACGGCACCAAGGGCATGTGCTGTGGCGCCGGCGGCGCGCGCATGTGGATGGAGGAGCAGACCGGCAAGAAGGTGAACATCGAGCGCACCGAAGAGGCGCTCGGCACCGGTGCGCAACGCATCGCGGTCGCCTGCCCGTTCTGCTACGTGATGATGGACGACGGCGTGAAGGAGAAGGGCCGCGACGAAGACGTCAAGGTCCAGGACATCGCCGAGCTCCTGATCGAGGCGATCGAGGCCGGTGAGCGCGGCGTCGCTCCGGTCTCCTCGGAGTTCCAGCCCGGGATCTAGCGATGCCGGGGTCGGAGCTGTCGCGCCGGAGATTCCTCCGGGATGTCGGTCTCCTCGGCTCGGCGGCGGTCGCGGCCCAGCTGGGCGCGGTGGCTGTCGCCGGACCGGCGCTCGCCGCGGCCCGC
Source organism: Acidimicrobiia bacterium (assembly GCA_036502765.1). GTDB lineage: Bacteria > Actinomycetota > Acidimicrobiia > IMCC26256 > DASPTH01 > DASUAS01. The sequence goes on along the minus strand of DASXXX010000294.1, from coordinate 6,162 downwards.
GCCGCGGTGCACCCCCCGACGCCGACGGTGCCGCCGATCGCGGCGCGGCGCGCGCTGAAGCGGCTGCTGACCCCATTGCCGCCCTGGATCCACAACGGCCCGACGACCAAGCCGCGCGTCGCCCTCACCATCGACGACATGTGGGGGGCGTTCGGGGCCGACAACGCGAACGCGGCGATGGACGTCGCGAAGGCCAAGGGCGTGAAGCTCAGCTTCTTCCCCACCGGCGGCGCGATCGAGGACCACATCAACCTCGGGCGCCAGGCGCTGTGGCAGCGCGCCGTCGCCGAGGGTCACGACATCGGCAACCACACGTACACCCACACCAACCTCACCAAGCTGAACGACGACCAGATCCGCGGTGAGCTGAACCACACCAAGGACCTGCTGGCGCAGTGCCTCGGACCGGTGCCGTACACGATGCGGTTGATGCGGCCGCCCGGCGGTGGTGGCGGTTTCGTGACCGGCGGCGATCCGCGCATCATGAACGTCGTCACCAGCTTCGGCTACTCGATGACCATGTGGACGGTCGACGCCAACGGCGTGAAGGGCAACGCCGCGTTCATGAACAAGGTGATGACCAACGCGTCGAACGGCATGATCGTGTTGATCCACTTCACCGAGTTCACGCCCGACGCGCTGCCGACGCTGATCGACCGGTTGCGCAACGAGAAGAAGCTCGAACCGACCAGCATCACCGGCCTGTTCACCTGAGGAGCCTTCACGTGAGGAGCCTTCACGTGAGGGTGGTGAGCGCGGTGATGACCGCGTTGGCCTGCTGGCGGAGCTGCTCGAGCGCGGTGTCGTGCTGGGGGTCGAGCGCGGTGCGTTGGTCGACCGCGGTGTTGTAGTCGGTGAGCTTGCCCGCGAGTCCGGCCTGGATCGCGGCTCGCACCGCCTCGAGATCCTTCTGATCGAGGTCGGCGAGGCCGGTCGCGCCGGCAGCAGGGGCGTCGAGCGCGGCGAGCTGGTCGTGAACGCTCGCCACCGCGTCCTGCGCGTTGCGCAGGTGCTTCAAGTCGTTCGACGTGGCGGCGCGCCCGGTCGCGAGGTGGGCGCGCGCATCGGTGAGGTCGTCGCGCGCGTCCTGATGCTGCGAGATGCTCCACACGAGGAACGCGACGCCGAGGAGCGCGAGGACGAGCGCGGCACCGAAGGCCACCCATCGCCGTACCGGCGAAGCACGCGTCTCAGGCACCCGCCGCCTCCTGCAGGCCCGCGAGCGCGGTCCGCGCCGCGTCGGCCGCACTTCGGACTGCCGCGGTCTTCGCCTCGAGGTCGGCGAGCGCAGCATCACCGGCGGCTTGGAACGCGCCGGCGAGGTCGGTGTTCTGCGCGTTGTTGTACTGGTCGACGGCCTGGTTGGCGATGTCGACTGCGTGGTTGCTGGCGTCGACCTGCGCCTGTTCGGCGGCGAAGAGCGCGGCGAGGGCATCGGTGGTGGTGCGCGCGCCAGTGCGCAGGAGGCGCAGCCGGCGTACGGCGTCGGCTTCGGCCGCGCTGAGGTCGCGGACCTGATGGTGGACCGGCTCGGCGCGCGCGTGCAGGTCGTCGGTGTCGTGGCGCACGACCAACGCGGCCCCCGCGGTGCCCAACGCGACGACGAGGAGGATCACCGTGCTGATGAAGAGCGCGCTGCCCTGGCGGCCTCCGCGGCGGTCTTCGCGGCGGTCTTCGCGGCGCGTGCGACGCCCGCGACGATCGGGGAGCGTCCTCGTCATGCGGCGGTGTGTCGGAAGCAACTGACGACGTGGTCGTCGGCGAGCCCCGCCGCCTGCATGAACGCGTAGACGGTGGTCGGGCCGACGAAGCGGAAACCGCGCCGCTTGAGGTCCTTGCTCAACGCGACCGACTGCGGCGTCGACGAGGGAAGCTCGCCGAGCCGCTGCCAGGTCCCGACGATCGGCACGCCGTCGACGAACGACCACACGTACGCGTCGAAGCTGCCGAGCTCGCCCTCCACCTCGAGGACGCGCTGCGCGTTGTTGATCGTCGACTCGATCTTGCCTCGATGCCGCACGATGCCCGCGTCGCCCAACAGCCGCTCGACGTCGCGCTCGGTGAACACCGCGACCGTCGCCGGATCGAAGCCGGCGAACGCAGCGCGGTAGCCCGCGCGCTTGTTGAGGATGGTGCGCCAACTCAGACCGGCCTGCGCACCTTCGAGCGTGAGGAGCTCGAACAGTGCCGCCTCGTCATGGGTGGGCGTGCCCCACTCGTCGTCGTGGTAGGCGACCATGCGCGGCTCGGTGCCTGCCCACTCGCAGCGTGTCGTCACGGGCACGGACTGTAGGGAACATCCGCGTCCAGCCTGTGTACGCTCCCGGTGCATGGCCCTCGCTTCGCCTGAGCCCGCCGAAACCGGCATCTGGCCCGATGCCTGGCTGCTCAAGGCGGTGGAGTCGGGAGTGATCGACGCCCCGCACTTCGCAGAAGAGCAACTCCAACCGGCGAGCATCGACCTCACGCTCGGTGCCGTCGCGTACCGCCTGCGGTGCTCGTTCCTGCCCGGCAAGAACGACACCATCGAGAAGGTCATGCGCTCGTTCGTCATCGGGCCACCGATCCCGCTCGAGGACGGCGCCATCCTCGAACGCAACCGGCCGTACCTCATTCCTCTCCGCGAGCGACTGGCCCTTCCGAAGCGCGTACGTGCGCGAGCGAACCCGAAGAGCTCCACCGGTCGACTCGACGTGTTCACCCGCGTGATCACGGACCGCAACGGCGTGTTCGACGACGTCAAGGGCGGCTACGGCGGTGCCCTGTACCTGGAAGTCGTTCCTCGGTCATTCGCCGTGATGGCGAAGACCGGCCTCGCGCTGAACCAACTCCGGCTGATGAAGGGCGACGCGAACGACATCGACGTACCTGACGCAGAGATCCGCGCCGCGCACCGCAACGACCCGATCCTCTATCGCAACGGGCAGCCGGTCGACCGCAGAGACGTGTACACACAGGGCGGACTCTGGTTGACGCTCGATCTGTTGAAGCGCGACGACCAGCCCGTGGGATACCGCGCCAAGCACAACAGCAGCCTCGTCGACCTCTCACAGGTCGATGCGCACGACCCCGACGAGTTCTGGGAGACCGTGGTGCCGGAGACCGGCAACCGCGTGGTCCTCGAACCCGAGGACTTCTACTTGCTGCTCTCCGCCGAAGCGATCCGCGTCCCGCCTGACTACGCGGCCGAGATGACGGCGTTCGACCCGGCCGGTGGTGAGGTCCGGACGCACTACGCCGGGTTCTTCGATCCGGGCTTTGGTCATGATCCGGACAAGCTCGTCTCGGAGGGCAGCCGCGCCGCGTTGGAGATCCGGGCCCACGACGTGCCCTTTGCAGTCGACCATCTCCAACGCGTGTGCTCGTTGCGCTTCGAACGCATGGCGGGCACGCCTACGTCGCTCTACGGACGCCAGCGGGGCTCGCACTACCAAGGTCAGATGAGCACCTTGTCCAAGCACTTCCGCGCTGCCAATCGCCCGGACCAAGCGACGTTCGACAAGTCAGCTAGTCGTCGCCGCCGAGGTTGAGCGAGAAGCCCTTGCCCGAGTTGCCGTCGCCGTCGGCGGTGGGGAGGTAGGGCGCCAGCGCCGCGGCGAGGTTCGGGAGCGGCAGCGTCTGCAACCAGACCGTGCCGGGACCAGTGAGCTTGGCGAGGAACAGCGCGTCGGCGCCGAAGAGGACGTTCTTGATCCCCTTGATGCGCTCGAGCTCGAACGCCATGCCCGCTTCGAACATCCCGACGTGGCCCGGGTGCACCACGATCTCCTGGCCGGCCACGAGGTCGTAGGTGACGACCTCGCCGTCGAGCTCGATCCACGCCGGGCCGTCACCCGACACCTTCTGCAGGATGAACCCGGCGCCCCCGAACAGTCCGGCGCTGAACTTCTGCTGGAACCCGATCTCGAGGTTCACGCCGGGCAGTCCGCACAGGTACCCACCGCGGTGGACCATGTACGACTTCTCCGCCGACACCTCGATGGGCAGGATCTGGCCCGGCACCTTGGTGGCGAACGCCACCATGCCCGGCCCACCCTCGGCGGTGTACTCGGTCATGAAGAGGCTGCCACCGGCGACGGCCCGCTTCACCGCGCCGAACATGCCCTTGGCCCCGGCTTTGCCCGATGCCGCAGTCTCGAGCTGGATCGGGCCGGTCATCCACGAGAGCTCGCCGCCCTGCGCGACGATCGACTCGCCCGCTGCGAGCTGCATCTCGAGCACCGGCATCGTCGTGCCGATCACCTTGTGGTCCATCTCAGTCTCCTGCCAGGAAGTAGGGGCGTTCGCCGTCGACGGTGCACCGTCGCATCACGCGGTGCGCGGGATAGTGGTCGGACAGGGCGCGGTGGTTGGTGCTCGCTTCGTCCCACACCGCGACGTCGCCCTCTGTCCAGTGCCAGCGCACACAGAAGTTGGGGTCCTCGACGTGACGACCGAGGAACCCGAGCAGCGCGTCGCTCTCGTCGCGACGCATGCCGACGATCTTGTCCATGAACCGGCCCGACACGAACAACGCCCGGCGACCGGTGACGGGATGTGTGCGCACGAGCGGGTGCTCGACCGGCGGGAACTCGGCCATGATCCGCTCGGCGACGTCCTGACCCATGGTTCGACCCACGCGCTCGTGGAAGTCGGCGCCCGAGTGATGGCGCACGGTGAGCTGACAGCACACCTCCTGCATGACGGGCGAGAGCGCGTCGTACGCGGCGAACAGGCTCGACCACATCGTGTCGCCGCCGCGCTCGGGGATGAGCTTGGCGTTGAGCACCGCGTACGCGGGCGGCTCGGCCACCCAGGTGACGTCGGTGTGCCAGCCGTCGGCATCGGGCGGGCTGTCGGCGGTGTCCTCGATGGTCGACGACATCGCGGCGCCGCCGAACATCTTGGTGAGCGGGTACTGACCGACCGGACCGAACGTCGCCGCGAACGCGAGCTGCTCGTCCTCGGTGAGGTCCTGGTCGTGGAAGAAGAGCACCGAGTGCTCGTGGAGCGCGTCGCGCACGAGCTGCGCGGTCGCGTCGTCGAGCGGGTGGTGCAGGTCGACGCCGTCGACGACGGCTCCGATCGCCCCCGTGACCGGAGTGACGGTGACGGCGGTGGCTACGGACGGGGCCATACGGCGGCTCGTTTCTCGACGAAGGCACCCATGCCCTCGGTGATCTCGGCCGACAGGCCCGGGACCATGAACAGTGACACGTCGCCCGGCCGGAGCTGCGCGTTGAGGTCGCGCTTGACGGTGGCCCGGGCCAGCGGGCCGGTGCTGCTGATCTGCTCGAGGATCCACTCGGTGCGGGCGTCGAGCTCGTCGTGGGGCACGACCTCGCCCACGAGGCCCATCGCGCCCGCGGCGTGCGCGTCGATCTCGGCCGCGGTGAAGAAGAGGTAGCGCGCACGTGCCAGGCCGACGACGTCGACCAAGCGCGCCGACATGTGCGGGTCGGGCAACCCGCGCAGCAGCTCCGGCACGCGGAACCGGGCCCGGTCGGACGCGATGGTCACGTCGCAGTGCATCGCGAGGTCGAGCCCGCCCGCGATGCAGGCACCGTTGATCTTCGCCACCCACAGCTTGCGGCACCGTTCGATGTGCCGGAAGGGGAAGTGGTCGGTGCCGTCCCATTCGGCCGCGAGGCCTTCGGGGTCCTCGGCGAAGCCGGCGAGGTCACCGCCGGCGCCGAACCAGTCGCCGGTGCCGGTGAGGCACACCGCGTCGAGCTCGGGTTGGCGGTCGGCCCAGATCGCGGCGCGCTTGAGGCCGCGGTACATGTCCTGCGTGAACGCGTTGCGCTTCTCGACGCGGTCGACGCGCAGGTGCAGCACGCGACCGGTGACGTGCGCGACGAGGTACCCGCTCCCGAGATCGGGGGCCTCGAGCTCAGGGGCTCCGGTCACTTGACGCCGTAGACGGCGGCCGCGTTGTCGTGCAGCACCTTGCGCACGACGTCGTCGGACAGACCCCCCAGCAGCTCCTGCGCGTAGTCGCGCGGTCGCTGGCCCGGCGTGCGCGGCCCCGGGTGCTGGCAGGTCGGGTGCGGGTAGTCGCTCTCGAACAGGATGTTGTCGGGGTACTGCGCGATCGCGTCGAGCGCGCCCTGGCGCTCGAACCAGAAGCAGCCGAAGATCTGGCGGCGGAAGTACTCGCTCGGCAGGAGGTCGTACTCGGGG
>DASXXX010000293.1:0-6303 GCA_036502765.1 Acidimicrobiia bacterium | reverse complement strand
TCCGGCACCTGGTCGACGTGCCCGAGGCCTATGACTACGACCCGCTGACGGTGAAGCGGGTCCGCCGCGAGCGCGACCGGCGCCGCCGCGAACGGCTCGAGGGCCGGCGGGCGGACCCGGGTTCACGGTGACGGCCCCGCGCGGTGGAGGCTCCGGGCGTTCCCCCGGGGCCTCGGGCGGGGCGCGCGCCGCGATCGTCGTCGGGTTGGCCGTCATCCTCGGGATCATCGGTCTGCAGGTCCTCGACGACTCCGGTGGGGGCTCCAGCGATGCCACCGTCACCACGACGCCGGGCGTCACGACCCCGGGCGCCACGACCCCGGGAACCGACAGCACGGTCACGACTGCGGCGCCGCGCGAGGCGAAGGACGTGCGGGTGAAGGTCTACAACGCGTCGGGCGTGTCGGGTCGTGCGCAGACGCTCACCGACACCCTGCGCGCGAAGAAGTACGACATGCAGGAGCCCGCCAACCTCGACACCCATCGCCAGGGCACGGTGGTCGAGTGCGTCACCGGGTTCGAGCGCGAGGGGCAGCTCCTCGCGTCCGACGGCATCGGTGGCGCGACCTCGCAGGCGTACCCGTCGGATCCGCCCGAGGGTGCCTCCGACGCCGACTGCATCGTCATCATCGGCACCGCGTAGCGCGGGAGGCAGCGTGGCCGTCGCGCGTGCGCTCCAACCCCTGGTCGACGATCCCGCGCGCGCTGCGCTGTTCGTCGACTTCGACGGCTCGTTGTCGCCCATCGTGCTCGACCCCGAAGCGGCACGAGCGCTGCCGGCGGCGCGCGCGGCGCTGGCGCGTCTCGTCCCGGTGCTCGCGCGGGTGGCGGTCGTGAGCGGGCGTCCGGCCGCGTTCCTGCGCGACGCGCTGGCGATCGACGGGCTCGACTACGCGGGCACCTACGGCCTCGAACGCATCGTCGACGGCGACGTCGTGCTCGACGAGCGGGTTCGGCCGTTCCTCGACGCCGTCGCGCAGGCAGCCGACGAGGCGGAGGCCGCCCTGCCGGGGCTGCGGGTGGAGCGCAAGGGCGAGGTGGCGGTCACGATCCACTGGCGCGACCAGCCGGCGCGGGGCGACGCCGCCACCCGCTGGGCCGCCGAGGCCGCGCCGCGCCTGGGGCTCGAAGCGCCACTGCGTGGTCGCATGGCGGTGGAGCTGCGTCCACCGGTCCCCGTCGACAAGGGCACCACCGTCGCCGAGCTCGCGCGTGGCCTGCGCGTGGCCGTGTTCGCGGGTGACGACGCCGGTGACCTCCCGGCGTTCGCTGCCCTCCACGCGTTGGTCGACGCCGGCGCGCTCGACCACGCGGTGAGCATCGGGGTCGCGTCGGACGAGAGCCCGGCCGAGGTGCGCGGGGCCGACGTCGTGGTCGAGGGTCCGACGGGGCTGGCGGTACTGCTCGACGCGCTCGCCGACGCGATGACGGACGAGATCGCCGGCCCGGCTACTGGGCCTGGCTGAGGAGCTCGTCGAGCCAACTTCGCGGGGTGTGGGCCGCGGCCAGCTCGCGCAAGGCCTTCGCGCGCGCGGCGCGCTCGTCGCTCGTCATGGTGAGTGCGGTGTGCAGCGCGTGCGCGCCCTGCTCGATGTCGTAGGGGTGCACGGGCACCACGGCGTCGTGCAGTTCGTCGTAGGCGCCCGCTTCGGGTGACAGCACGACGACGCCGTCGCGCCGATTCACGAGCGGACCTTCCTTGGCCACGAGGTTGAGGCCGTCCTTGACCGGGTTCACGAGCAGCGCGTCGTAGCGGGTGAAGCCGGCGATGGTCTGTTCGTAGTCGTCGCGCGTGTCGACCACGACCGGCTGCCACTCACGCGTGCCCCAGCGTTCGTTGACGCGCGCTGCGGCCTGGTCGACCTCCTGCTCGTATGCGAGGTACTCGGCCAGGTTGGAACGCGACCGGTTGAGCATGGCGACGAACACCACGCGCTCGCGGCACTCCGCGTGCGTCTCGAGCAACGCGTCGTACACATGGAAGCCGCGCACGATGTTCTTGGAGAGATCGATGCGGTCGCTGCGCAACAGCAGCTTGCGGTCGCCGACCAGCTCGTCGAGCTCGGCGGCCGCGCGTGCGGTGCCCTCGCCCGCCGCGAGCGCGGCCAATGCCTCGGGATCGGGTCCGAGAGGCGTCGCGTACGCCGGGGTGACGTCGCGGCCGAGCATCTCGCGCGCCGACGCGGCGTAGGCCGTGGCCCAGCGCTCGGTGTGGAACCCGGCGGTCACGGCCCCCATCGACGCGCAGATGGCCTCGGCCATGTCGGTGGGCAGCACCCGGATCGCGTTGGGACCGCAGAACGGGGTGTGGGTGAAGTGCGTGAGGCGGAGGTCGGGCCGGACCGCCCGCACCATGCCCGGGACCAGCGCGAGGTGGTAATCGTGCACGAGCACCTGCTCGCCGTCGGGTGCACGCTGCACGACGACGTCGGCGAACGCGGCGTTCACGGCCGCGTAGCCCTCCCACGCTTCGCGGAGGTGTCGGTCGAACCGCGGGCGGCGCGCGAGGTCGAACAGACCGTGGTGCAGGAACCACAGCACCGCGTTCGAGATCACGTCGTAGTGCATGCGGTGCAGCGCGGGGTCGAGATCGAGCAGGTGCAGGTCGAGTCCGGGCACGGTGGCGGCGCCCGCCGCGACTGCCGCACGGTCACCGTCGTCGATCGCGGCCGCGACCCACGACGGGCGTCCGCCGATGTCGTCTCGCTGCACCAGCGGGAGGAGCGCGCTGACGAGCCCGCCTGCCCCTCGCTTCGATGCGAACGATCCGTCGTCGCGCTCCGAGAACCGGTACGGCCCTCGGTGCGTGACGAGCATCACTTGCGCAGCGTCCCGAACAGGGTCAGCCAGTCTTGGAGCTCCCGCGTCGAGAGGAAGTTCTCGCGCACGTGTTCGCGGCCCTGCACTCCGAGGGCGTCGGCGCCGACGGGATCAGCCAGCAGGTCGATGGTCCGTTGTGCGCACTCCTCGACGGTGTCGACGAGGTAGCCGTCGAAGCCGTCGCGGATCTGCAGCTTGATGCCACCGGCGCGCCCACCGATCACCGGGCGGCCCTTCCACAGGCCTTCGCTCACGGTGAGGCCGAATCCCTCCCGCAGCGACTTCTGCAGCACCACCTGCGCGACGCGCTGGAACGCGTTGATCTGCACCGAGCCCACCTGGTGGAGGTTCGACAACAGGTAGATGTCGCGGTCGCCGGCGCGCGCGGCCTCGGTGTCGTCCCACACCTTGAACCCCTCGGGGTCGTCGGTGGCCATCGACCCGGCGAGCACCAACTGCGCGTCGGGCACGCGTTCGCGCACGATGCGGAACGCCTCGATCACGCCGACCGGGTCCTTCCACGGGTCGAAGCGGCTGACCTGGCAGACGATCGGGCGATTCACGTCGACGCCGTACTGCTTGGTGAGCTCCCGGCAGAACGGCATGGCCAGGTCGAGGTTCTTCACCGACAGCGGGTCGATGCACGGTGGCGCCGACACCACGTGGGCCATGTCGAGCGAGGCGGGCACGAACTCGGGCATGGTCCACACCGACGCGTCGTGCAGCTCCACGAACGGGCGGAAGAACTCCCACACCTTCGGGTTGGCCGCGGTGAGGTCGATGTGGCAGCGCCAGATCCAGGTGGTGTCCTGCATCTGGCCGCCGAGGCGCTCGCGCAGGAAGCTGAGCATCGCCGCCGGCTGCGGATCGTGCACGACCACGTAGTCGTAGTGGCCTTCGAGCAGCAGCGCGTTGTCGAGCACCTTCTCGAGGTACGTGCGCTGCATGCGCGGCGTCCACTCGATGTCGGCGCCCTGCAGGCCGTTGTGCACGGCCTTGGTGACGGCGAAGAATTCGTCGCTGCCGTGCATCACCTGCCAGTCGGCATCGATGCCGATGCTGCGCAGCAGCGGGACGTGGGTGGCGAGGAGCTCGGCGACGCCGCCGCCGTACGCGGTGGCGTTGACGTGGAGCACGCGCGCGCCCTGAAGGGGCTTCGCCAGCTCGCGGATCTGGTCGACGACGTCGCCGCCGACCACCGCCGCGTAGTCGTCGATGTGCTTCTCGAGCAGGGGGACACGGTCGAGCACGGACACTCCGGTGTGCCAGGGAACGGAATCTCGGTCAATCTATCGAGTGATGCCTTCCGCACTCGTGTGCCCGGACAAGTTCAAGGGCACCCTGAGCGCGGCGGACGCAGCGGCGGCGATGAGCGCCGGGTTGCAGCGCGCCGGTTTCGACGAGATCGCGTCGCTTCCGCTCGCCGACGGTGGTGAGGGCACCCTCGACGCGCTGGTCGCGGCGCGCGGCGGGTCGCGGCGTCATGCGACGGTCACCGGACCACTCGGTGACCCGGTCGACGCCGAGTGGGCGTTGCTCCCGGGTGGGGTCGCCGTCGTCGAGATGGCGCGCGCCAGCGGGCTCGCGTTGATGCCGCGCGTGCGGGACCCGTTGCGGGCGTCGACGCGGGGGACCGGCGAGCTCATCGCCGCGGCGATCCGCGGCGGCGCGCGCCGCGTGATCGTCGGCGTCGGCGGCAGCGCCACGACCGACGGCGGGCTCGCCGCGCTCGAGGCGTTGGGCTGGTCGTTCGGTGCAGTGCCGGTGACGGTGGCGTGCGACGTGACCACGCCGTTCCTCGACGCCGCGCGCGTGTTCGCACCGCAGAAAGGTGCGACCGACGCCCAGGTGTCGCTGCTCACCCGTCGGCTGGACAGCCTGGCCGAGACGTACGAGCAGCGAACCGGCATCGACGTGCGGACGCTGTCGGGCGCGGGTGCTGCCGGTGGGTTGGCCGGTGGCCTCGCCGCCATCGGCGCCGAGATCGAGCCCGGCTTCGACGTCGTCGCGAATGCGGTGGGCCTCGACGCCGCGCTCGACGATGTCGACCTCGTCGTCACCGGTGAGGGTCGCCTCGACGCCACGAGCTTCGCGGGAAAGGTCGTCGGCGGGGTGCTCGAGTGGTCGGCCGATGCAGGGGTGGCGCACGTCGCGGTGATCGCCGGTCAGGTGACCGACGACGCCCGCGAAGAGATGGCCGTCCACGCCGGCGCGCAGGTGCTCTCGCTCACCGATCGGGTGTGGCAGTCGGCGGAGACGTTCTCCCGCACCGCGGTGCTCGTGGAGGAGGCCGCCCTCGAAGCCGGCCGCGCCGTCCTCGACTGATCGACTCGGCTGATCGTTTCGGCGTTGTTCGTGTGCTGCTACCGCACACCAGCTACGCGAAATGGTGTGGGTGGGTCAGGCGGAGAGCTCGCGGCCGAAGCGGGCGCGGTACGCGGGCACGGTGATCATGGGCGGGCGCTCGCGGATCTCGACCGCGACGCGCTCGGGCTGCTGCTCGTCGTCGTAGCGCACGAGCTCGGCGAGGCGCTTGTCGACCGGCACGCCGGCGCGCCGCAACCCGGTGACGAGGATGGCCATCGCTTGCGGGCCGAGCTCGTCGAGGGGGCGGTTGCGGTGCTCGCGCACGTCGAGGTCGACCTGCGCGAGGGCATCGATGCCGAAGTTGGCGACGAGGTCGATCAGCAGCCCGATCTCCACGCCCCAGCCCTCGACGAACGGCACCGTCTCGAGCAGCGCACGGCGACCGGCGTACTCACCGGCGAGCGGCTGCACGAACCCGGCGAGGTGGGGGAACAGTGACGAGATGACGGGCCGGGCCATGAGCTCGGTGACGCGCCCGCCGCCGGTGGCCTCGCCGTGCAGTGGCCGCCGGTAGTAGCCCTTCACGAATCCGACCGCGGGATCGGTGAGCAGCGGCGCGACCAGCCGCGTCACGAAGTGCGGCCCGAAGTTCCGCACGTCGGCGTCGAGCCAGCACACGATGTCGCCGTCACACGCGTAGAGCGACATCCAGAGCGCATTGCCCTTGCCCGAGCCGCGGGGGAGGTCGGGAAGGATCTGGTCGACCGCGACCACGCGGGCGCCCTCCCACCTCGCGGCCTCGGCGGTGGCGTCGGTGGAACCGTCGTCCATCACGACGACCTCGTCGACGAGTGGCGCGTGCTCCACCAGGTTGCGGCGCACGGTGGCGACGATCTGGCCGACCGTGGTCTCCTCGTTGCGGGCCGGGAGGCACACCGAGATCGTGGTGCCGGCGGCCTGCTTGGCGTCGACCAGCGCGGCGAGGTCGGGACCGGTGACTGCCATGTACACCAGGGTACGTGGGCCGAATCGTGTGAGCCGCCGGAGGCCGTCGTGGTAACTTCTTCGCCGAACGCGTTCATCGAGAGCGGTTGAGGGACAGGCCCTGTGATGCCGCGGCAACCAGCACGACGACCGACCACTGGGGTCGGGAGGGTGCCAGGTGCCAATGCCTGA
>DASXXX010000292.1:0-14322 GCA_036502765.1 Acidimicrobiia bacterium | reverse complement strand
GTGGGCCGCGCTCGCGCCACTCGGCATCGAGCTCGACGACTCCCCGGTCGCCGAAGCAGCGGCGAAGAACACCGACGGCGAGCTGGTCGTCGCGCTTGCTCCCACCTTCCGCCCCGACCTCGACCGTGAGATCGACCTGGTGGAGGAGGTGGCGCGGCGCATCGGCTTCGACCGCATCGGCCGCACGCTGCCCGACACGCACGGCCAGGTCGGGATGCTCACGGTGCGCCAGCAGGAGCGCCGGCTCGTGGCCGACGCGCTCGTGGGTGTGGGTCTCTCCGAGGCGATCACGTTGTCGCTGGTGTCGCCCTCCGATCTCGAGCGCGCCGGCGCGCCGCTCGAGCGGGTCGTGCGCGCCACCAACCCGCTGCGGGCCGAGGAGTCGGTGCTGCGCACCGCGGTGCTCCCGGGTCTGTTGCGCGCGGTGGCGGGTAACCGGGCACAAGGACTCGCCGACGTCGCCCTCTTCGAGATGGGTCGCGTGTTCCTGACTCCGCTCGACCGTCGTCCCGAGGCCGGCCCGCTGCCCGACGAGCCCGAGCACGTCGCGTTGGCGTGGGCGGGCCAGGTGCGCCGGCGTCCGGTCGAGGACGATCGTCCGATCGACGTCTACGACGCGGTCGACGCGGTGCAGGTGGTGCTCGACGCCCTCGGCATCGACGACGTCGTGCTGCAACCCGACACGGTCACCGGGTACCGCGCCGGTCGAGCGGCGCGCGTCGTGGTCGACGGTCACGACGCCGGGACCGTCGGTGAGGTCGCGCCCGAGGTGCTCACCGCGTTGGGGCTCGACGCGCCGGTCGTCGCCGCCGAGCTCGTCCTCGACTCGCTGCTCGACGCGACACGACGCGACCGCACGTTCCGCGCCACGTCGCGCTTCCCGGCGTCGAGCGTCGACCTCGCGTTCGTACTCGCCGACACGGTCGCCACCGCCGACGTGCTCGCCACGCTGCGCGCCGCGGTCGGTGACGCGGCGGAAGACGTCCGGCTGTTCGACGTGTTCACCAGCGAGGCCTTCGGCGCCGGTCGGCGCAGCCTCGCGTTCGCGGTGCGCTTCCGTCTGCCCGACCGCACCCTCACCGACGCCGACGTGGCCGCGCTCCGCCAGCAGGCGATCGATGCCGTGGTCGCAACCCACGACGCCGAGCTGCGGGGCTAGTCACTCGCCGAGTCGGGCGGTCACGTCAGGATCGACCGGCGCGGTCGCAACGGTTGGTGGCGGTCACGGGTGTCGCGCTGGTCGCGCGCGGCCGGTACCGCGTATCTCCCGAGCCGGGCGAAGCATTCGCCGTGGCCTCTGCGGCCTTGCGGAGCTCGCGGCTCGTACGGTGACGTTCGAGCAGCCAGTCGACCCCGAGCGCGAAGGCGAAGAGCACCATCGCGACCGCGGCGTCGAGCCAGTAGTGGTTGGCGGTGAGCACGATCGCGGCGAGCGTGATCACCGGGTGCAGGATCACGAGGTAGCGCCACCGGCTCTTCGTGGCGAGCAGCACGGCCCACGCGATCACCAGCGCCCAGCCGAAGTGCAGCGACGGCATCGCGGCGAACTGGTTGGCGAAGCCCTTGTACGGGCTCCCCGCGCCGTACGACGCCGGACCGATCACCTTGGCGGTGTCGACGAAGCCGAGGTTCGGGAACATGCGCGGCGGGGCCAGCGGCAGGAGGAGGTGCACCGACATCCCCACCGTCGTGATCACGATCATCACGTTTCGGAAGCGGCGGTACATCGATGGATGGCGCACGTAGAGCCACACGAACGCCGCCGCCGTGACCGCGACGTGCGCCACGAGGTAGTACGCGTTCAGGAACCGGACGAGCCCGGTGTCGTGCAGCACCAGGTCCTGGAACCGAGCCTCGCTGAACACGCCGAGCGAGCGCTCGAGTCCGATCACGTCGCGCGCGTTGCGCAACGCGGTGTCGATGTGGTCCTTGCCCAGGAAGCGCGCGTACTTGTAGACGAGCAGGAGCGCGACGACCAGCACGAGCTCGCGGAGGAGCGGCCCGCCGAAGCGCGAATGCCACCAGCGTCGCGTCAACATCCCATCGGATCTACCCAACGCACCCGAGCGGGACGCTCTTCCCTGAACCGGCGATGAATTCCATCGGCGTTTCTGGTGGGCGGGGTGGGCGTTTCGTCCTATTGGCGACGGACCTGTCGGATCGGCTCGCCCGGGTGCCAGACGTCGATCACCATGAAGTCGTCCTCGACCCGGGCCAGGGAGGCGTCGGTCAGCTCGGCCCGGAACAGGGCCATGCCGCTCGACGGCAGCTCCATCGGCAGTCGGTCGACGAATCGGGCAATCGTGGCCTCGTCGGTGACGGGCACGGCGCGGCCGCCGACCTTGGCGTCGCCGTCGACCAGTGCGACGTCGGGGGCGCTGTGCAGCGCGAAGCGGGGGTCGCGGCGCAGGTCGTCGGCCTTGCGGGAGTCGGGCATCATCGCCAGCCAGAGCTCGCCCTCGCCGAAGTGCACCTCGAGACCGGTGAGGCGCGGTGCGCCGTCGGCCCGCAGCGTCCCGAGGATCGAGTGGAGCGTCGCGGTGAGGCGCGTGCGCACGGCGGCGGCGAGGTCCGGCGCCTCGGTCTCGAAGTCGTCCCAGCTGGTTCCAGCATGCCGCGTCACGGCATGCAGTTTCGCAGGAGCCCGGGCACAATGGGAGGCGTGGCGCTCCGGCAACCGCTCGGTGACCTCTACGACGAGCTCGGGGTTGCGCGCGACGCGTCCCGCGACGAGATCGCAGCTGCGTACCGGGCACGGGCCAAGGAGCTCCACCCCGACACGCACCCGGTCGACGCCGACGCCGCCGATCGCTTCGCACGCGTCGGCACCGCGTACCGCGTGCTCTCGGATCCCGAGGGGCGCGCCCGTTACGACGAGTCGCTGGCCGCGTCCCCGCCACCGCCTCAGGCCGCGCGACCGGCGCCGACCGTCGCGCCGGTCGTGGCCACCGCCGTACCACCCAAGCGGCCGCGCCTCAGTCGGAAGGGCGCACGATGGTGCGCGGTCGGTGGCCCGGCGCTGATCGTGCTCGGCGTCGTGGTCGGTGCGTTCGTGTTCTCGCTGCAGCGTCACGACGCCGATCTCCGCGCCCACGGCATCGCCACCACCGCGGTCGTCGTGCCCGTGAACGGTGAACGACGGCTCGAGTTCGAGACGCGCGACGGCACCGTCGTGCGGGCCACCGAGTCGGTGAAGTCGGGGGAGGAGCAGCCGCGCCTCGGTACCAAGGTGCCCATCCACTACGACGCCGACGACCCCAGCGCGATCGTCACCGACGACAGCCACACCGGCCGCAACGTGACGCTCTGGATCGTCGCGGTGAAGCTCGTGCTCGGCGGTGCGGTGCTGCTCTGGTTCGGGCTGCGACGGTTGCGGCGTTCCTGAACGGGCCGCGTCGGTGACTCGTCGTCCGCCGGTATCGGCGCACCGACAACGTCGCGAACACCAGCGTGATGCCGCCTGAAATCCAGATCGCATAGATATGCAGATCTGTGTATACTGCTCGCCATGGCATACCGGGCTGCAGTCGTCGGGGGATCGGGGTACACGGGCGCTGAGCTCCTGCGCCTCCTCGCCGGACACCCCGACATCGAGGTCGCCCTGGTCACCGCCGACTCCAACGCCGGCGCCACCGTCGGCGACCTCTACCCGTCGCTCGCCGTCGCCTACGAGGGCCTGACCTACGAGCAGGTGAGCCCGACCGACCTCGCCGGGCTCGACCTCGCGTTCCTCTGCCTGCCCCACGGCCGGTCGCAGGCGATCGCCGCCGACCTGGTCGACACCGTCGCCCACGTCGTCGACCTGGGTGCCGACTTCCGGCTGCCAATCGCCGACTACGAGCAGTGGTACGGCGAGCCGCACACTGCGCCGAGCCTGATCGAGCAGTTCGCGTTCGGCATGCCCGAGCTCTACCGCGACGAGATCAGCGCATCGCGCCACGTCGCCTCGCCGGGTTGCTACCCGACCAGCGCATCGCTGGCGCTGGCGCCGCTGCTCGCGGCCGGCCTCGTCGAGCCGACCGGCATCGTGGTCGACGCGGTGTCCGGCGTCTCGGGTGCGGGCCGGGGGCTGAAGGCCACCAGCCTCTTCGCCGAGGTCAGCGACAACGTCACCGCCTACGGACTGCTCACGCACCGGCACACCGCGGAGATGGAGCAGGCGCTCGGTCACGTCGCGGGGGCGTCGGTGCAGGTGCTCTTCACGCCGCACCTCGTCCCCATGACCCGGGGCATCCTCGCCACCTGTTACGCGCGGCCCGTCGCCGGCGTGTCGCTCGCGACCGACGACCTGCTCGCCGGGTACCGCGACTTCTACGCGGGTGAGCCGTTCGTGCACGTCACCGACGGCTCGCCGGCGACCAAGGCGACGCTGGGCTCGAACGCCGCGCACGTCACCGTCCGCTACGACGAGCGTACCAACACCGTCCTCGCCATCGGCGCGCTCGACAACCTCGTGAAGGGCGCGTCGGGACAGGCCCTGCAGAACGCCAACCTCGTGCTCGGCCTGCCCGAGACCACCGCCCTCTCCACGATCGGACTCATGCCGTGATCACCTCAGTGCCGGGCTTCGCCGCCAACGGCCTCGCCTCGGGCATCAAGGAGTCGGGCAACTCCGACCTCTCGATGGTCGCCACCATCGACGGCGCGCCGGTCACTGCCGCCGGTGTGTTCACCAGCAACCTCGTCGCCGCCGCGCCGGTGCAGATCAGCCGGCGCCACCTCGCCGACGGCCGGGCCGCCGCGGTGATCCTCAACTCCGGCAACGCCAACGCGGCGACGGGGGAGCAGGGGCGGGCCGACGCGCTGCGCATGTGCGAGCTCACCGCGCGCGCGGTCGGGTGCACGACCACCGACGTGCTCGTGTGTCAGACCGGGCTCATCGGCATCCCCATGCCCATGGGCCCGATCGAGTCGGGCGTGCCGGAGCTCGGCGCGCAGCTCACCGCCGACACGGCTGGGGGCGCGGCCGCGGCCGCGGCGCTGATGACCACCGACACGGTGCCGAAGACCACCGAGCAGACGGTGACGTTCGCCGACGGCGCCACCGCGACCATCGGGGGGATGGCGAAGGGCGCGGCGATGCTGGCGCCGTCGATGGCCACGATGCTGGCGGTGCTCGCCACCGACGTCGCCATCGCGCCGCCGGCGCTCACCCGCGCACTGCAGCGCGCGGTGGGCAGCAGCTTCAACGCGCTCGTCGTCGACGCGTGCCAGAGCACGAACGACACGGTGCTCGTGCTCGCCAACGGCGCCGCCGGCAACGACGAGATCACCGAGACCTCGGGGCTCGCGTACGGCGCGTTCGTCGAGGCCCTCACGGCCGCCTGCGCCGACCTCGCGCACCAGATGGCGACCGACGCCGAGGGCGCGACCAAGTGCGTCACCCTCCACGTGCGCGGCGCCCGCAACGACCACGAGGCCCAGCTCGCGGCGCGCACGGTGGCGTCGAGCCAGCTCGTCCAGTGTTCGCTCTACGGCAAGGACCCCTACTGGGGCCGGGTCATCTCCGAGCTCGGCGTGAGCGGCGCGATGTTCGATCCGGAGCGCGTCACCATCGCGTACGACGGCATCGTCATCTGTGAACACGGGATCGCGGCCGCGCACGACGCCGACGCGGTGGCGAAGGCCATGGAGCAGCGCGACCTGACCATCGCGTGCGATCTGCACACCGGCAACGGTGAAGCGACCATGCTGTTCACCGATCTCACCCACGCGTACGTCGACGAGAACATGGGCACCAGCTGATGGCGACCCCCTACACGATCGACGGCGAGATCCTCGCCAAGGCGCAGGTGCTCTCCGAGGCCCTGCCCTACATCCGGGAGTTCACCGGTCGGACCGTCGTGATCAAGTACGGCGGCCACGCCATGGAGGATCCCGCGCTCGCCGACCTGTTCGCGCAGGACGTCGTGCTCATGCGGCTCGTGGGCATGAACCCCGTCGTCGTGCACGGTGGCGGACCGCAGATCTCCGACCTGATGCGGCGCCTCGGCAAGGAGCCGGAATTCGTCGACGGCCTGCGCGTCACCGACGCCGAGAGCGTCGACATCGTCCGCATGGCGCTGGTCGGCAAGGTCAACCGCGAGATCGTCGCCGCGCTGAACCAGCACGGTTCGCTCGCGGTCGGGCTGTCGGGCGAGGACGCCGGCCTCATCAAGGTCGAGATGCGCGACGAGCGGCTCGGCTTCGTGGGCGACGTCACCAGCATCGACCCGTCGATCGTGCACAAGCTGATCAACGAGGAGCTCATCCCGGTGATCGCGACCGTCGGCGTCGACGAGCTGGGCCAGGCCTACAACATCAACGCCGACACCGTGGCGGGCGCGATCGCCCTCGCCATGCAGGCGGAGAAGCTCGTGTACCTCACCGACGTCGCCGGCATCTACGCCGACTACCCCGACGAGTCGAGCCTCGTGTCGCGCACCGACGTGGAGGGGCTCGAGGCGATGCTGGCCAGCGGCGTCGCCGACGGCGGCATGATCCCCAAGCTCAAGTCGTGCGCGCTCGCGTTGCGGGGCGGGGTCCGACGAGCACACGTGCTCGACGGCCGCATTCCCCACGCGCTCCTGTTGGAATTCTTCACCCGAGAAGGCATCGGCACCATGATCGACGCGAAGACGAGCGAGTCATGACGAAGTTCACTTCCTCCCATTTCGAAGGGATCGCCGAGCTCGACGCCGAGCACGGCATGCAGACCTACGGCCGCCTCCCTGTCGCGTTCGTGCGCGGCGAGGGCGTGAAGCTGTGGGACAGCGAGGGCAAGGAGTACCTCGACTTCCTCGGCGGGCTCGCGGTCACCGCGCTCGGCCACGCGCACCCCGCGGTCGCCGACGCGTTGGCCGACCAGGCCCGCACCCTGCTCCACGTGTCGAACCTCTACTTCAACGAGTGGCAACCGCAGCTGGCGGCGCGGCTCGATGCGCTCCACGGCGGCGACGGCAAGGTGTTCTTCGCCAACTCGGGCGCCGAGGCCAACGAGTGCGCGATCAAGTTGGCCCGCAGGTACGGGCAGGCCAACGGTGGCCCCGACCGGTTCCACGTGCTCACCGCGTGGGGCTCGTTCCACGGCCGCACGCTCACCACGCTCGCCGCCACCGGCCAGCCGCAGAAGCAGGAGACCTTCCAGCCGCTGCCCGAGGGCTTCCGTCAGGTGGTGTTCGCCGACCTCGACGCGCTCGCGGCGGCGATGGACGAGCGGGTGTGCGCGGTGATGCTCGAACCGATCCAGGCCGAGGGGGGCGTGCAACCGTCACCTCCCGGCTACCTCGAGGGTGTGCGCGCGCTGTGCGACGAACGCGAAGCGCTCCTCGTCATCGACGAGGTGCAGACCGGCCTCGGGCGCACCGGCAAGTGGTTCGGCTACCAGCACGCCCACGACGTGCAGCCCGACATCGTCACCATGGCCAAGGCGCTCGGCAACGGGGTGCCGATCGGCGCGTGCTGGGCGCGCACCGAGGTGGCCGAGGCGTTCAAGCCCGGCGACCACGCCACCACCTTCGGCGGACAGCCGCTGGCGGCACGCGCCGCGATGACGGTCCTCGACGTGATGGCCGAGATCGACGCACCCGCGTGTGCGGCGCGGGCCGGCGAGGTGCTCACCAAGGCGTTGCTCGACGTCGCCGGTGTCGCCGACGTGCGGGGCGCGGGACTGCTGCTCGCCGCCGAGCTCGACGACGGGATCGACGCCGGCGCAGTGGCGCGGGCGTGCCTCGACGCCGGATTGGTCGTCAACGCGGTCACACCCACCGCGCTGCGGTTGGCGCCGTCGTTGCTCGTGACCGACGACGAGATCGCCGATGCCGTCGCAGTCCTGCGAAAGGTGCTCACCGAGGTGCTCGCGTCATGACGAGACAGTTCCTGGAGGTCGACGACCTCACCCCGGCCGAGTTCGCGGCGGTGCTCGACATCGCCGAGAAGGGCAAGGCCGACCCGTCGAGCATTCCCCAGCTGCTCACCGGTCAGGGTGTGGCGATGCTGTTCGAGAAGCCGTCGGCCCGCACGCGCGCGTCCACCGAGATGGCCGTCGTGCACCTCGGCGGACACCCGATCTACGTGAGGCCCGAAGAGGTGGGCCTCGGCGTGCGTGAGACGGTGGCCGACGTCGCCCGCACCTTCGCCGGGTTCTGTTCGGTCCTCGCGGCCCGGGTGTTCGACCACGCCACGCTCGAGGAGATGGTGTCGGTCATCGACATCCCCGTGGTCAACCTGCTGTCCGACCGCGCCCACCCCACGCAGGCGGTGGCCGACTTCCTCACCCTGCAGGAGCTGTGGGGCACGCTCGAGGGTCGGCGACTCGCGTACATCGGTGACGGCAACAACGTCACCGCGTCGCTCGCGTACGCCGCGGCGTTGTCGGGCGTCGAGCTCGCGGTGGCCTCGCCGCCGGGGTACGAGCTCGACGATCTCACCGTGGAGCGGGTCCGCAACCTCGGTGGCAGCATCGAGCTCGGGCACGCTCCGTACGACGCGGTCTCCGGTGCCGACGCGATCTACACCGACGTGTGGACGTCGATGGGCCAGGAGGACGAGGCCGCGGCGCGCCGCGCCGCGTTCGCGGGCTTCACCGTCGACGACGAGATGCTCCGCTGCGCACACGCCGACGCCTGGTTCCTGCACTGCCTCCCGGCCCACCGGGGTGAAGAGGTGGCGGCGTCGGTGATCGACGGCCCGCGCTCGGCCGTGTGGCAGCAGGCGGCCAACCGCATGCACGCGGCGCGCGGAGTGCTCACCCACCTCCTCGGACACGGAGCAGTCTCCTGATGGCGACCCTGGGCAAGCCGCAGCGGCAACACCGCATCGCCCGACTGCTCGAGGAGCAGGCGATCTCGAGCCAGGCGCAACTGGTCGAGATGCTCGCCGCCCACGGTGTGATCGCCACGCAGGCGACGGTGAGCCGCGACCTCGAGGAGCTCGGCGCGGTGAAGGTGCGCATCCCCGGCGGCGCCATGGCCTACGCCATCCCCGAGCACGCCAAGGAGCGCACCGCGCCCGACGACCACCTCCGACGAGTGATGGGGGAGTTCGTGGTGGAGGTCGCGCACAGCGCGAACCTCGTGGTGCTGCGGACGCCCCCCGGTTCTGCTCACGTCGTCGCCTCCGCGCTCGACCGGTCCGGGGTCCCGGACGTGCTCGGCACGGTGGCGGGCGACGACACGATCATCCTGGTGTGCGTGGAAAGCAGCGGCGGCGCGTCCGTCGCCGCCGACCTGGCCACCCTTGCCGGTCTCTCCAACGATCGCTGACGACAGAAGGAAATTGACGATGGCCAAGCGCGTGGTGCTCGCGTACTCGGGTGGACTCGACACGTCCGTCGCGGTGAAGTGGATCCAGGAAGAGTGGGGCGCCGAGGTGATCGCGCTCGCGGTCGACGTCGGCCAGCAGGCCGACGACCCGTGGGACGAGATCACCGCACGCGCGCTCGCGGCGGGTGCGGTCGAGGCGCGCGTGGTCGACGCCCGGGCCGAGTTCGCCGACGAGTACCTCGTGCCGGCCATCCACGCCAACGCGCTCTATGAGGGCAAGTACCCCCTCGTGTCGGCGCTGTCACGACCGGTGATCGCCAAGCACCTGGTCGACGCGGCGCGCGAGTTCGGGGCCGATTCGGTGGCGCACGGCTGCACCGGCAAGGGCAACGACCAGGTGCGCTTCGAGGTGTCGGTGCGGGCACTGGCGCCCGACCTCGACGTGCTCGCCCCCGTGCGGGTGTGGGGCTTCACCCGCGAGGACTCCATGGACTACGCGGCGAAGCACGGCATCCCGATCAGCGTCACCAAGAAGAGCCCGTACTCGATCGACGAGAACCTCTGGGGCCGGGCCATCGAGTGCGGGATCATCGAGGACCCGTGGGTGTCGCCACCGCTCGACGCCTACGCGCTCACGGCCGACGTCGCCGACGCGCCGAGCGAGCCTCGTGAGATCGTCGTCCGCTTCGAGCAGGGTGTGCCCGTCGCGCTCGACGGGATCGTGAAGCCGTTGCACGAGTTGGTCATCGAACTGGGCGCGGTCGTCGGTGCGTACGGCTGGGGCCGTCTCGACATGGTCGAGAACCGGCGGGTGGGCATCAAGAGCCGCGAGACCTACGAGTGCCCGGGGTCGCTCGCGGCGCTGCTCGCCCACGCCGACCTCGAGTCGATCACGCTCGAGCGCGACCTCATGCGGGAGAAGGCGCGCCTCGAGCCGCGCTACGCCGAGCTCGTCTACGACGGCCTCTGGTTCTCGCCGCTCAAAGAGGCGCTCGACGCGTTCATGGGACACGCGCAGCGCTTCGTCACCGGCGAGGTGCGGCTCCGGCTGGAGCCGGGTCGCTGCTTCGTCGCCGGTCGGCGCGCCGACCGGGGCCTCTACAGCCACGACCTCGCCACCTACGACGCGTCCGACACGTTCCGGCACGAGGACTCGTCGGGCTTCGTCCGCCTGTGGGGCCTGTCGGTGGAGACCTGGGCCCGCGAGCAGGGCGGACCCTCGGTGGGCGGAGACGCATGACGCTCTGGCACGGCCGCTTCGCCGACGGTCCCGCCGACGAGCTGCTGGCGTTCACCGAGAGCCTCTCGTTCGACCGGCGGCTCGCGCCCGACGACCTCGCGGGTTCGCGCGCGCACGTCGCCGGGCTCGCGCGCGCCGGGATCCTCACCCCCGACGAGGCCGGCGCGGTGTCGGCCGCGCTCGACCAGACGGGGGAGGAGCTCGCCGCCGGTTCGTTCGTCTTCGCGCCGTCCGACGAGGACATCCACACCGCGATCGAGCGGCGCGTGACCGAGCTCGCCGGTGATGCGGGCGCCAAGCTGCACACCGGGCGGTCGCGCAACGACCAGGTCGCGACCGCGCTGCGCCTGTTCCTGCGGCGTGAGGGCAGCGACGTCGTCGCGCACGTGCATCGCCTCCAGGGCGTCCTGCTCGACTGCGCGCAGACCGCCGACGACGTCTACGTGCCCGGCTACACGCACCTGCAGCGGGCGCAGCCCGTGCTGCTCGCGCACCACTTCCTCGCTCATTTCTGGTCGTTCGCGCGCGACGTCGACCGTTGGCGTGACGCACTGGCGCGCGCCGACGTGTCGCCGCTCGGCGCGGGCGCGCTGGCGGGCTCGAGCCTGCCCCTCGACCCCGATGCGACCGCCCTCGACCTGGGCTTCGCCAAGCGGTTCGACAATTCGCTCGACGCGGTCTCCGACCGCGACTTCGTGGCCGAGGCGTTGTTCGTGGCCGCGCTCACGCAGGTGCACCTCTCGCGCCTGGGCGAGGAGATCGTGCTGTGGACCAGCGAGGAGTTCGGTTTCCTCCGCCTCGCCGACGCGTACAGCACCGGGTCGTCGATGCTCCCGCAGAAGAAGAACCCCGACATCGCCGAGTTGGCGCGCGGCAAGGCCGGGCGGCTCATCGGTGACCTCACCGGGTTCCTCGCCACCATGAAGGGCCTCCCACTCGCGTACAACCGCGACCTGCAGGAGGACAAGGAGCCGCTGTTCGACGCCCTCGACCAGTGCCGGCTCGCGCTCGGCGCGATCGCGGGGCTCCTGGCCACCGCCGAGGTGCTGCCGGCGCGGATGCAGGCTGCGGCCGACGGTCAGCACGCGGCGGCGGTCGACCTGGCCGAGTGGTTGGTGCAGCGCGGCGTGCCGTTCCGCGAGGCACACGCGCGCATCGGTGCCCTGGTGCGGGCGTCGACCGAACGGGGGGTGCCCCTCGACGAGTTGGTGCTCACCGAACCGGATCTCGGTCCCGAGGCGCTGGCGCTGCTCGAGCCGGGCGCGGCGGTGCTGCGACGCACCACCAAAGGCGGGGCCGGTCCCGCGTCGGTCGCGGAGCAGATGGTGAAGGCGCGCGTCACCCTCGACGACCAGGCCCGCTGGCTCGACCGCGCCGGGTGAACGCCCGTCCTCGGACTGGTCGCACCCTGCCCCGGTCGTTCTACGCGCGCGATTCACTCGTGCTCGCGCCCGACCTGCTCAACAAGGTGCTCGTCACCACGACCGACGACGGCGTGCGC
The DNA here is from genome assembly GCA_036502765.1 of Acidimicrobiia bacterium. Classification (GTDB taxonomy): domain Bacteria; phylum Actinomycetota; class Acidimicrobiia; order IMCC26256; family DASPTH01; genus DASUAS01. The sequence continues at coordinate 2,339 of DASXXX010000292.1, read as the reverse complement.
CTGGCCGCCCGCATCGTCGAGGTCGAGGCCTATTGCGGTTCCGACGACGCCGGGAGCCACGCGTACCGCGGCATGACGCCCCGCACCGAGGTGATGTTCGGCCCGCCCGGACGCCTGTACGTGTACTTCACGTACGGCATGCACTGGTGCGCGAACGTCGTCGCCACCAAGGACGGCGACGCCGCCGCGGTGCTGCTGCGCGCCGCGGCGCCGGTCGACGGCATCGAGATCATGCGCGAGCGGCGGGTGAAGGCCCGGCGCGACCGCGACCTGCTCGCCGGTCCCGCGCGCCTCTGCCAGGCCTTCGCGCTCACCGGCGAGCACAACGGCGCCGACCTCGTGCGCGGCCCCGTCCGCATCGTCGACGACGGCGTGGCACCGCCCGCCGAGCCCGGCGTGTCGACCCGCATCGGCCTCACTCCCGGCCGCGGCGACGACCACCCCTGGCGCTTTTTCGTCCCCGGAGATCCCAACCTCAGCCGATAGCGTTCCGTCGTCATGGCCGGCCCCGCGCTTCCCGTCGACGAGCAGCTGCGCATCGTCCGCACCGGTGCCGTCGACCTCATCACCGAGGCCGACTTCCGGCGCAAGCTCGGTACGGGGCGCTCGCTGCGGATCAAGCTCGGCATCGATCCCACCGCGTCCGACATCCATCTCGGGTTCGCGGTCGTGCTGCGCAAGCTCCGGCAGTTCCAGGAGCTCGGCCACACCGCGGTGCTGATCATCGGTGACTTCACCGCCCAGGTCGGCGACCCGTCGGGCAAGTCGGCCACCCGCCCGCGCCTCTCGAAGGAGGAGGTCGAGGGGTACGCCACCAGCTACGTGGAACAGGCCCGACGCATCCTGCTCGACGAGCCGCTCGAGATCCGCCGCAACTCCGAGTGGCTCGGGACGATGGGCATCGACGACGTCCTGCGGCTCGCCGCCCGCACCACCGTCGCCCGCATGCTCGAGCGCGACGACTTCGCCCGCCGCTACCGCGACGGCGTGGCCATTTCGGTGATGGAGTTCCTCTACCCGCTGCTCCAGGGCTGGGACTCCGTGATGGTGGAAGCCGACGTCGAGCTCGGCGGCACCGACCAGTTGTTCAACAACCTCATGGGCCGCACCCTGCAAGGGCAGGAGGGCCAGGAGGGGCAGTGCGTGCTGACCACGCCGCTGCTCGAGGGGCTCGACGGCGTCAACAAGATGTCGAAGTCGCTGGGCAACTTCGTGGGGATCGCCGAGCCGCCGGGGGAGCAGTTCGGGAAGCTCCTGTCGCTGCCCGACGAGCTCATGCCCCGCTACTTCACCCTCACCACGGGCTGGCATCCCGACCGCATCGACGAGGTCACCGCCGCGCTGGCCGACGGCTCACTCAAACCGGTCGACGCCAAGCGGCTCCTGGCCCGTACCGTCGTCGACCTCTACCACGGTGCCGGTGCCGGCGAGGCCGCCCAGGCCGAGTTCGACCAGGTGTTCCGGGCCCACGACGCGCCCGACGAGATCGCCGAGTTCACCATCCCGGCCACCGAGCTGCGTGACGGGCGCATCCGTCTCGCCAACCTGCTCCACCTGGCCTTCGGGCAGGCGGTGCCGTCGAACAAGGAGGGCACCCGCAAGATCCAGCAAGGCGGTGTGCGCCTCGACGACGAGCTGGTCGACGACCCCGAGCTCGCGGTGACGCCCGCCGAGGTCGACGGCAAGGTCCTCCAGATGGGGAAGCGGAACTGGGCCCGCCTCCGGGCTTGAGAGCAGGTGGGCCTGAAGACCAGCCGGGCCTAGAGCAGCGCCAGGCTCACCACGCCGCCGATCACGATGATCGTGATGACGACCACGGCGCCCCAGAACATCCAGCCCTTGCCCCGCACGCCGAAGTTGCCGACGACGTCGTGCTCGGCCGAGTGCATGGTGTGGGAGTTCTCCGCCGGCGTGCCCACCTTCGCCAGATGCTGGCGAGACTTGCCCTTCCGGGTCTTCTTCGTACCGCTCGAGCCCATGGTCGGGGAGATTAGCGTGCTCCCGGCGAGAAACCCCCTGCCCCAGCTTGCAGACCGCGGTCCCAAGCCGTAGTATCTCCAATCCGCCCGGGGAACGATTTCCGGGTGGATTGACACGAACGCTCCTGCAGACCCCGCTCCCAGCGGGAGTGGTGGAAGCAGGAATGAGTGTCGGCTCGGCGCTCCCGGGACGGTTGCGCGGCTTCACGGTCGCCAGGCGTACCGGTGTCGAGTGGTGGCTCCTTGAAAACGGAACAGTGACGCCAAAAGCCAGTGCGGGCGTGTCGTGAGACACGTCACCATCAATTCCGCACGGCGAGACCCCCTCGGGGGCCGTCGTGCAAATGCCAGTCGGAACGG
>DASXXX010000291.1:0-6925 GCA_036502765.1 Acidimicrobiia bacterium | reverse complement strand
AAGATCCTGCGCAACGAGATCGACTTCGCGGTGGGCTACAGCGAGCCCGACGCCGGATCCGACGCCGCGTCGATGAAGCTCAAGGCCACGCGTGACGGCGACGGCTGGCGCCTCAACGGGCAGAAGACCTGGACCACCTCTGCGCACTTCGCCGAGTGGTACTGGGTCGGTGCCCGCACCGATCCCGACGTCGCCAAGCACTTCGGCATCACGCTGTTCCTCGTGCCGCTCGACGACCCCGGCATCACCGTCAACGGCATCTGGACGATGGGTGACGAGCGCACCAACGACGTCTTCCTCGACAACGTGTTCGTGCACGACGACTACGTCGTCGGCGAAGTGAACAAGGGGTTCCAGTACATCTCCGAAGCGCTCGATCTGGAGCGCTTCACCATGTTCACGTACTCCCCGATCAAGCAGCGCCTCGACCTGCTGTGCGACTACGTCGCCACCGAGGAGATCGACGGCGAGCCGCTGCGCGACGACCCGGTGGTGCGCAAACAGATCGCGCGCCTCGCGGCCGACGCCGAGGTCGCGCGTGTGCTCGGTCTGCGCTTCGTCGCCAAGTCGATGAAAGGCGGCGCCGCACCCACGTCAGAAGCATCGGAGTACAAGCTGTTCGCGACCGAGCTCTCGAAGCGGTTGGCGAACACGTCGATGGACCTCGGCGGTCCCGGTTCACAGCTGCGGGTGAAGACCGAGGAAGCGCCGATGAAGGGGCGCGCGGAGTCGACGTACCGCTACACCGTGATCGACACCGTCGGCGGTGGCGGCTCCGAGATCCAGAAGAACATCATCTCGCGCCGCAAGCTCGGCCTCCCGAAGAACTTCTGAGCGCGGTCCGCCCTCATGTCACAAACGGAGATGCTCGAGGGCATCACGGTGCTCGATCTCGCCAGTGTGGGCCCCGCCGCGCGCGCGTCGCGGTGGCTGGCCGACTACGGCGCGACGGTGGTGAAGGTGGGCCCGGTCCCGAAGGACACCGGCGTGCAGATCACCCCTCCCTTCTACGCGTACAGCGCGCACCGGCGAATGCAGCGCGCGCTCGTCGACATGAAGGCACCCGACGGGCGTGAGGCGTTCCTGCGAATGGTCGAGGGCGCCGACGTCCTCATCGAGAGCTTCCGACCCGGCGTGGTTGCCCGCCTCGGCATCGACTGGGAGACGGCATCGGCCCGCAACCCGCGCCTCGTGTACTGCTCGACCAGTGGCTTCGGACAGACCGGGCCGCGTTCGCAGTGGGCGGGGCACGACCTCAACTACCTCGCCGTCGGTGGGTTCCTGCACTGCACCGGGCGCGGCGCCGACGGGCAACCGGCAGTCCCCGGCCTCACGCTCGCCGACAGCGCCGGCGGGGGCATGCACGCGGTGATGGCGATCCTCGCGGCGCTGGTGCGGCGCGCGACGACCGGTGAGGGCGCGTTCCTCGACGTCTCGATCGCCGACGGCGTGCTCGGGCTCATGGCGCTCGCGGTCGACGAGTACCTGGCGACCGGCGAGGAACCGGCGCCGCGCCACGGGCTGCTCACCGGTCGCTACGCCTGTTACGACACGTACCCGACGCGCGACGGGCGCTGGCTCACCGTCGCCGCGATCGAGCCGCGCTTCTGGGCGAACCTCTGCGAAGGGGTCGGCCTCCCGCAGTGGGCCGCACACCAGGAGGAGGACGCGGTGCAGGACCAGATCCGCGCCGAACTGCGCGCGGTGTTCCTCACGCGCGACCTCGACGACTGGACCGCCGAGCTCAGCCCCGCCGACACGTGCGTGGCGCCGGTGCTCACCGTGCCCGAGATCGCGGTCGACGAGCAGTTCGTGGCGCGCGACGACTACAGCGACGCGCACGACGCGACCGCGGGTGACTTCCGACAGGTCGGCCCCGTGTTCGCGGGCATGACCCGATCGACCGAAGCGTACGAGGCACGCGACATGACCGTCACCGACACCGATGCGCTGCTGCGCGCCGCCGGCTTCGCCGACGACGAGCTGGCGAAGCTGCACGAGAGGGGGGTGATCGCATGAGCGAGACCCAGGTGCGCGAGTGCGACCCGAACCTCCCCGACGACGTGCAGGCGTTGATCGGCACGCTCCAGTACGAGGAGGTCGGCGAGTTTCCCGTGGAGCGCGGCTACTTCTGGACCAGCGCGGCGTCGGTCGAGAACGGCAACCCGCTCTTCTGGGACGACGCCGTCGCCGACGAGATCACCGACGGCCCGGTGGCGCCGCTCATGTTGCTGTCGGCGTGGTTCCGCCCGCACCACTGGGCGCCCAGCCGCGCGGTCGAGAAGCTGCCGCTGCAGATCCACTTCGACCTCAAGGCGCGCTTCGAGCTGCCCGAGGCGATCATGACCGAGAACACGACCATCTTCCACGAGCCGGTCCGCCCCGGCGACCTGATCACGAGCGCGCAGCGCCTCGTGTCCGTAACCGAAGAGTTGGATCGTCGGCTCGGCACCGGTCGCTTCTGGATCATCGACGTGGAGTACCGCAACCAGCGCGGTGAGCTCTGCGGGATCGAACGCTGGGAGGGCTTCGGCTACCGGAGGGACCCCGCGTGATCTCTCTGGACCAGGTGCAGGTCGGCGACACACTGCCGACGCTGTCGTACGACGTGACGTCGACGACGGTCGTGCTCGGCGCACTCGCGGCGCGCGACTGGCGGCCGATGCACCACGACCACCACTTCGCGGTCGAGCGCCAGGGCGTGCAGGACATCTTCCTGAATTCACCCAACCAGGGCTCGTGGCTGGAACGCTTCGTCACCGACTGGACCGGACCGAAAGGCCGGCTCGGCCGGTTGCGCTTCAAGATGCGCAAGCCGATCTTCCCCGGCGACACGATGGTGTTCGAGGGCACGGTGCGCGCCGTGAGCGTCGACGACGCCGGCTGCGGCTGGGTCGAGCTCGACCTCACCATCCGCGTCGGCGACGTGACCTGCACCGAATCCGAGGCGAAGGTCGCGGTGCCGACCTCGCCCGACGACAACCCGTGGCAGCGCCACGGTGACGACTGGAGACCGTGATGGATCTCGACTTCTCACCCGAGCAGGAGATGCTGCGCGACGCCGTCGCCGGCGTGTGCGCGCGTCACTGCGGGCTCGACGTCGTGCGCGCGATGGAGGACGACCCGATCGGTTACTCCGACGCCTTCTGGAACCAGCTCGGCGAGCTCGGGCTCCTCGGCATGCTGCTGCCCGAGCAGTACGGCGGCAGCGAGCTGTCGATGCTCGACGGCATCGTCGTCTACCAGGAGCTCGGGCGGGCGGTGGCGCCTTCACCGCATTTCGTGAGCTCGGTGATGAGTGCCGGAGTGCTCCTCGCCGCCGGCACCGACGCGCAGAAGGACGAGTGGCTCACCCGCATCAGCGCGGGCGAGGCGATCGTCACGCCCGCGTGGCTGGAGCCCCACGGCGGGTTCGGCCCGGAGGGCGTCCACCTCACTGCGGCCGCCGATGGCGACGGCTGGGTGCTCGACGGCGTGAAGCGCCACGTGTACTTCGCCCAGGCGGCCGACCGCCTCCTCGTGCTGGCGCGCACCGACACCGGCCCGACGTTCTTCCTCGTCGACCCGGACACCACGGGCGTCACGCGCACGCAACTGATGTCGATCGCATCGGACACGCAGTACCGCGTCGACTTCGACGGCGTGCGGGTCGACGCCGACGCGCTGGTCGGCACCGACGGTGGCGCGTGGCCGGTGTGGGACGCGTGCATGCACGACGGCATCATCCTCCTCGCGGCACAGGCCGTCGGGGGCGCGCAGTACGCGCACGAGATCACCACGCAGTACGCCAAGGACCGCTTCCAGTTCGACAAGCCGCTGGGCGCGTTCCAGTCGCTCGCGCACTACCTGTCGGACGGCATCACCGCGGTCGACGGCGCCGAGACCCTCGTGTGGGAGGCGGCGTGGGCGTACGACGAGGGGCGCGACGTGAGCTCGCTGGCGCCCATGGCGAAGTTGTTCGCCTGCCAGACCTTCCGCGACGTCACCGCCACCGCGCAGCAGGTCTTCGGCGGCGTCGGCTTCACCCTCGAGTACGACATCCAGCTCTACTTCCGGCGGGCCAAGCAGCTGCAGATCTCGTGGTGGAACGACCGCTACCTCGAGGAGCTCGTCGCCCACCAGGTGCTCGATGACCGCGAGGTCGTCCCGACCCTCGTGAGCGGTCAGCCGGTGCGGTAGTCGGCGTCGTCTACGGTCCGAGCGTGCTGCCGATCTTCCTCGTCGTGTTCGTGATGACCGCGTTCATCGGCGTGCCCGTGTTCATGTCCTGGTGGCGCAACCGCAGCTAGGTGTTGTCGCTGGCGGCGCGTCAGGTGATCGGTGCGGTCTGGAACTGCAGCGCGAGCGCGCCGCTGATCTCGCGGTGGCGCAACAGGAAGCTCCGCTCGTCGAGCCGCTTGCGGCGCAGCCAACCGGTCACTTCGTCATTACACTTGCTGGCGTTGCAGGAGCGGCAGGCCGGCACGACGTTGTCGAGCGTGTAGCGCCCGCCGCGAGAGATCGGGAGCACGCAGTCGCGCTGGAGCGACCCGCCGGTGGCGCCGCAGTACGCGCAGCCAGCCCAGGCCGAGGTGATCGCGGCCCAGTGGTCGTCGCTCAGGTCGTGCTCGACGCGGTCCATCCTGCGCTTGCGCTTGCGGGCGGCCTTGGCCGCACGGGTTTGCTTGACCGCCATGACGCACGAGTATGCACCGCCGATCCGCGCCCGGCGCGTTCTGAGCGTCCTCAGCGAGGCGGTCGTCCCCAGGCCGCGCTGAAGGCAGGGGCCAGGTCCCAGAAGTCGGGATCTTCGAGCAGGCGCTGCGCCGCGTCGAGCGCGGGGTCGGTCGACAACTCGGCGGCGACGATCCGGGCGCGCAGTGTCTCGAGCGTGAGACTCCAGAAGCGCGCCGCGGGAGAGCCGCCTCGCAGCACCGGTGCGCTGAGCATCAAGCCGACGTCTCGACAGTCGTGGCGCACGAGCGGTGTCGGGAACGTCCGTGACCAGTCGTAGTCGGTGCCGGTGAGCGCGAGCACGTCCACCCACGCCTGCATCGCATCGCGGTACACCGCGTCGGGACTGCTCGCCACCGGAAACGACGCGCAGTCGACGAGCACGAGGGCACCGTCGGGCGCGAGCCACTCGAGCATCCGTCCGACGATCTCGTCGCGCGCCACGAGGTGCTCGAGCACGCTGCGGCAGTGGATCACGTCGAAGGACTGCGGCGGGAAGTCGTCGACGACGACATCGTGCACCAGGACCTCCACGCCTTCCGCGTCGAGCGGCGCGAGGAGGCGGGCGTCGACGTCGGTCGCCACGACCAACGCGGGGTCGCCCACCTGGCGAGCGAGCCACCTCGCGATCGAGCCGGAGCCGGCTCCCACGTCGAGGCACCGCGCGCCGGGCTGCACGCCGGCTGCACGGATCGCGTCGGTGCTCAGCCCGTCGACCATCGCTTCGAGCAGCCCGAGGCGCTCCTGCTCACCGGGCCAGTCCTTGGTCAGGACGTATTCGTTGTCCACTAGAGCTTCGAGTGGTCCCAGCTTGCGACGCGGGTGTGGTGCACCTTGATGCCCACGCGCTTGTTCAGCATCATCTCGACCGCGGGGAGCATGTCGTCGGTGTAGGGACCGACGTGGCGCGAGAACACCGACTTGCCCATCTCGAGCATGCGGTCGCGGTCGTCGAAGATCTCGGCCGTGCCGATGATCTGCACACCCTTGAGCTCGTTGTAGTCGTCGCCGGTCTCGACCATGCACGTGATGTTCGGGTTGCGCCGCAGGTTGGCGACCTTCTGCGACTTGGCCTTGGTCTCGAACGCGATCTCACCCTCGAGGAACCCGTACCACATCGCCACGAGATGGATGCTGCCGTCGGCGTTGATCGAAGCCAGCGACATCGTGTGCTTGCCGCGCAGGAACTCGGCGATCTCGTCGTCGGTCATGCGGATCTTGTCGCGCTGCTTGACGCCCTTGCCCATCTCGGCGGCCGCGCCCGACCCTGTCGCGGCCACTACGGGATCCACCGCGAGATCGACTCGATCACGCATGCCGGCTTCTCGCTGCCTTCGATCTCGATGGTGATGAGCACCTTGGTCTGGACCCCGCCGCCCTTGACGTCGGTGACCTCCATCATCTCGGCGCCGGCGCGGATGCGCTTGCCCACGAGCACCGGGGCGATGAACCGCACCTTGTCGACGCCGTAGTTGACCGCCAGCGCGAAGCCCTCGTACCGCGCGATCTGCGGCAGGAAGAAGCTCGCCAGCGACAGCGTGAGGTAGCCGTGCGCGATGGTGCCGCCGAACGGACCGTCCTTGGCCCGCTCGACGTCGATGTGGATCCACTGGTAGTCGCCGGTTGCCTCGGCGAAGGTGTTCACGCGCTCCTGCGTGATCTCCAGCCAGTCGCTGAAGCCGAGGTGCTCTCCCACCGCGGCCTTCACGCTGTCGACGCCGTTGAACACCCTCGGTTCCGTCACTCGTTTCCCTCCAGGTTCCCGAGGACCTTCTCGGCCTCGGCGATGATCCGATCGATCAGTTCCTTGCACGTGGGCAGGTCGTCGATGACGCCGACGACCTGACCGCTCGGCAGCACGCCCGACTCGACCTTGCCGTCGACCAGCGCGGCCTTGGTGAGCATGGGCGCGTTGGCCGCAATCATCGTCTGGGTCCAGGTGAGGTCGAGCGACTTGCGCATCGCCAGACCTTCCTTCGCCATCGCGCGCAACTTGATGCCCGACAGCTTGTGGAAGCGCCACGCGTTCGCGGTGGCGCGCGGGAGCGCCCACACCCGACCGCGACCGGACTCGACCTCCTCGACCAGCTCGGTGTCGAGCATCCGGTGCGGCACGCCGTCGATCTGCTTGGTCACCACGGTCTCGGTGACGCTCTTGCCCAGGTAGTAGTCCTTCACCGCCTGGGGCACGGCGGAGTCGGCGCTGAGCAGG
>DASXXX010000290.1:0-2508 GCA_036502765.1 Acidimicrobiia bacterium | reverse complement strand
GCCCACAGCAGGTCGCCGAAGGTGTAGATCGACATGCTCGACGACAGGTTCATCGCCACCGGCGGGGGCGCGTCGGGCGTGGTGCTCGCCGCCTTCGACGACGACCCGACGTGGCAGCACAGCACGGTGCCGGTGTCGCTGCACGCGGCGAACAGCGGATCCCAGTGCGTCGTGTGGATGCTCGGCATGCCGAGGCCCGCGGGGTTCTCGGAGAAGGTGACCGCGTGACAGCCCTTGTCGGCGAGGCGACGCACCTCTTTCGCGGCTTCCTCCACGTCGAACAACGGGAGGATGCCGCAGGGGATGAAGCGCTCGGGGTACGCGCCGCACCACTCGTCGACGTGCCAGTCGTTGTACGCCTTGATCATCACGAGGTTGACGTCGCGGTCAGGACCCTGGTTCAGGACCTGGCCCGAGAAGCCGGTCCAGTTCGGGAAGTTGAGCCCCGCGAGCTGGCCTCCGGCCGACATGTCGCGCACGCGCTCGTGCACGTCGAAGCACCCCGGGCGCATGTCCTCGTAGCGGTTGGGGTTCACGTTGAACATCTCGGGCGGCTTCCCGGCCACCGCGTTCAACCCGAGGTTCCGTCCCCGAACCTCGCCGTAGTACCACTGCTGCCCACCGTCGGGTTCGTCGACGACACGCGGCGTGAACTCGCGGTACTTGTCGGGCACGTGCTCGTCGAACATGTCGGCCGGTTCCGCGATGTGGTCGTCGACCGAGATCAGGATGAGGTCGTCCTTGCTCGTGGCCATGTGGGTCAGGGTACGCTCCGCGTTCGATGAGCACACCTGAGGAAGTGGTCCAGGAATTCTGTGCGGCGTTCGCCACCAAGGACATCGACACCATCTCGAGCCTGCTGGCCGACGACGTCGTGTACCACAACGTGGGCATGGCGCCCGCGGTCGGCAAGGACGCGTCGGTCGCGATGATCCAGGGCTTCCTGGACATGGCGGAGAAGATGACGTTCGAGATCCACCGCATCGCGACGAACGGCGATTCGGTGCTCACCGAACGGACCGACACGTTCACCATCAACGGCGCGAATTCGCCGGTGGCGGTCATGGGGGCCTTCGATCTGAGCGACGGGAAGATCGTGGCCTGGCGCGACTACTTCGACATGGGGCTCATCACCAAGATGATGAGCGGGGAGGCCGTCGACCCGACTGTCCTGCCGGTGTTCGGATGAGCAGCGCGACCCCGGCGCAGAGGTCGGGCACCCTCGGTATCGGTGGTGACATCACCGTCAACCGCATGGGCTTCGGCGCCATGCGCATCACCGGCACGGGGATCTGGGGTGACCCGCCCGACCGCGACGTGGCGAAGGCCGTGCTCCGTCGGGTCGTCGAACTCGGCATCAACTTCATCGACACCGCCGACTCGTACGGCCCCGCGGTGAGCGAGGAGCTCATCGCCGAGGCGCTGCACCCCTACCCCGACGACCTCGTCATCGCGACGAAGGGCGGCCTCGAGCGCAGCGGACCGGGTGAGTGGCCGATCAACGGTCGGCCCGAGCACATCAAGCAGGTGTGCGACGAGAGCCTCCGTCGCCTGCGGCTCGACGAGATCCCGCTGTACCAGCAGCACCGGCCCGACCCGACCGTTCCCTACGAGGACACGATCGGCGCGCTGGTCGAGCTCAAGGAGCAGGGCAAGATCCGCCACGTCGGGCTGTCGAACGTCGACGAGGGCCACCTGCGGATCGCGCAGGCCATGGTGCCGGTCGTGTCGGTGCAGAACCGCTACAACGTGACCGACCGTCGCTCGGAGTCGATGCTCGACCTGTGCGAGCAGGAGGAGATCGCGTTCCTCCCCTACTCGCCGGTGCAGGACTTCGAGGACAACGCGGTGGTCGCGGACACCGCGGCGCGCCACGGTGTCACCGTGATGCAGGTCCTGCTCGCGTGGTTGTTGGCGCGTTCGCCGGTGATGCTCCCGATCCCGGGCACCGGCTCGGTCGCGCACCTCGAGGAGAACACGAACGCGGCGACCATCGAGCTCGATGCGAGCGAGGTCGCCGCGATCACCGCCTCAGCCTGATCCGGCGGCCGCGCGCGCAGCTTCGATCTGCGCGTCGGTGCACATGCCGGCTTCCTGCCAGTCGTGCAGGGCCTGCTCGAAGTCGCGCTCGCTCATCTGACCGCCTCCAGCTTCCGCACCCGGCGGATCGACGGCGAGAGCGCGATCGTGAGATCGGTGGCGGGATCGGCGGTGTTGACCGCCGACGCGGCGCGCTTGAACAGGCCCATCCCGCGAGTCTGGCGCGGAGCAGCCTCGCCCGCGTGGTTCTCGGGCGAGCCTGCCTCGTGCCGTCAGTCGGTGATCTCGATGTAGTCGACGTTGCGCACCGGCACGACGGCGACGCCGCCGTCGACCATCGCTCCGGTGATGCTCCCGGTCCCCTGCCTCAAGCTGTCGTTGAGCGTCAGACGCAGCTGCGCCTCATCACCGGCGAGATCGAACTCGATCGCGGCTCCGCTCAATGTGTAGACGGTTGCCCGTGCCATG
>DASXXX010000289.1:0-11057 GCA_036502765.1 Acidimicrobiia bacterium | reverse complement strand
ACGTGTTGGGGGCCGTCGGCGAAGTGATCGTGGAAGGTGTCGACGCGACCCTGCGTGCGGTCGACGAGTTGATCGACCACCACGAAGTCGCCCGGACGCAGGTCGGGTCGCAACGAGCCGGCAGCGAAGGGGGCGATGAGTGAACGCACACCCAGCGCCCGCATCGCAGCCACGTTGGCCCGGTAGTCCACCCGGTGCGCGGGGTGTTCGTGCGAGCGACCGTGCCGAGGAACGAAGGCCACCCGGAGACCGGACAACGTCGCCAGGGTCACCGGTCCCGACGGTTCCCCCCATTCGGTGGAAACCCGCACTTCGAGGGCGTCGTCCAGAAATGCATAGAAGCCGGATCCTCCGAACACGCCGACATCGGCACGCGGGGAATCCTCCCGAAGGTCGGTCATGCCCGGTGTCCGGACCACGCCGACGCCCCGGATGACGTCGTCGGCGTATCCTGCAAAGGATTTCGACTGCGTCCAACTCCGGAGGGACCCACCGCATGAGCACGCACCGCCCCATGGAGGGGATCCGCATCCTCGACCTCGCCGACCACACCTTCGTGCCGGCCGCGTCGGCCATCCTCAGCGACTGGGGCGCCGAGGTGATCAAGGTCGAGCACATCACCCGCGGTGATGCGGCCCGGGGCCTGGCGTCGAGTGGTCTGGCCATGTTCGGCGGCGAGGTCTCGCCGATCCTCGAGCACGCCAACCGGGGCAAGCTGAGCCTCGCGCTCGACCTCAACCAGGACGAGGGCCGCGACATCCTCTACCGGCTCGCGGCGATCTCCGACGTCTTCCTCACCAACAAGATGCCGAGCGTGCGCGAGAAGCTGAAGACCGACATCGACGACATCCGCGCCCACAACCCGAACATCATCTACGTGTCGGGCCACGGTTACGGCGCGCGCGGTCCCGACCGCGACGCCGGCGGCTACGACGCCATCTCGTTCTGGTACCGCGGCACGAGCGGCATGAGCGCGAAGGCACCCGACGCGACGACGGTCCCGGGCATGCCCGCGCCCGCGTACGGCGACACCATCGGCGCGATGACGATCGCGGGGGGCATCTCGGCCGCGCTGTTCCACCGCGAGCGCACCGGCGAGGCCGACGTCGTCGACGTGTCGCTCATGAACACCGGCATGTGGGCGATGGGCGCAGGGATCGCGGTGTCGCTCCTCGCGGGCATGCCGTGGCACGAGCTCGCCGCACACCAGGTCGGGCAGATCAGCAACCCGCTCGTGATGGTGTACGAGACGAAAGACGACAAGTTCCTCTCGCTCTGCATGCTCCAGGGCCACCACTACTGGCCCGAGGCGTGCGAGCGCTTCGGCATCCCGCAGTACATCGACGACCCCCGCTTCGCCACGAACGAGCTCTTCATGGAGAACGCGTCGCTCGGCGCCGAGCTGGTCGCCGAGGCGATCAAGGGCAAGACGCTCGAGGAATGGAAGGCGCAGCTGCGCGGGATGAAGGGACAGTGGGCGCCGGTGCAGGACACCATCGACGTCGTCACCGACCCGCAGACCGTCGCCAACGGCTACCTGCAAGAGATCCACTCCAAGGGCGGCACCCCGTTCACGTTGGTGAGCACCCCGGTGCAGTTCAACGGCGCGCCCGCGCCCACCAGCCGCGCGCCGGAGTTCAACGAGCACGGCGACGAGATCCTCGCCGAGAAGCTCGGCCTCGACTGGGACACGATCGTCGACCTCAAGGTCAAAGGCATCGTCGGCTAGCTACGACGTTCCCTTCCTCTGTTCTGGCGTCGGAGCGACCCGATTATTCCGCTGCTGCGACGCCGGAACGGATGGAGCGCGCGCGTCTGATGTCAATGGCGAGCCTGCGGCCGCCATTCGCGAGGTCGTTTGCCGTTGCGGTGATCGGGAGCCACCCCAGCGCGACGATCGCGTTGCGGCGCGCGCCGTCGCGTACCAACGCGTCACGTCCGGTGTGGTGCTCATAGCTGTCGTACTCGATCGCGATCCTGTGTTCCGGATACGCGAAGTCGACCCGAGCGACGAGCCGACCGTCGGCGTCGCGTATCTCGTACTGAGCACAGGGCACCGGAAGTCCCTGACGAGTCAGAGCGACGACGAGGACCCGTTCCGCCTCGCTCTCGGTGAGTCCTTGCCCGGGAACGCGCGCGTCGAGCACCCGTCGAAGCTTCGTCACGCCTGCACGGCCTCGACGCGCCAGCGCCGCGAGGTATTTCTGGATTTCTGCTTCATCCGTCAGTCTTCGGCGGAGAGCGTGCTCGACGGCAAGGTCGAGCGTGTCGACACCGACCACGGCAGCGAGGTCGAACAGGGTCCGCGCCGCACTGGTGACCGGGATGCGGTCGAGCGTCGTGGCGCGGTCATCGACGACACGCGTCTCGTGGACAAGCACACCGTCGTGTCGGGCGCGGTGCCAACGTGGACATGTGACCTCGACGAAGCGGGTGCTACGTCCGGGAAGCCCCCAGAGCTCTGCAGCCGAGCGGTGCGATGCGACCGCTCGAATGCCACCGGCCCAACAGGCAGCGAGGAGGCTCCCACGCCACGTCAGTCGCACCCCGACCACGCGATACGCGCCCTCGTACACGACTGCCCAGCGCCCCGCCGCGAGGCGGTAGTTCCGCTCGTGGCGGGCGACGTCGAGATCGCGGAGTTGATGCGCCGCGAACACCCCGTGCTGTTTCTCGGCGAGGCGACTGACGAGGGCGTCGATGCTCGGTTCCACGCGCAACAAGACGACGAAACGCCGTCCGCATCACTCCGGACGGTTTCGGCGTCGGAGCGGCCCGATTATTCGGCCGCTGCGACGCCGGAATGCAGAAGGGGAGGTTCAGACCGAGGGGGCGGTGAGCCTCGGGTCCCAGTGGCTGCGGGTGGCGCAGGCGGCGTAGGCGGCGTCGACGAAGGCGCGGAGCGTCGCCTCGGGTGCGGGCGCGGCGCGGACGACGTCGTAGTCGAGGATGAACTCGCCCAGGTCGGCGTGCCAGGCGGCACCGGCAACGCCGAGGTCGGCGGTCTCGATGCCGTCGGGCTTCGGGTACGCGTACGCGTAGAAGGCCGGCTTCGGATACGACGCGTTGCCCGGCCACCAGCCGATACTCATCTGCTCGTAGTCGTACGCCACCCGGTCGAGCAGTCCCGCGCCGTCCGGCGGCGTGCACGGCTCTCCCGAGAAGCGCGTGACTGCGAGGTCGGCGCTCCCCCAGAAGAACTGCACCTGCGACACCTTCCCCTGGTAGTCGGCGCGGTACTCCGCGAACACCGGCGCGACGACGGTCAGGGCGCGCCAGAAGCGCGTCGCCATGGCGGGGTCGTACGCGGCGTGCGTGGTGTCGTCGGGGAACGGGATCGGGTCGGGGACCTCCTGCGCCTCCGGTGAGAGCGTCACCTCGATGCCGAGCTTCTCCAACGCACGGTTGAAGTCGGTCCAGAACTCGGCGACCGGGCGCGCCTCGAGCGGCACCCGTTCGGCCTCACCGTCGGCGGTGCGCACGACCACCTCGTGGTGCAGGAGGTCGACCTCGACGTCGATCAGCCCGACGTTGGACGGCACCGGGCCGGTGGTCAACCCGCGCGCCGACACGTAGAGCGTGATGTGCGCCCACTCCGGCTCCTTGGGTGACAGCGCCACGCGCACCTTGCCCACGATCTGCAGCACCATGTGGAGGGTGCCGAGCGTGTCGACCCACTCGTCGTAGGGCAGCGCCGGCCACTCGGTGCCCGCGCTCACTGCCGGTAGCCCTCCACCGTCGACGGGTCGCGCGTCTCTGCCGCGTCGGGGTCGAGGCCGGCGTTCCGGCGGGCTCGACGCTGTCGCAGCAGGTCCCAGAGCTGGTCCAGCTGCACCTCGAGATCGCGCAGGCGGGCCTTCTCGTCCTTGCTCAGCGACTTGCCGTCGCCGTGGTCGCGCTCGAGCGCGTGCTCCTCGTCGACCAGCTTGTCGATGTGCGTGATGATGTCTGCGTCGTCGGCCATCGCACGACGGTACCCGCGTCGGCCAGACTCCGGGAATGGCCCTCTACGTGACGTTCTACGAGTCCGGTCCCGACGCGCTCGCGCTCATCCCCGTGCACTACCCCGCGCACCGGGCCCGGGTCGACGAGTTCCACGCGCGCGGCGACCTCCTCATGGTCGGCACCTTCGCCGACCCCATCGAGGAAGGGGCGATGGCCGTGTTCCGCACCCGCGAGGCGGCCGAGGAGTTCGTGGCCGACGACCCGTTCGTCACCAGCGGCTTGGTGGGCCGGTGGTACCTGCGCGAGTGGAACGAGGTGCTCAGCGACTTCTGAACCCCTTCGCGCGCTTCACCCGGGCTGGATCACCAGGACCCCGTTGCCGTCGGGATCGCGCAGCCAGAACATCGGTGGGAACGGATCGGTGAGATGCACCGCGCCGATGTCGATCGGGACGCCGCCGCCGTCACGCGCGACCGCGTCGTCGACGTCCAAGCCCTGCGCAGCCATCCACGTACGCGTCGCCTCGACGTCGTCGGTGTGGAGGATGCACGCGGTCGGCTGCGGCCACGGCTGTGCCGCCGACGGCGGCACGAGCGCGAGCCCGGTGTCGCCGGTCGGAGGGTAGAGCTCGACCCAGCGGTAGCCGTCACCCCAGGGTTGCTCGTTGCGGGGCTCGAAGCCGAGCGACCGGTAGAACTCGATCGAGCGGTCGGGGTCGGCCGAAGGGATCATGACCAGTTGGATCGGGCCGAGCGGTGGTGGGGTCTCGGGCATGATGCCTCCGAAGGTTCGGCAGGACACGCGGTCGGCGTCGGTCTACCCGATGTCAGCGGGCGCGCACCTCGTACGCGCACCGGCGCGCACCCGCGACCATGTGCTGCACGCGTTCGACGTCGGCGCCGGCGAGCACGGTGCGGATGAACTCCAGCTCGCTGATGCACGCCTGGCCGTAGCGTTCGGCCACCGCCCAGATCGCGCAGTTGTGCTCGACGATGCGGAACACCCCCGGCTCCACCTGTTCCCAACTCGCGAGGTAGCCGTCCTCGTCGAGGATGCGGGTGAGCTCGGCGACCTTGCTCCGCAACGTGCGCTTCGACGCCAGCCGCGTGCGTGCGCCCTCGATGCGCGCTTCGCGCCGCTTCGCGAACAGCTGGTCGAGCAGCTCGCGATCGGTGTCGGCGACGTAGCCGAGCAGTTCGTTGGTGAGCTCGCCGTACGCCTTGGGGAAGTACGCGTCGGCGGCGCCGGTGGCGGAGTACACCAGCGTGCGACGGCCGCGCCGACCTTCGGGCGACGCCAGTTCACCCGATTCGACCAGGCCGTCCCTCGCCAGCGCGGCGAGGTGCTGGCGCGCACCGCTCACCGTGATGTCGAGCTGTTCGGCAACCTGGTCCGCGGTCGCCTCGCCCCGACGCCGCACGGCGTAGAGCACGGCGCGCCGCCCGACCGGCAACGGTGCAACGGACGCGTTCGCGACGTTCACGCGGTTGTACCAGTCGACGCCGGACCGCCCGACGCCGGACCGCCCGAAGTGCCGCGCAGGATGAGGTGGCTGTCGCCGAACTCGTGCCACAGGTAGCCGGCGTCGAGAGCGGCGGCGTAGGCCGCGCCGAGCACCTCGCGCGTGGCGAACGACTCGAGCATCAGCAGGTGGGTCGACTCCGGTTCGTGCCAGCCAGTGACGAGGCCGTCGACCGACCACACGGGCGTGTCGGCGGTGACCATCAGGTCGGTCCATCCCCCACCCGGGTGCACGGTGCCGCGGTCGTCGGTGACGGTGGCCAACGCGCGGACGACGGTGGTGCCGATGGCGATCACGCGACCACCATTCTGGCGCGTCGCGCCGATGGCGGCCGCCGTCGCGCGCGGGACGCGGTAGCGCTCCGGGTACGGACGCTCGTCGCCTTCGAGCGACGACACCCCGGTGTGCAGCACGAGGGGCGCGACGCCGACGCCCCGGCCCACGAGGTCGGTCACCAACTCGGTGGAGAACGGGCGGGCGGCGCTCGGCATCTCGACGCTCCCCGGCTCGCGGGCGAACACGGTCTGGTACGCCTCGATCGGCCATTCGCGCGGCACGTGGCGGTACCGGATGGGGCGACCGTGCGCGTCCGCGAAGTCGAGGAGGCTCACCTCGCCGTCGAAGGTCGCGGTCGCGAGCCACAACCGCTGCGAGTCGGCGAAGCGGGCGTGCAGGCGGACGCGCCCGAGCCCGAGCAGGTCGATCTCGGCCGGTCCGTCGACCACGCGCGGCACGGTCGACCCGTCCGCGGGTTGCCGCACCTCCACCAGGAGCATGCCGCCGGGGAGCTCGCCCGAGAAGTGCACCACGACGGGATCACCGTCGGGCATGCGGGCGTCGACCGCGGCGGGCACGGTGGCGGAGGTGTTCACGACCACGAGATCACCGGCGCGCAGGAACTCGCCGAGCGCGTCGAAGCGCGCGTGGACCGGCACGGCGTCGCCGTCGCTCACGAGCAACCGGACCTGGTCACGCCGTCCAGCCGCGATCTCGGGAGGCTGGTGCGCTTCGTGCTCTGCGTCGAGCACGAAGCCCAGCGTCGGCGTGCCCGCGTGGGCGATGTGCGGGGTGTGCGTGGGCGTGGACATGGGCGTGATCATGGCTACCTCGATCCCGCCGCCGCGAAGGCACTCGCCTCGTAGCGCCCACTCGGGAGATCGCTCTCGATCAGTGCGACGAGCGCGGGGACACGCGTCTCGGGCTCGGGACGATCGCTGATGTCGTCGCCGGGGAACGCGTCCTGGTGCATCTCGGTGCGCATGTCGCCGGGATCGAAGACGAGAACACGCAGGTCGGGCCGCTCGACCGCGAGCACCCGGCTGGCGTGTTCGAGCGCGGCCTTCGACGCTCCGTAGCCGCCCCACCCGGGGTAGGGCTCGACCGCGGCGTCGGACGTGACGTTCACGACGGTGGCCCGTTCGTCGAGCAGCTCGCCGAGGTCGTGCACCAGCGCAACCGGCGCGACCACGTTCACGTCGAGGATGCGCAGGAAGGTCTCGGGCTCGATGTCGTCGAGCTCGGGCAGCGGGCTCGCGCCGAGTGTGCTCGCGTTGTTGACGAGCAGGCCGACGGTGCCCAGCGACGCTGCGACGCGCGCCAGCTCGGCGCGGTGCGCGGCGTCGGCGACGTCGCCGGCGACACCGACGACCGTGGTGCGCGTCGCCAGTCGGGCGACCGCGGCGTCGAGGCGCTGCGACCGGCGGGCGTCGATCACGAGCGCCCAGCCCCGATCGGCCAGGGCGCCGGCCAGGGCCAGCCCGAGGCCCTGGGATGCACCGGTGACGATCGCCACCGGCATTCCGGGATTCGCCGGCATTCCGGGAATCGTGGGTGCGGTCATGGCTCCTCCTCCGGGTCGGTGCAGTAATGAACAAGCTACTACTTGTTCTTATACCGACCCGGAGGAATTTCGGAGCTTCGTCAGTGGTGCTCGATCGCTCCTCAGTCGGAGCGGTCGAGCAGGTACCCGGCCGCCCGCACCCGCGCGAGGTGCAAGCCGAGCGGCCTCAGCGTGTCCTTCAGCCGGCGCAGCGCGGTCTTCACCGCCTCGCTGTGGGTGCTGACCCCGCCCACGTCGCTCAGCGCGCGGATCTCGTCGTCGGCGACGGTCTCGCCGAACCGCTCCACGAGCAGCGCGACGAGTCGGGCCTGGGTTTCGGGGACCACCACCGTCCGGTCGCGGAACCGCACGACGCGCGCGTGATCGAGCCGGGGGCGCTGGAACAGATCGGCACGCCGCGCCACCGTCACCGCGCGGGTGACGAATTCGGCGCGGGGTGCCGTCTCGCGCACCCAGTCCTCCAGCTCCGACCAACGCGCGGGAGCGCGCTCGGTCGCGCCGACCACCAACAGACACGGCCGGCCGGCACGGAGGTGCCGTTCACGCGCGCCCGTCGCGTCGGGCCAACGCACGACGGGGATCTCGACGGTCAGTCCAGGATCGAATCGAAAGGGTTGGACGCAGATCGTCGCGTCCATCGTGACCACGGGCACTGTCGCCATGGGTTCGGCGAGAGCGACTGCGGAAGCACTCGGGGATCGCATGCGAACTCCTCGGTAGCGCGCCTGCGGCGCGTCGACGATCACAGGGAGACGGCGGCCGAAGCCGCCGGTTCACGCGATGCGAAGCGTCGGAGGAGCGCGACCAGGCGGGAGCCCGGTGACGCGGAGTGTGCGCAGACGGCCCGTGCGCGAGAAGCGCAGACGACGGAACGCGCAGGCGCCGACGACCGCGACCGCTGCCAGCACCGCGAACGCAACGCTGCGAGCGCGCGTCGACGGCTGCTGGTGGATCGTGTGGACCGCAGGCGCGGTGTGACCCGGTTCGCCGACAGAGCTGACGGCGGTGTTGTGCACCTCGGTGCCGGGCGTGGAGACGTGTTCGGTCAGTGCGCTGCCGAGCAGGAGCGCCCCCAGCGCCAAGAGGGCGAAGAGCCCCACCCCAGCGAGCGCGATCAGCGCGCGGCTGAACGAAGTGCGGCTGAACGAAGTGCGTCGACGCACCGAAGCCGTCATGCCGCCACCATGGGAGAGAAATCTAGGAGATGGAGTGGAGCCGTGCCCGGAGGGCGCGACGGTCGGCGTGTGGGACGGCGGAACGGCATCGACCAGACCAGGAGGAGATGGAGTGGAGCCGTGCCCGGAGGGGTCCGGACGGGTCGCTACGCGGGGGCGTTGCTCCGGGCGACGAGTTGGCGGGCGATAGTGATCCGTTGGATCTCGTTGGTGCCCTCGCCGATGCACAGCAGCGGGGCGTCGCGGTAGTAGCGCTCGATGTGGTCCTCGGTGGAGTAGCCGTAGGCACCGTGGATGCGCAGGGCCTCGGTGGCGTTCTCCAGCGCGGCCTCCGACGAGACCAACTTGGCCATCCCCGCCTCCATGTCGCACCGCTCGCCCCGGTCGAACGCCCCCGCGGCACGATGGGTGAGGAGGCGGGCCGACTCGACCCGGCACGCCATGTCGGCCAGTTTCGACGCGATCGCCTGGTGCTCGGCGATCGGCTTGCCCATCGTGTGGCGCTGCTGCGCGTACGTGAGCGACGCCTGGAGCGCGGCGTCGGCGAGCCCCACGCCCCGCGCCGCGATGTTGATGCGTCCGAGCTCGAGCGCGCCCACCGCCTGGTGGAAGCCGTGCCCTTCGACCCCGCCCAGGAGGCAGTCCTCGGGGACGACGACGTCGTCGAACACCACCTCGCACGTGTCGATGCCCTTGTAGCCGAGCTTCCCGAGCTTCCGGGTTACCGTGTACCCGAGGTCCTTGGGCACGATGAACAGCGACATGCCGCGGTGGCGAGGCTCGGCACCGACGTCGGTCTTCGTGAGCACCGCGAGGCAGTTGCCCTCGTGCGCGTTGGTGATCCACATCTTGGTGCCGCGCAACACGTACACGCCGTCCTCGCGCGTCGCGGTGGTGCGCACCGCCTGCAGGTCGGTGCCGCAGTCGGGTTCGGTGAGCGCGAGCCCGCCGCGCAGCTCCGCGGCGGCGAGGCGCGGGAGGAACGCTGTTCGCTGCTCGTCGGTCCCGAAGCGACGCACGAGCTCCGCGACCATGAGGTGCGTGTTCACCACGCCGGTGAGCGACATCCACGCGCGCGCGATCGTCTCGACGATGCGCACGTAGGCGCTCGCGCCGAGGCCCAACCCGCCGTACTCCTCGGGGATGGTGGCGGCGAACAGGCCGAACTCGCGCATCTGCTCGACCATCGCGTGCGGGTACTCGTCGGCGTGTTCGAGCTCGAGCACGTGGGGCAGCACCTCGCTCGCGATCCAACGCTCGAGCGTGTCGAGCAGCCCGTCGACATCATCGTCGATGGTGGCCATCACGTCTCTCCCCGTTCTCGACCGGGTCTCCGGTCGACCGCGCAGAGTAGGTGCGGAATAGGGTTCCGCGATGACCCAGACCGCTTCCGGGCCGCTCGCCGGGGTTCGCATCGTCGACCTCACGATGAACCTGTCGGGGCCGTTCGCGACGATGATCCTGGCCCAGCAGGGCGCCGACGTCATCAAGGTCGAACGCCCGCCGGTGGGCGACATCCTCCGCCACGTCGGCTCGAGCCGCGACGGCACGTCGGCGTACTTCGTGAACACCAACTGGGGGAAGCGGTCGATCGCGCTCGACTTCAACGACGCCGACGACCTCGCCACGCTGCGCAAGCTGGTCGCCACCGCCGACGTGCTGGTCGAGAACTTCCGGCCCACGGTGATGCCAGCCTTCGGCTTCGTCGCCGAGGAGCTCGTCGCCGAGCACCCGCGCCTGGTGTACGCCGCGCTCCGCGGCTTCCCGTCCGACTCGGAGCTCGCCGACGCGCCCGCGTACGACCACGTGATCCAGGCGATGACCGGGTTCGGCGCCAATCAGGCCGACCTGCGCAGCGGCGTGCCGGTGCTCGTGCAGCAAGCGGTCGTCGACAAGGTCACCGGCCTCACCGCGGCACAGGCGATCACCGCCGCACTGTTCGAGCGAGACCGCACCGGGCGCGGCCAGGTGATCGAGGTGCCGATGCTCTACGCCGGCCTGTCGTTCCTCTGGCCCGACGTCAGCACCAACGTGACCCTGCAGGGCGAGTTCGACCGGCTCCCGCCGCAGTCACGCACCTTCCGCCTCTCCCCCACCGCCGACGGCTACGTGGCCATGATCACGGTCACCACGCCGCAGTGGAACGGGCTGCTGCGCGCCACCGGCCGCGACGAGCTCGTCGGCCACCCCGACTACGACTCACCGCAGCAGCGCGGACGCAACGGCGGTCCGTTGATGAAGGAGATCGGCGCGCAACTCGCGACGCTCACCACCGCCGAGCTGACCGCGCGCCTCACCGAGCAGGGCGTGCCCCATGCCGCGGTCACCGATCTCGACGACCTGCCCGCGGTGATCGAGCAGATCTCCCCCGGCTACCTGGTGCGCGAAGTGCACCCGGTCGTGGGCGAGATGCTCCACCCGCGACCGGCCGTGACCTTCGACCAGGCGGTGACGGTGCGGCCCGCCCCGGGTCTGGGCGAGCACACCGACGAGATCAAGGCCGAGCTCGACGCCTGAACCCGTCGCCTGGACCCGTCGCCCGACCTCGCGTGCGCGGACTACGCGCCGGGTGACG
>DASXXX010000288.1:0-2428 GCA_036502765.1 Acidimicrobiia bacterium | reverse complement strand
GCCATCGCGCTCCTACCGCAGACTCTCGAGGTACGCCACGAGCGCGTCGATGTCGCGCTCCGGTAACGCCGAGAACGAGGGCATCGAGATGCCCGACTTGAACGACTGCGCGTCGCGGATCCAGTCGTGCATGTTCTCCGGAGTGTTCAGCAACGTGTCGGCGCCGAGCCGTTCACGTGAGCCGACGTCGGTGAGGTCGGGCCCGACGGTGCCCGTCGCGCCCGTGCCGCGGATCGTGTGACAGCCTGCGCAGGCCTCGCGTTGGAACACGACCTGTCCCGCGGCCGCGTCCTCCGATACGGGTTCGAGCGGCACCCGTCCGCGCCGGGCGAGCCACCGGCCGAAGTCGGCCGGGGTGTCGACGACCACCTCCACGCCCATGTGTGCGTGCTGGAGCCCGCAGAACTCGGCGCACCGCCCCAGGTAGCGCCCGGCGGTCTCGGCGGTGAAGCGGAGGTCGTTCGGCTGCCCCGGGATGGTGTCCATCTTCCCGGCGAGCTGCGGCACCCAGAAGCTGTGGATCACGTTGTCGGAGGTCAGGTGCAGGTCGATCGGAGTGCCCCGGGGCACGTGGATCTCGTTGGCGGTGACCACGCCGGATCCCGGGTAGCGCACCTCCCACCACCAGAGCTTCCCCGCCACGTCGATGCGGACCTCGTCGGGCGACGCGTTGCGCAACGCGCTCGTCGTGTCGACGGTGACGACGGCGAGGATCGCGAGGATGGCCATCGGCACGATCACTCCGCCGATCCAGATGAAGCGGTTCTCGTTCAGGCGTGAGCCACCCGCGCGCCCTCGTCGCCCGCGCGTCGCCGCGTGGACGATGAAGGCGGCGACCACGACGTACACCGCCGTCGCGAGGCCGAACATCAGCCACCACACCCCCGCGATGCGATCCGATTCGGATCCTTTGGCATCGAGCAGGGAACGACCCCCACCACACCCGGCGACGACGACGCCGATCGCGATCCCGACGAACGCGATCCGGACGCGCGCGCCGCGATTCATCGGCGGTTCCAGAAGCTCGGGCCGATCGGCTCGTGGAAGTCGCTCTGCGCGATCACGTAGCCCTCTTCGTCGATGGCGATCGGGAGCTGCGGCAACGCGCGCGCCGCGGGTCCGAACACCGGCTCCGCGCCGTCGAGCACGTCGAAGGCCGACTGATGGCACGGGCACAGCAGCTGCGCCGTGCTGGGTTCGAACAGACCGACCGGGCACCCGGCGTGGGTGCAGACCTTGGAGTACGCGACGAGGCCGTCGGGCGCCCAGTCGGCGCGCGCCGCCGACAGCTGCAGGCGCTCGGGCCGCACGCGCACCAACACGACCTGCCCGTCGGCGGAGTTCGGGTGCCCGGCGGGGAAGATCGTCACCAGCCCGTCGAGCGGCACCTCGCTCGCGCGGACGGGCCGACCGTCCTCGGTGATCGCGCGGGTGCCGCGGCGCCAGGGCGTGCGCAGCAGCGTCGATCCCGGATTCGGCCCGAGCGAGCGGATCGGGAAGACCAACGCCACCCCGAGCGCGCCCAGCGCTCCGAGGAGTCCGCCCACGAGCAGTCGGCGGCGACTGACACCCTCCGGGTGTTCGAGCGTGTCCTCGAACGCAGTCAGCTCGTCCTCGGAACCGGCCAGCGGGTGTCGCTCCTGCTCGAACGGACCGCGCGGCATCAACCAGTGCGCCCAGAAGACGAGGCCCGCGCCGAGGGCCAGGAGCCCGACACCCAGGAGGGCACCCTCGGCCTGCGGTTGGCCACCGACCGCGTACACGACCGCGAGGGAGAGCAGGCACACGATTGCGACGACGAACGCGGCGAACGCGAGTCGCGCCCCGCCGCCAGCGCGGTCGGTGCCGTTCACGAGCGGGTCCCGATCCAGCGCACCGCGACGACGAGCAGCCCGAGTCCGACGAACACGGCCACCGCACCTTCCGCGAGCGGCCCGAGATGCCAGAGCGGCGCGCCCCCGCGGTCGTCGGGATGATCGAGGTGACGGACGTACCGCACCAGCGACTGGAGTTGGGCATCGCTGACCGCGGCGCGTCCGAACGCGGGCATGTTGCCGGGCCCCGATCGCACCGCCTCCGCGATCTCCAGGGCCGAGGCCGGGTGCGTCGACGGCGCGTCGCGCTGGAGGAGCGCGCCGCCGTCACCCGACCAGGAGTGACACGCAGCGCACTGGAGGCGGAAGAGCGTCCCGCCGGACGCCACGTCGCCCATCGTGAGGTCCAGGTCCGGGATGGCGAGCCCTCCCCCGCCGGCGAGGCTCACGACGTACGCGACCAGTCTGTGCCGGGTCGCATCGTCGTACCGGGGCTTTCGACGCGCTTGCGCCTCCTCGACCGACGGTCGTCGCGGGTGCTGGGCCGCATCACCGGTGGGCACGGGCATGCGTCCCGAGGCGAGTTGGAAGTCGACCTGCGCCGCGCCGGCGCC
>DASXXX010000287.1:0-3872 GCA_036502765.1 Acidimicrobiia bacterium | reverse complement strand
GGTACATCGCCGCCACCTTGTCGGCGCCGCGCGTCTCGTGGTCGGAACCGTCGGTGGTGATCACGGCATGGGCGAGGTGCTCGCCGATGCCCTC
Organism: Acidimicrobiia bacterium; assembly: GCA_036502765.1. GTDB lineage: Bacteria > Actinomycetota > Acidimicrobiia > IMCC26256 > DASPTH01 > DASUAS01. The sequence goes on along the minus strand of DASXXX010000287.1, from coordinate 3,778 downwards.
GTAGTCGCCGGCGTCGATGAGCTCCGCGTAGCGGTACAGCAGGTTGGTGATCGCGATCGCGTCCGGAATTTCGCTCGAGCTCATGGTTGCTCCCTCCCCAACAACATCACGTCGGTGAACAGCGCACCGGCGCCGCCACCGCTGCACAGCGCGACTTCGGCGTCGTCCACCTGCATGGTCGGACACCCGCCGCGCAGCTGCTGCACGCCACGGATGACCCGTTGCAGCAGTTGCACGGTCGCGCCGCCGTGGCTGAACGACATGAGCCCGCCGTCGGTCGTGATCGGGTGCTTCCCGCCCGGCTCGATCACGCCGCTCATCACGTAGTCGCCGCCCTCGCCCTCGGCGCAGAAGCCGAACGCCTCGAACTGGCGGATGATCTCGAACGAGAACGGGTCGTACAGCTCGCACACGTCGACGTCGTCGGGCCCGAGCCCCGACATCGACCACGCGGTCTCCATCGCGCGGCGCCCGACGGTGCCGTCGACGAGATCGGCGCGCACGTTGCCGCCCAGGTCCCACGCCGGTGGGTGCTGGTACGACGGGCCGAAGTGGTCGGTGTTGCCGCCGAGCACCCAGATCGGGTCCTGCGCGAGGTCGCGGGCGATGTCGCCGCGCGCGAGCACGAGCGCACAGCCGCCCTCGGCGGTCATGGAGCAGTCGAGGAGATGGAACGGGTCGGCCACCATGCGGCTGTCGAGGATGTCCTGCACCGTGAACGGGCCGCGCCCGAAGTAGCAGGCCTCCGGGTTCACGTTCCCGTTGTTGCGGATGGTGGCGGCGACGGTGGCGAGCGCCTCGGGGGGCGTGCCGAACCGGTGCATGTGCCGGCGTGCGATGAGCGCGAACTCGGCCGCGGTGAACATGCCGACCGGCGCCACGAACTCGTGCGACGGACGCGTCCACGGCGCGGTCGACGACCGGTCGGTGTACACGCCCGCGGATCCCGCGCTGACGAGCACGGTCGACGCGAGCCCGGTGGCGATGGCGCTCGCCACCTCGAGCACCGCGGGGATGCCCATGCCCGAGTACGAGCGCCACACGGGTCCGTTGCGCGCTTGGTAGATGAGGTCGGAGCCGCTCTGGCCGACGACGCCGTCGATGTCGCGCGGTCCGAGCCCGGCGTCGGCGAGCGCGCCCATGCCGGCGGCGAAGGTGATGCTGCGCGAGTCGTGCCCTTCGAGCACGCGCGCCTGCTCGGTATTGAAGACGCCGACGATGGCGACGTCGTGGAACGGATGCACTAGCCCAGCACGAGGTCGCGGACGACCTGCAGCTGTTCCGGATCACGTCCTGCGACCATCAAGGTCGTGACCGGGCTGTCCTCCCACGCCTGCAGTCGTTCCTTGATGCGCGAGGGAGGTCCGACGATCGAGATCTCGTCGGCGAAGTCGTCGGGCACCGACATGATCGCCTCGTCGCGCTTGCCGGCGAAGAAGAGCTCCTGGATCTTGAGCGCCTCTTCTTCGAAGCCCATCCGCTGCATCAGCTTCGTGTGGTAGTTCTGCCCCTTCGCACCCATGCCGCCGATGTAGAAGCCGAGCATGCCCTTCACCGGCAGCAGTGCCGCGGCGACGTCGTCGGTCACGGTCACGTTGGCCATGGCGTTGATCTCGAAGCCGGGCTTCGCGTCCTTCAACTGGTCGGCGTACACGTCCTGACGGAACGGCGAGAAGTAGAGGGGTAACCAACCGTCGGCGATCTCCGCGGTCTGCGTCACGTTCTTCGGTCCCTCGGCGCCCAGGAAGATCGGGATGTCGGCGCGCAGCGGGTGGGTCATGATCTTCAACGGCTTGCCCAAGCCCTGGCTGCCCTCACCCTTGTAGGGGAGTGGGTAGAACTCGCCGTCGTTCTCGAGCGGACCTTCCCGTCGCAGCGCGCGCCGGATGATGTCGATGTACTCGCGCGTGCGCGCCAGCGGCCGATTCGAGGGTTGGCCGTACCACCCCTCCACGACCTGCGGGCCCGACACGCCGAGACCGAGGATGAGCCGGCCGTTCGACAGGTGGTCGAGCGTGACCGCGGCCATGGTGGTGGCCGTCGGCGTGCGCGCGGCCATCTGCACGATGCCGGTGCCGATCTTGATCGTCGACGTGTTGGCGGCGACGTACGCCGCGTAGGTGAACGCGTCGTTCCCCCACGACTCCGCCACCCAGACCGAGTCGTAGCCGAGGCGCTCCGCGGCCTGCGCCTCCTCGACGAAGCCCGGCCGCGGCCCCGCCCCCCAATACCCGAACACCACACCGAGCTTCATGCCACGCACCCACTTCATGACAGCGACTGAGCGGGAGCGTACCCTCCTCGCCGATGGAGCTCTCGATGACCCTGCCCACCATGCTCCCGCACTCGCGCGCGCAAACCCTCGCCTGGTGTCGTGAGGTCGACGAGGGTCCGTGGTACGGGTTCGCGGTGCCGGAGCGGATCACGTACACCAGCCACGACTGGACCGTCGACCTCGCCGCGGTCGCCGCGCTCACCGAGCGCGTGCGGCTGTACACGACGATCGTCATCCTCCCCGCGCACGACGAAGTGGCCGTCGCCAAGCAGCTGGCGTCCATCGACGTGCTGTCGGACGGGCGCCTCACCGTGGGGGTCGGGGTGGGTGGTCGCGAGCACGACTACCGCGCCATCGGCGGTTCGTTCGAACGGCGCTGGCAGCGCATGGACGAGCAGGTCGCGCGCATGCGGCGCATCTGGGCGGGCGAACCGCCGTTCGACGGTGCCGACCCGGTGGGGCCGCGTCCGGTGCAGGATCCGGTGCCCATCATCGCGGGGGTGATGGGGCCGAAGGCGATCGCGCGCGCCGCGCGCTGGGCCGACGGCGTCGACGGCGCGTGGACGATGGACGGCGACCGCGACGCGATGGCCGCCGCGTTCACCCAGATCCGCGACGCGTGGACGGCCGCCGACCGCACCGAAGCACCGCACCTCTCGTCGAGCATCTGGTACGCCCTCCCCGGTCCGGGCCGCGACGATGCAGAGGCGCGCCTGCGCGACTACACGAACACCTACATGAGGATCCTGGGTGAGGAGGTCGGGCAGTGGGCGTCGGGCGCGGTCACGTGCTTCACGCCCGACGCGCTGCGGCGCGCGGTCGACAACGCGCGCGACGCCGGCGCCGACGAGTTCTTCCTCGTGCCCACCACCGCCGATCCCGACGAGCTCGCGCGCACGCGCGACGCGCTGGCGATCTGACCGTGGACGTCGACGGGCTGCTCGAGGACGTCGCCGCGCAGGTCGGGCTCGACGACTACGGCGATCCCACGTTCAGCGACGGGCTCGAGCCGCTCTGGTTCTCGGGGATGCAGGAGGCCGACCTCACCGAGATCGGTCTGCTCGCGTTCGAGGGCCAGATCCGGATGAACCTGGCCAACCGTCTCCGGGTGCTCGAGTGGCACCGCACCCATCCCGAGCTCGCGACCACGACGGTGGAGGCCCCGCTCGTGCTGGTGGGCATGCCCCGCAGCGGCACGACCGCGTTGAGCCACCTGCTCGCGGCTGATCCCGACAACCGGTCGTTGCTGGCGTGGGAGGCGACGGAGTCGATCCCGCCGCCCACCCGCGCGACGTACCAGACCGACGCGCGCTTCGAACTCGCGCGCAACACCCCGAGTGCGGTCGACATGATCAACCCCGGGTTCAAGGCCATCCACCACGACGAACCCGACGACGCGATGGAGTGCACGGTGCTGCACGCGCAGCACTTCCAGAGCCTCATCTACTCCACGGTGTTCAACCTGCCCGCCTACGACGAGTGGCTGCTCGACTCCACCTGGGA
>DASXXX010000286.1:0-2864 GCA_036502765.1 Acidimicrobiia bacterium | reverse complement strand
CATCTTCGCGGTGCCCACCTACATCTACATCGCGATCCTCGGCGCGCTGGTGAGCTACGGGCTCTTCCGCAGCTTCGTGCTCGACGACATCCACCGCATCAACCCGATCGCGTTCAAGGAAGCCGGCAACAGCATCTTCGGCGGCACGCTCGGCATCTTCATCCTGTTGAAGGGCTTCTCGTCGGGAGCGGTCGCGCTCACCGGCGTGGAGGCCATCTCCAACGGCGTGCCCGCGTTCCGGCGCCCGGAGTCGAAGAACGCCGCTGCCACCCTGGTGTGGATGGGCGTCATCCTCGGCACGCTGTTCATGGGCGTGCAGGTCCTCGCCCATCACCTCGGTCCGTACCCGAGCGAGCACACCACGGTCATGTCGCAGCTCGGCACCGCGGTGTTCGGCAGCGGCACCGTGCTCTACGTGGTGCTGCAGTTCGCCACCGCGGCCATCCTCACGCTCGCGGCCAACACCGCGTACGCCGACTTCCCGCGGTTGTCGTCGATCATCGCCGCCGACGGATACCTACCGAGACAGCTCGCCAACCGTGGTGACCGACTCGTGTTCTCCAACGGCGTGCTCGTGCTCGCGATGGCCGCCAGCGCGCTGATCATCGCGTTCGGGGGCAAGACCAACGCGCTGATCCCGCTCTACGCGGTCGGCGTGTTCCTCTCGTTCACGTTGTCGCAGGCCGGCATGGTGCGCCACCACCAGAAGGAGCGCGAGAAGGGCTACAAGCGCAACGTCGTGATCAACGCGGTGGGCTCGGTCGCGACGTTGATCGTGTTGCTCATCGTCGCGACCACGAAGTTCACGAGCGGCGCATGGGTGCCGCTGATCGTCATCCCCGTCATCGTCGTCGGGTTCAAGGCGATCCACCGTCACTACACGACCGTGGCCGACGGGCTGCGCGTCACCCCCGACTACAAGCCGCGTCGCATGAACCACACGGTGGTCGTGCTCGTCGGTGGCGTGCACCGTGGTGTGCTCGAGGGCCTGGCGTACGCGCGGTCGCTCTCGCCCAACCACTTGATCGCGGTGTCGGTCGTCTCCGACGAGGAAGAGCAGGAGAAGCTCGAGCAGCAATGGCAGGAGTTCGGCATCGACGTCCCGCTCGAGATCGTCTACTCGCCCTACCGCGAGCTGACCCGTCCCATCCTGCGATACGTCGACGAGCTCGACGCCCGCTGGGAGAACGACGTGATCACCGTCCTCCTCCCGGAATTCGTCGTGCGGCACTGGTGGGGCAACATCCTCCACAACCAGACGGCCTTGCTGCTCAAGGGTCGGCTGCTGTTCCGCAAGGGAACGGTGGTCACCTCGCTCCCGTATCACCTCGAGTGACGACCGACCCGCGAGCGAGAAACCTTGCGGAAAGATTGGACTCGAGCGACCCCAGGCCCCTACTTTTCCCTAGCTTCTCCGCGGCGGTCGTCGGGCCGCGCGCCCGCATCCCGCTCCACTCCCACACCCATCCTGAGGTCTGCATTCCATGATCAGCTTGGCTGCTGAAGGCGGCTACCAGGTCTTCACTCTCAACGGTGAGGCCTGGTTCTGGCTCATCTTCTCCGCCGTGACCGCAGTGCTCGCGCTCTTCGTCGGGCTCTACCTCATGCGCGGCGTGCTCGCCGCCGACGAGGGCACCCCGAAGATGATCGAGATCGCCAAGGCCATCCAGGAAGGCGCGATGGCCTACCTGAAGCGGCAGTTCAAGACGATCGCGGTGATCCTGATCCCGCTGGCGATCGTCGTGTTCGTCACGTCGACCGAGGTCACCAAGCCGCTTCTCGCCGGACCGAACGCGTCGTCGGGACTCACCTTCGCCCAGTCGGGGTTGTTCCGCACCCTGGCGTTCATCGCCGGCTGCGTGCTCTCCGGCCTCACCGGCTTCATCGGCATGAGCCTGGCCGTGCGGGGCAACGTGCGCACCGCGGCGGCGGCCAAGTCCGGCTCGCTGCCCGCCGCGCTCAAGGTCGCGTTCCGGACCGGCGGCGTCGCCGGGATGTTCACCGTCGGCCTCGGTCTCCTCGGGGCGACGTTGATCATCATGATCTTCCAGAACACCGCTTCCGCCATCCTCATCGGCTTCGGCTTCGGTGGTTCGCTGCTCGCGCTGTTCCTGCGCGTGGGTGGCGGCATCTTCACCAAGGCGGCCGACGTCGGCGCCGACCTCGTGGGCAAGGTCGAGGCCGGCATCCCCGAAGACGACCCGCGCAACCCCGCCACCATCGCCGACAACGTCGGCGACAACGTCGGCGACTGCGCCGGCATGGCCGCCGACCTCTTCGAGAGCTACGAGGTCACGCTGGTCGCCTCGATCATCCTCGGGGTGGCCGCGTTCCAGTCGATCGGGCTCAACCCCGCGCTCGGGCTCATCTTCCCCCTCGCCGCCCGCGCGATCGGTGTGCTGGCGTCGATCTGCGGCGTGTTCGCGGTGCGGGCCACCGACAAGGACAAGTCGGCGATGGCCCCGATCAACCGCGGGTTCATCACCGCCGGTCTGCTGACGGTGGTCGGCACCGCGATCGTCGCCTTCGGCTACGTCGGCAACGACAAGTTCGACGCCGGCTGGAAGTGCTTCGGCGCCGTCATCACCGGCCTCGTGCTCGCGCAGGTGCTCAGCCGCCTCACCGAGTACTTCACCTCCACCGAGACCGCACCGGTGCGCGAGATCGCGGAGGCGACGCGCACGGGCCCCGCCACGGTGGTGCTCTCCGGGACGAGCTCCGGGCTCGAGTCGAGCGTCTACGCCATCATCTGCATCTGCATCGCGCTCGGTGTGGGCATCTGGCTGGGCGACGGCAACATCCAGTTCACCTTCTACATGGTCGCCCTCACCGGCATGGGCATGCTCGCCACCACCGGCGTGATC
>DASXXX010000285.1:0-6071 GCA_036502765.1 Acidimicrobiia bacterium | reverse complement strand
GGGCCAATTGGTGGTCGACACCGTGTACCACCCCATGGAGACTCCCTTCCTCGCCGCCGCCCGCGCCCGCGGGATCCACGCCGTCAACGGCCTGGGCATGCTCGTGCACCAGGCCGCGCTGGCGTTCGAGTCGTGGACCGGTCTCGACGCGCCGGTCGCAGCGATGCGCGCCGTGGCCGTCGAGACCGCCCCCGACACCGGACCCGCCCGATGACCGCGCTCCTCGTCGTCGGTTGCTCGATCCTCGGCCTGGTGGTCGGGTGGTTGCTCGACCCGGTGATCACTCGCGTTCCGCTTCTGGTGCCGGAGTTCGTTCCGCCCGACGGCGCCGAGCCGCCGGCGTCGATGACGCGACGAGTGGTCGTCACCGTGCTCACCGGCGCGCTGTTCGGCGCCACCGCCGCCCGCTTCGACGACTCGTGGCTGTTGCCCGCGTACCTCGTGCTCGCCGGCGGACTCGTCGCCCTCGCGGTGATCGACCTCGAGACCTACCTGCTCCCGAACAAGATCGTCTATCCGCTCACCGGGGCGATGCTCGTCCTGCTCGCAGCCGGCACCGCGCTGGACGGCAACTTCGACGACTTCCTCCGCGGGTTGCTCGCGGGAGCCATCTGGTTCGCCTTCCTCTTCGCCATCAACTGGTTCATGCCGCGAGCCATGGGCTTCGGCGACGTGCGGCTCTCGTTCTCGCTCGGCCTGTCGCTCGGTGTGCTCGGGTGGGGCGAGGTGGTGCTCGGGTTCTTCCTCGGGTTCCTCTACGGCGCGGTGATCGGCATGGCGCTCGTCGTCGCCCGGCGCCGCAAGTCCAAGCAGCAGATCCCGTTCGGCCCGTTCATGGTGGCCGGCGCGCTCACTGCGATCCTCGTCGGCACGCCGATCGTCGACTGGTACCTGGGCCGCTGAGCCATCCGTCGCCTTCGACCTTCCGGCGGGCGAGTTTGCAGGCGGCGAATGAGCGGAGGGGTCCGAGAGGGCGCCGGTATCCTGGATCGTCCCCCGTTCCAGCCCGAACGCCGAGGTTCTGAGCGTGCTGCGTTACCTGACCGCCGGTGAGTCCCACGGCCCCGCCCTCACGGTGGTGGTCGAGGGCCTGCCCGCGGGCCTGCCCGTCACCGTCGAGCAGATCGGCGACGAGCTCGCCCGCCGCCGCCTCGGGTTCGGTCGCGGCCCCCGCATGCGCTTCGAGCGCGACGACGTCGAGCTCCTCGGCGGCGTCCGCCACGGCCTCACCCTCGGGTCGCCGGTGTCGATCGTGATCCACAACACCGAGTGGCCGAAGTGGCAGGAGGAGATGTCGCCCGCACCGGGTGCCACCGAGAAGCCCCTCCACCAGCCCCGCCCCGGTCACGCCGACCTCGTCGGCATGCAGAAGTACGGCTTCGACGACGCCCGCAACGTGCTCGAGCGGGCCAGTGCCCGGGAGACCGCGGCGCGCGTCGCCGCCGGCACCCTGGCCAAGCTGCTCCTGGCCGAGATCGGCACCGAGATCCTCAGCCACGTGATCCAGATGGGCCAGGCCCGCGCCGACGTGGAGCGCCGGCCGACGCCCGCCGACCTGCCCACGGTCGACGAGTCCCCGGTGCGTTGCTTCGACAAGGAGGCGGAGGCGGCGATGATCGCCGAGGTCGAGGCCGCCGCCAAGGTGGGCGACTCGCTCGGTGGCGTGGTCGAGGTCCTCGGCTACGGCGTGCCCGCGGGGCTCGGCTCGCACGTCCACTGGGACCGCAAGCTCGACGGCCTGCTCGCGCAGGCGCTCATGAGCATCCAGGCCATGAAGGGCGTCGAGATCGGCGACGGGTTCGAGGTCGCGGGTCGCCGCGGCAGCGACGCCCACGACGAGATCCTCTGGGACGCCGAGGCGCAGGAGTACACGCGCGGTTCCACCCTCGCCGGCGGCACCGAGGGCGGGATGACCACCGGCGGCTTGCTCGTGGCGCGCGTCGCGATGAAACCACTCGCCACCCTCAACCGTCCGGTGCTGAAGACCGTCGACACCACCACCAAAGAGGAGACGGTCTCGTTCAAGGAGCGCACCGACGTCACCGCGGTGCCCGCGTCGGGGGTCGTGGCCGAGACGATGACCGCGCTCGTCCTCGCCAACGAGGTCACCCGGAAGTTCGGCGGCGACTCGCTCGACGAGCTCGTGCGCAATCACGCTTCATACCTCGCGTCGTTGCGATGACCGACGCCGTCCAATTTGACGGTTCGTCGGGGAGGCACCTCGTGCTCGTCGGCTTGATGGGCGCGGGCAAGACCACCGTCGGCCAGCGCTGCGCCGAGCTCCTCGACCGGCCGTTCGTCGACACCGACGAGCTCGTCGTCGCGTCGGCGGGTGTCCCCTTCGAGGCCGTCTGGTCCGCCGAGGGCGAGCAGGGCTTCCGGTTGCGTGAGCGCCTGGCTGTCGCCGACGCCGCCGCCTCGCCCACTCCGCTCGTCATCTCCTGTGGTGGCGGCGCGGTGGTCGACGCCGACAACCGGCGCGCGCTGCGCGCCACCGGTGTCGTGGTGTGGCTCGTCGCCTCGTCGGCCGAACTCGCGTCGCGTCTCGTGCACGACGACTCGCGCCCGTTGCTCGCGGGTGGCGACAAGACCGCGACCCTCGAGCGACTCGGTGCACTGCGGGAACCCGCGTACGAAGCCGCGGCCCACGTGCAGGTGCAGACCGACGGCCGTGCGCCCGACGACGTCGCCGCCGCCGTGATGGAGGAGTTCCGCGCGTGGAACGGGTGACCGTCGCGCTGACCGATGCGCCGTACGACGTGCTCGTCGGCGCCGGCGCGCTCGCCGACGCCGGCGCGCTGCTCGGCGACCGCCGGCGCGTCGCGGTCGTGAGTCAGCCCGGCGTCGCCGACTTCCACGCGCCCGCGCTCATCGCGTCGCTGCAGCAGGCCGGTGTCACCACCGATCTCTTCCTCATCGGCGACGGTGAGGACGCCAAGTCCCTCGCCACTGTCGACGACCTGTGCTCGCGCTTCGCCGCCTGGGGCCTCCTGCGCGCCGACGCCGTCATCGCGCTGGGCGGGGGAGTGGTGGGTGACACCGCCGGGTTCGCCGCGTCGGTGTACCACCGCGGGGTCAGCGTGGTGCAGGCACCGACCACGCTCCTCGCGCAGGTCGACGCCGCCATCGGTGGCAAGACCGCGGTCAACCTCCCCGAGGGCAAGAACCTCGTTGGCGCGTTCCACCAGCCGCTCGCGGTCTACGCCGACGTCACCACGCTCACGACGCTGCCGCCGCGCGAGTACCGCGCCGGTCTCGGCGAGGTCGCGAAGTACGCGCTCATGCCCGGCGGCGAGCGCGTGGACGCGATCGTCGAGCAGCACGCCAGCGCGATCGTCGCCCGCGACACCGACGTGCTCACCGACCTGGTCGCCGCCTGCGCGGCGATGAAGGCACACGTCGTGGCGATCGACCCGCAGGAGCGCACCGGCGTGCGCGCCACGCTCAACCTCGGGCACACGCTCGCCCACGCGCTGGAGTCGGTCGGTGGCTATGAGCTGCTGCACGGCGAGGCGGTTGCCGTGGGTCTGGTGTTCGCCGGCGCGCTCGCCGGTGCGCTCGAGCGCATCGACGCCGACGCCGTCGACCAGTACCGCAACGTCGTGTCGTCGCTCGATCTCCCGACCGCGGTGCCAGGTGCCCCTGATCGCGACGCGCTGATCGGGTCGATGCAGCGCGACAAGAAGGCGGTGGGTGGGCTCACCTTCGTGCTCCCGGGTCCGCTCGGGCTCGAGACGGTGCACGACCCCGACGTGCGCGCGCTCGACGTCGCGTTTCGCGCAGTCGGTGTGGCCGCGGATGTGGGACGATGATCGGGTGAGCGGAACCATCCTGTTGCTGTCCGGGCCGAACCTGAACCTGCTCGGCGAGCGCGAGCCCGAGATCTACGGCACCACCACGCTCGCCGATCTGGTCGACCTCGCCACCACGACCGCGCGTGCGCACGGCTACGGCCTCGAGCACGCGCAGTCGAACCACGAAGGTGATCTGGTCGATGCCATCCACCACGCACGTCGTCGCTGCGTCGCCATCGTGATCAACGCCGGGGCCTTCACGCACTACTCGTTTGCGCTCGCCGACGCCCTGGCCACGTTCGAGGGTGTGAAGGTCGAGCTGCACATCTCCAACCCCGAGGCGCGCGAGCACTGGCGCCACGACTCCGTGATCTCGCCCTACATGACCGCCACCATGGCCGGCTTCGGTGGCGCGGGGTACCGCCTCGCCGTCGAGGGCGCCATCGGGCTCCTCGCCAAAGACCTGGAGAGCTCATGACCGCCACCTTCGAGGGAGGCACCGCACTGGACGCCCTCCCCGTGATGGACGTCGCCGGTCGCGCCGGGCGGCTCCGTCCGTTGCTGGCCGACGCCGGCGTCGACGCGCTGCTCGTCACCCACCTCCCCAACGTGCGCTACCTCACCGGCTTCACCGGCAGCTCGGCGATGCTGCTCGTCACCGACGACGCGCTCGTCTTCACGTCGGACGGTCGCTACCGCACCCAGGCGGAAGAGCAGCTCACCGCGGTCGGTGTCGGCGCGCAGATCGAGATCGGTGCGACCGTCGCGCAACAGCGCGCCACGCTCGCTGCCGCGCTCGCACCCGGTGCGCGCGTCGGTCTGGAAGCCCACGCGGTGACCTGGGGCCAGCAGCGCGACCTCGCGAGTGTGCTCGCGGGTCACGAGCTCGTCCCGACGAACGGCCTGGTCGAGCGACTCCGGATCATCAAGGAACCGGGCGAGGTCGCACGCATCCACGCCGCGTGTTCGATCGCCGACGACGCGCTCGGTGCACTGCTCCCTCGCCTCGCGGAACGGCCGACCGAGCGCGACTTCGCGCTCGACCTCGAGGTCGAGATGCGCCGCCGCGGTGCCAGCGGCAACAGCTTCGATCCGATCGTCGCCTCGGGCCCCAACGCGGCGAAGCCGCACGCCCGGCCGAGCGCCCGTGAGGTCGAGGCCGGCGAGCTCGTCGTCATCGACTTCGGGTGCATCGTCGACGGCTACTGCTCCGACATGACCCGCACCGTGAGCGTCGGCGACCCCGGTCCCGAAGCTCGGCGCGTGTGGGACGTCGTGCGCGAGAGCCAGTCGGCGGGCCGCGACGCGGTGCGCGCCGGCGTCGACTGCGCGGCCGTCGACCGAGCATGCCGCGAGGTCATCGCGGCCGCGGGATGGGCCGATTCGTTCGTGCACGGCACCGGTCACGGCGTGGGTCTGGAGATCCACGAGGAGCCCCGAGTGGCCGCAAGTGCCCGTGATACCTTGGAACCCGGTTCGGTCGTCACGGTCGAGCCCGGCGTCTATCTCCCTGGTGTGGGCGGCGTGCGCATCGAGGACACCGTGGTCGTCACCCCCGACGGCTCCGATCCTCTCACTGCCTTCCCCAAGCACCTGATCATCTGATTCTCCCGAGGACTTTCGTTGAGCATCTCGTCCAATGACTTCAAGAACGGCATGGCGCTGAACCTGCCGTCAGAAGGTCTCGTCACGGTCGTCGAGTTCCAGCACGTCAAGCCGGGCAAGGGCGGCGCGTTCGTGCGCACCAAGCTCAAGAAGGTTGCCGGCGGCGCGGTGCTCGAGCGCACGTTCCGCGGCGACGAGAAGGTGCCCCTCGCGATCATCGACAAGCGCGAGATGCAGTACCTCTACAGCGAAAGCGACGCGTTGGTGTTCATGGACAGCGAGTCGTACGACCAGCTCAACGTCTCCACCAAGGACCTCGGGAGCGCGGTCGACTTCCTCAAGGAAGGCGACACCGCGGTCCTGCACATGTACGAGGGCGCGGTCGTCGCCGCCGAGCTTCCCGCCGCGGTCGAGCTGATGGTCGCCGAGACCGAACCGGGCGTGCAGGGCGACCGCGTGTCGGGCGCGCGCAAGCCGGCGACGCTCGAGACCGGCCTGGTCGTACAGGTGCCGCTGTTCGTCGAACCGGGCGAGAAGATCAAGGTCGACACCCGCACCGGGGAATACCTGGCGCGAGCCTGAGGGCCGGCACCGAACGATGGCCGTCACGGGAAGCCGCCGCGAAGCTCGGGAGCGAGCGCTCGGTCTGTGTTACGAGCTCGAGGTGCGCGA
>DASXXX010000284.1:0-2345 GCA_036502765.1 Acidimicrobiia bacterium | reverse complement strand
ATCCTCACCGCCGTCTTCGGTCTCGTCGTGGGCCTGTCGGTGGTGAGCATCATCTCGTCGTTCACCGAGATCGGGTCGGTGGCACCGACGCTCGCCACGATGATCGGCCTCGGCGTCGGCATCGACTACTCGTTGTTCATCGTCACCCGGTACCGCGAGAGCCTCGCGACCGGACTCGACATCGAGGCCGCCGTCGGACGCTCGGTCGCCACCGCCGGCTCCGCGGTGCTGTTCGCGGGGACGACGGTCGTGATCGCCATCTGCGGGCTCGTGGTGTCGGGCATCCCGTACGTCGCGCGCCTCGGCTACATGTCCGGGCTCGTCGTCGCCGTGATGATGCTCGCCGCGCTCACGTTGCTGCCGGCGATCATCGGCGTCGTCGGCCACGGCATCGACCGCTGGAAGGTGCCGAGCCTCATCCACCATCCCGACCGCGCGGTGCGCGCCGGCGGCGACGCAGAGCCGCCGGCCGGCAACGTGTGGGAGCGCTGGGCCACCCTCGTCGCGCGCCACGCGTGGCCGTTCGCGATCTTCGCGGTGATCGTGCTCCTCCTCATCGCGTGGCCGGTGCTGTCGATGCGTCTCGGCGAGAGCGACGACGGCAACCTGCCCAGCTCCACGACCCAGCGCCAGGCGTACGACCTCGTCGCGCGGGGCTTCGGACCGGGGACCAACGGCCCGTTGCTCGTCGTGGTGCAGCTGCCCTCAGCCGGTGACGACGCCGTGCTCGCCGACGTCTCGAGCGCGCTCGAGAAGACGCCCGGCGTGAAGGCCGTCCTCCCCGCGCAGACGAGCCCGAACGGCGCCGTCGCGCAGATCGCGGTCCTGCCCACCACCGCGCCCGACAGCGCCCAGACCGCCGACCTGGTCGGCACGTTGCGCAGCACGGTGCTGCCCACTGCGGTCGGCACCAGCGGCGCGCAGGCGTACGTGGGTGGTGTGACCGCCGCGTTCATCGACATCGGCGACCGGATCAGCAGCCGGCTGCCCTACTTCATCGGCGCAGTCGTGCTGCTGTCGTTCCTCCTGTTGATGCTGGTGTTCCACTCGATCCTCGTGCCGCTCACCGCCGCGATCATGAACCTGCTGTCGGTGGCGGCCGCATACGGCGCGACCGTCGCGGTGTTCCAATGGGGCTGGGCGAAGGGACTCGTCGGACTCGAATCGACGGTGCCCATCGTGCCGTTCGTGCCGATGATGATGTTCGCCGTCCTCTTCGGCCTCTCGATGGACTACCAGGTGTTCCTGCTCACGCGGGTCCGCGAGGAGTACATCAGGACCGGCGACACCCGGCAGGGCGTCGTGCAAGGACTCGCCCGCACCGCACGCGTCATCACGTCGGCCGCGCTGATCATGATCTTCGTGTTCGGTGCGTTCGTGCTGAACCCCGCGCCCGAAGTGAAGATGTTCGGCCTCGGGCTCGCGTTCGCGGTGCTCGTCGACGCCACCATCGTGCGCATGCTGCTGGTGCCGTCGATCATGGAGATCCTCGGCGACGCCAACTGGTGGTTCCCGAAGTGGCTCGGCTTCCTCCCCCGGATCGACCTCGAGGGCCCGCAGGAGGAGCCGGCGACGCGCGACGGGTCTCCCTCACCCGACTCGCCCGGCTCGCCCGATCGCGTCCCCGCCGGCGTCTGAGCGCACCTCACGATTCGCACGTCCACGAGTCCCCGCGTCACGGCACTTGCGCAGGCAGTCTGTGTCGATGAGCTTCGCTCTCCCGACGACGGTGCAGCCGACTTCGGACGAGCGAGAGGACGGTCGCAGGTCGCATCATGCGACCGTGACTCGGGGCAGCGACCGAGGGAGCGACGGGCTCAGTCGAGGAGCTCGGTGACGCGCTCGCTCGGTCGCGCGATGACGGCGCGGTCACCGACGAACACGACGGGACGCTCCATCAGCTCCGGGTGCGCGAGCAACACTGCGACCACGTCGTCGCGCGTCGTGTAGTCGGCGGCGTCGAGCTCGAGCTCTTTGAACCGCTTGTCCTTGCGCACGAGCGCGGCCGGCTCGTCGGAGATCGCGTCGACGATGCGCTCGAGGTCGGCGCGACTCGGGTTCACCTTCAGGTACTCGATGACCTCGGCGTCGACCCCGCGCTCACCGAGGATCTCAAGCGCGCCGCGGGACTTGCTGCACACCGGGTTGTGGTACACGACCACGTTGTCTTCAGTCATGTCGCGGGAGGCTACCGCTCTTCCGGATCGGGGAATGTGGTGATCGTCGGCGCGGCGACCGCAGCCGCGACCAGTTCGAGGTAGCGCGCACGCGTCACGTCGACCGCGCCGAGCGACGCCAGGTGCGGCGTGGTCCACTGCACGTCGAGCAAGGTGCCGCCGCCACTG
>DASXXX010000283.1:0-3895 GCA_036502765.1 Acidimicrobiia bacterium | reverse complement strand
CAACGTGATGGGCAGCGCGACGGTGGCGAAGTCGCTGCTCGCCCACGACCTCGTCGACGAGCTCGACCTGATGATCGAGCCGATCGTGCTCGGTGGCGGCAAGAGCATCTTCTCCGAGGACGGCATCGCCCGCCGGTTCCGCCTGGAGTCGGTGACCCAGGCGAACACCGGCGTGCTCTGTTGCCGGTACCTCCCCGCCGAGTAGGTCTCCCCGGCGAGTAGCTCTCCCCGGCGAGTAGGTCTCCCCGCCGAGTAGCTACGCCGCGTCGGGGACCGGCGCCGGAGCCTCGGGGCCGACGTAGCGGGCGCTCGGGCGGATGATCGCCGTCTCGGTCGACTGCTCGAGCACGTTCGCGCACCAGCCGACGACTCGGCTGGCGGCGAAGGTCGACGTGAAGAGCTCGCGCGGGATGCCGCACTGCTCCATCACCACGCCGGCGTAGAACTCGACGTTGGTGTAGAGGTCGCGGCCGGGCTTGAGCTCCGCCAGCACCCGCTGCACGGTCTCCTCGACCTGCACCGCGAACTCGACCCGATCGCCACCCAGTGACCGGGCGATGCCGCGCAACATGACCGAGCGCGGATCGTCGGTCTTGTAGACGGCGTGGCCGAATCCCATGATGCGGTCACCACCGGCGACCGCGTCGCGCACCCACGCTTCGGTGCGGTCGGGCGTGCCGATGGCGTCGAGGGTGTCAAGCGCCCGGCTCGGCGCGCCCCCGTGCAACGGACCCGAGAGTGCGCCGAGCGCGGCCACGACAGCAGCACCGACGTCGGCACCGGTCGACGTCACGACGCGCGCGGTGAACGTCGACGCGTTGAAGCCGTGGTCGATGCCGAGGATCTGGTACTGCTCGACCGCGCGCGCCCGGCGCGGGTCGGGCACCTCACCGTCGATCATCCAGAGGTAGTTGGCCGCCGACCGCAGCTCGTCGCGCGGAGCGACGAACGGAAGCCCGAGCGACGCGCGGTGGAGCCCGGCTATGAGCACCGGGGTGGCGGCACCGAGACGGAGCGCATTCGCGCGGATGGTCTCCGGATCGGCGTCGTAGGTCGGCGGCATGGCCTCGACCGCGGCGAGCTGCGACAACGCAGTGCGCAAGGCCGCGAGCGGGTGCGGGTGCCCGGCGGCGATCGCCGGCAACAGCTCCACCAGCTCCGGCGGGAGGTGCCGGGCCGCCGCGATGCGGGCGGTGTACGCGTCGCGCGCGGCGACGTTCGGGAGCTCACCTTCGAACAGCAGGTACCAGACGTCCTCGAAGGTGCGCTTCTGCGCGAGCTCGGGGGCCGAGTACTGGCGGTAGTGGTAGAAGCCTTCGCGCCCTCGCACGTCGCCGAGCTCGGTGTCGGCGACGATCACACCCTTCAGGCCTCGGGGGGCGGAAGCGTCCGCGGACGGGCTGGTCATGGTCATCGGTGCCATCTCCTTGTCGTGTCAGTCGTCCCGAGCGTCCGCCTCGTCCAAAGTCTTGTCAACGTTGATCATTGTCAATATGATCGGCAGATGGCCGAGGAGCGCTGGCTCAGCACCACGCAGGCGACGGCCCTGCTGGGGGTGAAGTCGCAGACCCTGTACGCCTACGTGAGTCGTGGGCTGGTCCGCCGCGAACGGGCGCCCGGGAGCCGCACCAGCCGGTATGCCCGCGACGACGTCGAGCGCCTCGCCGCCCACGGTCGGCCACGGACGCGCGAGGGCGCGCCCGAGATCGCGATCGACCAGGCAGTGACGTCGCTCGACCCCGGCGGCCACCTCACGTACCGCGGGTGGGACGTCACGCGCGCCGCGACCAGCGCCCGGTACGAGGAGGTCGCGACCTGGCTCTGGGGTTCGACCATCGGACCGAACGAGCACTGGAGCTCGGACCGTGCGGAGCTCGCAGTCGCGCGACAGGTGCAGGCGGCGCTGCCCGCCGACACGCCGCTCGCCGATCGACTGCGCGTGACCGTCGCTGCGCTGCGCTCGACCGATCCGCTCCGTAACGACCGTCGGCCCGCGTCGGTGGCGGCGCGTGCAGGGACCATCATCGCCACGATGGTCAAGGCGTTGCCGCCCGTCGACGCGCGGGACGAGCCGACGGCCACCGGGTCGATCGCGCGGCGGCTGTGGACACGCGTGTCACCGCTCGAGCCGACGATCGCGCGCGTCCGCGCGCTCGATCGGGCGTTGTCGCTGCTCGCCGACCACGAGCTGGCGACCTCGACCTTCGGCGTGCGCATCGCCGCTTCCACCTGGGCCGATCCCTACTTGCTGCTGCTCACAGGGCTCGCGATCGTCGGCGGACCGCTGCACGGAGGCGCCTCGGAGTTCGTGCGCAGCCTGCTGCGCGACGCGATGGCGTCGACACCGGAAGCCGCCATTGGCCAGGCGCTGCGCGACGGCGAGCACGTGCCCGGGTTCGGTCACCAGGTGTACGAAGGACCCGATCCGCGCACGCCCGTCCTCCTCGACGCCGTGGAACGCCTCAAGCCGCCGGCCGCGCTGTGGCGCGCCTCGCAGGGCGTGCTCGACGTCATGGCGCGCGACGGCGGGCCGCATCCCAACATCGACTTCGCCCTCGGCGTGCTCGGCGAAGCGACCTGCATGGTGCACGGCGCGGGCGAGGCGGTGTTCGCGATCGCACGCTCGGCGGGCTGGATCGCGCACGGCCTCGAGGAGTATCCACACCGCCTGCGCTACCGGATCCGCGCCACCTACACCGGGCCGGAGCCCGACGGACGAGTGGGATGATCAGCCGGCGCGGCGTTGCTGCTGGCGACGGTGGTCGAGGAAGTCGACGAGCACGTAGTCGCCGAGGGTGTCGGCATTGGTGAAGAACGCCCGACCACCGTTGACCCGCATCATCTGCTCGACGAACGACTTGAGGTAGTAGCTCTCGTCGAGCATGAAGGTGTTGATGCGGATGCGGTCACGCGTGCAACGCATGACCTCTTTCAAGGTCTCCTCGATCGTGACCGGCGAGGGCGGGTACTGGAAGTAGGCCTCGCCGCCTTCGATGTGGGCGGTGGGCTCGCCGTCGGTGACCATGATGATCTGCTTGGTGCCGGTCTGGCGCGACAGCTGCTTGCGCGCCAGCAGCAGCGCGTGCTGCATGTTGGTGCCCCACTCGAAGTCCCAGCTCATCTCGGGCAGCAGCTCGGGCTTCACCTCGCGGGCGACGCGGCCGAACGACACGAGCCCGAAGTAGTCGCGCGGGAACTGGCTGGTGATGAGCGAGTGCAGCGCCATCGCCACCTTCTTGGCGGGCAGGAAGTTGTCGCGCATCGGCATCGACAGCGACACGTCGAGCAGCAGCACGGTGGCGGAGCGGGTGAGCATCTCGGTGCGCTCGACCTCGAAGTCTTCCGGCTTCAACCGCACCGGTGTGCCCGCGCCCGAACGCCAGATCGCGTTCTTCACCGTCTCCTGCACGTTGAGGTGGAACGGGTCGCCGAACTCGTACGGCTTGTGCTCGTGTGCGTGCTCGTTGCCGAACCCGGTGCGCTCGAGCTCGTGGCGACCGGCGCGGTCCTTCACCAGCTTGCGGTACAGGTCGGACAGCGCCTTGTTGCCGATGGCGCGGATCGCGCGGGGGGTGAGCTCGAGGCGGCCCTCGCGCTGCTCGATGAGGCCGGCGTCCTCGAGCATCCGCTGCAGCTCGCGCAGGCGGTCGAGTGACTTCGCGGCGTCGTCGCCGAGCAGCTCGCGAGCGCGGTCGAGGTCGACCTCCGCCAGCTCACCCGGCTGCGTGGCCGACTTCATGAGGTTCTCGAGCGCGTCGAGGTCGCCGAGGGTGTCGAGCAACGACGGCATGTCGCCGAACTGCAGCGGGTCGTCGCCGCTGAAGTTCTGCGACCGCTGCCACGGCATGTTCGGGAATGCCTGCTGCAGGTTGCGCGACAGCTGGTCGACCTGCCA
>DASXXX010000282.1:0-21367 GCA_036502765.1 Acidimicrobiia bacterium | reverse complement strand
AGCGCGTCGCGTGCGGGACCGGGCCGCGTCACGTCGGCGAGGATCGAGTGCAGCTCGTCTTCGTCGCGCGCGTAGCAATTGACACCGGCGCGCGCCATCATCTCGGCGTTGTCCTTGCCGTGGCCCGCGATGGGCTTGAATGTGATGACCGGCAGCCCGACCGCGAAGGCCTCCATGCACGTGAGCCCACCGGCGTTCTCGACCAGCGCGTCGGCTGCGGTCATGAGCGCGGGCATCTCGTCGGTCCAGCCGATGACCGTGCCGTATCCGCGCTCGTCGAGCTCCGCCTTGAGCTTCTCGTCCCTGCCGCACACGGTGATCGGATGGAACTCACCGCTGCGCCCGATGGCCTCGACGGTGGCGACGACGTCGCCCACGCCCCACGAACCCGCGACCACCAGCACGGCACGGTCCTCGGGGGCGAGGCCGAGGTTGGTGCGGACGGCGTCGCGGTCGTAGGTGGCGTCGCGGAACTTGTCGCTGACGAGCGGGCCGCGCGCCCGGGCGTCTCGGCCACCGCGCGACGTGGCCGCCTCGGCCGAGATCTCGCTCACGGCCAGGTGGCGGTCGATGCCCCTGTGCACCCACAGCGAGTGGACCGCGAAGTCGGTGAGGTAGGTGAGCACCGGCACGCGGAGCTGCTTCTTGCGCCGCATGCGTCCGAGCACCAGTGACGCCAGCGGGTAGACGGACACCACCGCGTCGGGGCGGAACTCCTTGATGATCCGCCGCAACTTCCGGCGGGTGAGTGCGGTGTCGAGCATCACCGCCGGCGCACGCAGCAGCGGGGCCATGCGGTAGCTCAGCTCGTAGCTCCACGGGGCCATACGCAGCTGCACTTGGTAGAACCAGCGGAGCAGCGGGCCGATGTGGAACGCGACCGCGTCGAGGAAATCGACGACCTCGACCCGGTGCCCGGACGCCTCGAGGCGCCGCCTGAGCTCCTTGGCCGCGCCGTCATGGCCCGCGCCCATCGACGCGGAGACGATGAGGATGCTCCGGCGCACGAAGGCAGAGGCTACCGTCCAGAGCGCATGGCGGCCGTGTTGTTGGCGCTGGGAGCCGCACTGGCGTACGCCGCCGCTTCGGTGCTCCAGCAGCGTGAGGCCGAGGCCGACACCGGCACCGACCAGGGCGGGGCGGTCGGGGGCGGGTTCCGCCTGGTGCTGCGATTGGCCCACCGGCCGATCTGGCTCGCCGGTCTGGGTGCCGACGGCGTGGGCTACGTGTTGCAGGCGCTCGCTCTCGGGGTCGGGGAATTGCTGGTGGTGCAGCCCGTCCTCACCAGCGGGATCCTCTTCGCCCTGCCCGCCGGGGCGTGGTGGGCGGGCCGGCGCCTCGGCCGAGCCGACTTCGTCTGGGCCTGTGTGCTGGCGGCCGCGCTCACCGGGTTCCTCCTCCTGGCCGGCACCGACGGTGGCGACGACTTCGCCTCGACCGGCGCCTGGCTGGTGTGCGCCGCGATCGCGGCGCCCGTGCTCGTGGTCGCCATGGTCGCGGGTGCCCGCTCGCACGGCACGCGGCGCGCGGTGCTGTTCGCGTTCGCGACCGGTGTGTTGTTCGGTGTCACCGCCGCGCTCACGAAGGCGTCGGTCGTGCTCATCGACCACGAGGGGTTCGGCACCCTCGGCCACTGGGAGCCCTACGCGCTCGTGGTGCTCGGCGGGCTCGGGTTCGTCGTGAACCAACGCGCGTTCCAGGCCGGTTCGCTGACCGCGTCGTTGCCGACGCTCACGGTCGTCGAGCCGATCGTCGCCGCGCTGATCGGCGTGACGATGCTCCACGAGACCGTGCCGACCGACGGCGTGCTCGAGTGGATCGCGGTTGCGGTGTCCGTGGTGGCGATGGTTATGGCCACCATCGTGCTGTCACGGTCGGCGGCACGCCACGACATCCTCCACGAGCACGAGCTCGCCGACGTGCTGACGCGCGGCGAGCGGTCAGAGCCCGAGAATCGGGAGTGACGGGAGCGGGATCGGGAGCTGCGGCAGCGTGATCGGCGGCAGCGTGAGCGGGGGCAAGTTGATCGGCGGCAACGCGATCGGCGGCAGCTCGAGCAACCCGCCGGGGTTCGATGGGACGGTGGTCGGGGGCGTCTCGCCCGTGACTGCTCCGACGTCGCCGAGGTCGGTCCCGCTCGGCGAGGTGGTGGGAGTCGCGCCCGGAGCGAGCGTGCCGCCCGTGGGCGTACCGGTCGCGCTGTTCGCGCCGGGCGAGCCAGTGGCGCCGTCCGCGCCCGTGCTCGGCGCTCCCGTCGACGACGACGTCGAGGTCGGGTGATCGGGCGCGTTCGGAGAGGCCGGCGCGTCGATGCTCGGGCTCGATGCGGGACTCGGGAGATCGATGCCGAGGTGACCCACGACCGACGACACCTGGCGTTGCACCGGATCGGGCAGCGCGCCGGCGACCGCGAGCCCGCTGAAGAGTACGAACGTGGCCACCATCGCGGCCACGAGGTGACGCATCCGCACCGGCGCACGCGGCCGCACCAGCGGCACGACGACCGCGTCGCGTCGTTCGTCGTCGTCGACGTCTCGGCCGATCTCGCCCGACTCGAGGAGCTCGGCGAGCGCGGCGTTGGGTGCGGGTGCTTCGACCGTGGCGTACGCCGACCTGAGGCGTTCGAGCATCTGCGCGTCGTTCATGCCGGCACCTCCTCGCATCGTCGTCGGAGACTCTCCAGCGCGCGGTGTTGCAACGACTTCACCGCACCGACTCGCTTCCCGAGGATCTCCGCGACCTGTTCGAGCGACAGGTCGGCGGTGACGCGGAGGGCCACCACCGCGCGCTGGTCGGGCGGCAACGACGCGAGCAGCGCGTCGGCCCACTCGGCACCGACGTTGGCGAGCGCTTCGTGCTCGACGTCGGCCGTGTCGCGCGACTCCACGTCGAGGCTGAGGGTGGTCGTGCGCGGCCGACGCTGCCGGCGGCGCGCGTCATCGATCACGATGCGGTGCGCGACCGTGAACAGCCACGAGCGGAAGTTGGGCTCGTCACCGGAGAACTGCGCGAGGCGGTCGAACACCCGGAGGAACACCTCGCTGGTCAGGTCCTCGGGTTCAGGCGCCCCCTGCGTCCGCAGGTAGCCGAGGACACGACCGGCGTAGTCGTCGTAGAGCTGGCGGCACGCCCACGGCTCGCGCGCGAGCGCGGCGACGCGCACGTCGTCGAACGCGAGCTCACCGGTCCCGGGAGGGCGGCGGAGGGCCACCCTCCCAGGATCGGCGGGATCACCGGGGTGCTTGAGGTCAGCGCCCACGAGCGCCACAGCAGGGGTCATGCGCACACGGTCCGGTGCAGGGCACTCAGCCCTTGTACCCGAATCGTCGCAGTCGCAACATCGCGGCACCGGCACCCGCCAGGCCGAGCCCGAGCAGGGCCGTCAGCACCGGGTTGGCGCCGGTGAAGGCCAGCGAGCCACGGGCCAGGTCACCGGGGACGGCCGCCACGGTACCGGCCACTCCGGCGACGTCGCCCAGGACCGAGCTCCCGCCGTCCGCGCCCGAACCGCCGCTGTCGCCACCGGGGTCGGAGCCGGGGTTGCCGGCACTGGCCGAGGTGGTGCACTTCGCGGTGCTCCCGGCGCCGAGCACGCCGACGCCGTTGCCGCAGACGCCGACCTGCAGGTTCGGGTTGATCCCGAGCAACCCACCGCCGGCGCCACCGGATCCCGACTGCGTGCCGTCGCAGGTGGCGGTCGAACCGGTGCCGAGGACTCCGACTCCGGTGCCGCACAGGTCGGCCTGGATGTCGGGGCTGACATCGACGAGGCCACCGCCCGCACCCGTGCCCGAGGAGGACTGCTGGGTCCCGGAGCAGATCGCCCCGGTCCCGCTGCCGAGCACGCCGACGCCATTGCCACACACGTTCGCCTGCACGGACGGATCCGCGGTGACGAGGGGTGGGAGTGAAGGCGTCGACCCGAGGTCGGGCAGCGGGACCGGGAGCTCCGGTACCGGGAGCGGGGGTGGCACCGGAGGCGTCGGAAGGTCGAGGGGGATCGGGAGCTGCGGCAGGTCGACCGGGATCGGCAACGGCAGCGGCAGCGGGTCGGCCGCGGCCGGTCCGGCACCGGCCCCGAGGAGGCCGGCGGCAAGGACGAGGGGCGCACACCCCGCGAGGATCCGGCGGCGGTGCCGGGATCGAGCGGGCTGGTTCGCGGAATCGGGTTGGCGCATCGGTCTCCCTTTCGGGTGGGTCCACCGGCGAGGCCGGCGGGTGCAGGACGGTCGGGAGCGCTCGAACCCGTCAACGCCGCGAACCACCCGAGGGATACGGTCCCGTACCGAAATTTCGCGCGGAGCGCGCGGGAACCTCTGCGGAGCGTGAGACCAGCGAGGGTGAGGGGCCAATTCAGCCCGGCGCTAATTCAGACCGGCGCTAGTTCAGACCGTCGCGCAGGACCGCCACGATGACCCGCATCGCGAGGACGGTGGCGCAGAACAGCCCGAAGTAGCCGAACACCCGGAACAGCGAGGTGCTGTCGGAGAACGCAGGCCCGCCGTCGACGGCGATCAGGCCGACCGACACGAGCCCGATCGCGCCCGCGAGCACCGCGAGCACGATGCGGTTCACCATCCGCACCACGACGCGTTCGTCGTGCTCGTCGGAGAAGTGCGAGACGCGCACGCGCAGGCCGTCGCGCTCGAGGCTGGTGAACGCGCGGTCGATGTGGCGAGGCAACCGGCGCAGCATCGGCACCGTGCGCAGCAGCTCGTCGCGCACCGCCTGCTGCATCGAGTTCGGGTTGATGAGGCCGCGCACCCACTTGGCCGCGATGCTCTCGGCCGCGTCGATCACCGAGTAGCCGGGCGCGATCGTGGTGAGCGTGCCTTCGAGCACGATCAGCGCGCGGAAGAACGTGCTCCACTCCGCCGGCATCGTGATGCCGTAGTCGAACATGAGGCGCAACATCGCGTTGAACATCGCGGCGTCGGGTTGCGAGCCCGGCGCGAGGTGCTGCGCCATGAAGCGCGCCAACGCGCGCTCGAACTCGTTGACGTCGACACCCCGCCGCAGCGTCGCCACCTGCAGCACCGCCTGCGTGATCGCGTCGGCGTCGCGCCGGCTGACCCCGGCCATGAGGTCGCGCAGCGCCGCTTGCTGGACGGGATCGAGGTGCCCGGCGGCGCCGAAGTCGATGAGCGCGAGCTGCCCGTCGGCCAGCAGCATCACGTTGCCGGGGTGAGGGTCGGCGTGGAACACGCCCTCCTGCAGCATCTGCTCGAGGAACGTGCGCAGGAGTGAGTCGGCCAACTTCACGCGGTCGGCGGCCCGCACGCCGCTCCAGTCGACCTCGCGCACGCTCGCGCCGTCGAGCCACTCCATGACGAGGACACGCGACGTGCTGAGGTCGTCGTAGACGAACGGCACGCGGATGGGCGCGTCTGCGGGCATCGTGGCCGCGATGGCCGCCGCGTTGCGGGCCTCGATGCGGTAGTCGAGCTCCTCGCGCAGGCGGGCCGAGAACTCGGCGACGAGATCCTGGACGCGGTACTCGCGCCCCCACGTCGTCCGCGTCTCCACCATCTGGCCGAGCTCTTCGAGCACCGAGAGGTCGACGCGCACCGACTCGCCGATGCCGGGTCGCTGCACCTTCACCACGACGTGCGCGCCGTTGGGCAATTGCGCCCGGTACACCTGCCCGATCGACGCCGCCGCCACCGGTTGCCAGTCGAAGCCGCGGAACACCTCGCTCACCGGGGCGTCGAGCTCTTCCTCCAGCACCTCGGCGATCGCCGCGCGCGGCGACGGCCGCACGTGGTCCTGCAGCATTCCCAACTCGGCCGCGGCCTGGGGCGAGATGAGGTCGGTGCGGGTGCTGAGCACCTGCCCGAGCTTCACGAACATGCCGCCGCACTCCTCGAGCGCGAGCCGCAGCCGACGCACCGGCGGACGGCCGCCCGAGTCCTCGACGTCGTCCTTGCGCCCGAGCCCGAGCGACGGGCCGAGACCGTTGCGCACCGCGATGCGGGTGATCTCCGCGTAGCGCTGCACCCGACGCCCGCGCCGGCGCAGCGACCGCACGGGGTGCGGCACCGACTGGAGTCCCGTCTGCGCCCGCATGACGATCCCGGGCCGGGCCAGGAATTCGAGCCACACCGCGGCGGCCATGGTGCCGAGCAGCGAGAAGAGGAAGAGGTTGCGGGCGAAGCCGTCGGTCGCGGGATGGGCGTCGGAGGCGATCCACAGCGACACGACCGCGCCCACGACCCAGCCGACGGTGCCCGACATGACGGTTGCCGCGAACGAACGGCGCACGCCGAGCACGCGCCCGATCAACGCGGCGGCGAGCAGCGCGAAGCCGAACGCGGGCACGAGCAACCACAGGTCGTCGCCGAGGTGTTCGAAGACAGACGCCGCGAGGGAGGAGGTCATGGTTGCCGACGGAAGGTGGTGCGGCCCGCGCTCCTGTGAGTAGTCAGAGCTCCTCCACCACGAGCTCGCCGTCGGCGTACTGCGCGCG
The DNA here is from genome assembly GCA_036502765.1 of Acidimicrobiia bacterium. Classification (GTDB taxonomy): domain Bacteria; phylum Actinomycetota; class Acidimicrobiia; order IMCC26256; family DASPTH01; genus DASUAS01. The sequence continues at coordinate 14,901 of DASXXX010000282.1, read as the reverse complement.
CAGCACCTTCTTGTCGAACTTGCCGACGCTGGTCTTGGGCACCTCGGTGATGAACGTCCAGCGTTCGGGGAGCTGCCATTTGGCGACGTGCGTCCCGAGGAACTCGCGCAGGTCGGACGCGCTCGCGCCCGCATCGGTGCGACGCACCACACACGCGAGGGGTCGTTCGTCCCAGCGCGCGTCGGGGACCGCGATCACTGCAGCTTCGACGACGTCGGGGTGCGCCATGAGGTGTCCCTCGAGCTCGACCGAGGAGATCCACTCCCCGCCCGACTTGATCACGTCCTTCGAGCGGTCGGAGATCTTCACGTACCCGTTGGGCGTGACGCTGGCGATGTCGCCGGTGCGCAGCCAGCCGTCGTCGAACTTCTCGGGTGCGGGATCGCCGTAGTACGAGCCGGTGATCCACGAGCCGCGGCACTGGATCTCCCCCACCGCTTGGCCGTCCCACGGCAGCACGGTGCCGTCGTCGTCGACGATGCGCAGTTCGACGCCCGGGAGCGGCCGCCCGGTGAGCGACCGCCAGTCCATCTCCTCGGTGGTGCCGAGCGCCACGCCCCGCGGCGGGAGCGAGACCGCGGCGACCGGGCTGGTCTCGGTCATCCCCCACGCCTGCAGCATGCGGATGCCGAAGCGCTCCTGGAACGCCTCCATGAGGGCGCGGGGGACGGCAGCACCGCCGCACATGATCCGCTGCAACGACGAGAAGTCGACCTCGTGGTCCTCGGAGTACCGCAAGAGGTCGGCCCAGATGGTGGGCACCGCGCACGTGGTGGTCGGCCGCTCGTTGGCGATGAACTTCGCCAGCGGTTCCGCCTGCAGGAAGCGCCCCGGCATGAGCAGGTCGGCGCCGGCCATCCACGCCGCGTAGGGCGCGCCCCACGCGTTGGCGTGGAACATCGGGACGATCGGCAGGAGGCGGTCGTTCCACGTGTAGGGCACGCCGGACCCGGTCTGGATCCCGATGGTGTGCATGAAGGTGGAACGGTGCGAGTAGACGACACCCTTCGGGTTGCCGGTGGTGCCGCTCGTGTAACACATGGCCGCCGCGGCCCACTCGTCGACCTCGGGGAAGTCGAACGCGGCGGGATCGGCGGCGGCGAGCAGGTCGTCGTAGCGCACGAACTCGGCGGAGTCGCGGGCAGCCTCCTCGAGCGCGGTGACGTCGACGTCGCCGACGACCACGTAGCACTCCACGGTGTCGAGTTCGGCGGCGACCCGTGCGAGCATCGGCGCGAGCACGTCGTCGACGATGACCACACGGTCACCCCCGTGGTTCACGATGTACGCGAGCTGCTCGGGGAACAGGCGGATGTTGAGCGTGTGGAGCACCGCGCCCTGCATCGGCACCGCGAAGTACGCCTCGAGGTGCTCCTGGGTGTTCCACATGAACGTGCCGACGCGGTCACCGGGCTCGATCCCGAGACCCCGGAGGCCGACCGCGAGCCGTTCGACCCGTTCGGCGACGTCGGCGAACGTGGCGTGGCGGCTGTCGTCGCCCTCGAAGGTGACGATCTCGCTCGCGCCGTGCAGCGCCCGTCCGTGGCGGAAGATCATGCTGACATTGAGCGGGAAGTCCTGCATGGTCGACTGCATCATCGGACCGTTCTCCCCATCCAAGTGGTCGAGACCGCCCGGAGCGTACTCGGATCGACCCGATGATTCCCCTGGTCAGCCGCCGTAGTTCATGCGCGTGTCACCCATCGACAACACCGGCGTCTCCTCGTCGAGCTGGAAGCCGCAGTCGACCACCTCACCCAGGAACAACGAGTGCCCGCCCACCTCGACCGTCTGGCGCACCTCGCAGTCGAGGTACGCGACCGCCTGGTCGAGGATCGGCGCGCCGGTGGCGCCGTCGTGGAACGGGAAGTCGTTGAGCGTGCGCGCGTCGAGGTCGACCTCGACCGGCTTGGTGAACTTGCGCACGATGGCGCGGTCGTCCTGCGCGACGAGGTTCACGCTGAACACCCCGCCGTCGACGACCAGCTCGTGGGTGAACGCCTCGCGCTCCACGCTGACGCCGACCAGCTTGGGGTCGAACGACAACTGGGTGACCCAATTGATGGTCATGCCGTTGCGCCGCGCACCGGCGCGGGACCCGAGGACGTAGAGGCCGCTCGGCATCTTCCAGAGGACGCGGCGACGGAGCTTGTCGTACTCCTCGGGATCCTGACCGGACGGGATCGGACCGACGATTCCCTGCTGCGTGGGCATCCCCGGAGGCTAGCGACGCAGGGTGGCGGCCAGGTCGGCCTCGCGCCGCAGCCCCACCTCGAGCGGCAGGTCGACCGCAGACCACACCGCCGCCTTGGCGGCGCGAACAGCCGCCGTGGGCCGCGCGGCGAGGGCATCGGCGCGCGCCGCGGTATAGGCGCGCAACTCGGCTCGGGGGACGACCTCGTCGACGAAGCCCCGGGCGAGTGCGTCGGCCGCGTGCACGCGCTCGCCGCTGATCACAGCTGCGAGCGCGGCACTGGTACCGACGACCCGCGGCAACGTCTGGCTCGCGCCGCCGGCGGGCAGCATGCCGACGCGCGCTTCGGGGAGCGCGACCACGCAGTCGTCCGCCGCGATGCGCAGGTCGCACTGGAGCGCGAGCTCGAAGCCGAAGCCGACCGCGTTGCCCTGCATCGCCGCGAACATCGGCACGGGCACCGCCCGCAGCAGCCCCCACACGTCGCGTCCCCAGCGGGCGTCGCGCATCGCGAACAACGAGGGCGCGGTACCGAACTCGTTCAGGTCGGCACCCGCGGAGAAGTGCTCGCCGGCGGACATGAACACCACGACGTGCACGCCGGGGTCGGCGATGACCGCGGTGAGCACCTCGCACAGTGCGTCGCGCGTGGCGACGTCGTAGATGTTGATCGGTGGGTGGTCGAACTCGATCTCGGTGACCGCACCGCACGTGCGCACATGGAGCCGTTCGTCAGGCACCGCGCCGCTCCCGCTCGAGCAGCCGACCGACCGCGCCTTCGAGGGAGACGCGTGCGTGCGCGCCGCGCACTCCTTCGGTGAGGAGGTGGACCGCGGTGACCGCACCGACGAGGCCGGCGACGGGGTCGGCGACCGACGTGCGGGCGAGGCGGGGCGGCTGGTGGCGAGCGGCCCAACCCCCGTGGGCTTCGGCCGCCGGGCCGTAGCCGGGGCGGTCGGACGCGACGAACGCGCCGACGTGCAGCACGGTCGCGCCTCGTTCGAGACCGGCGTTGGCGAACACCCGCGGTGGGTGTCCTTCCACGACCAGGTCGGCGTGGCCGACGAGTTGCGCGACCGCGTGGCGTTCCGCCGGGGCACCGAGGTCCAGCCCGAGCACGACCTGGCCCTCCACCAACTCGTCGCGCAGCGGGAACGGATCCGGACGGCGAGGGTGTTCGATCTTCACGACGCGCGCGCCGAGGCCGGCGAGCACGCGTCCGATCAGAGGCGTCGCCCACGCCGTCCCGAAGAGCACGACGGTGGCACCCGCGATCGACGCGGTCGCGAGGTCGGGCACCGGATCGGGCACTGCGGGCCCGGCACGCACCGCGGCGGCGGGCAGCATCCACGCGGCGGCCTCCCGGTCGATCTCGTCGACGGTGAGGCCGTCGAGGTCGGGCCACGAAGCGCCCAGCGCGGTCACCATGTCGACGAACGACGACCACGCGGTCGGTGGGCCAGGGTGCACCCATCCGTCGGCGGCACGCACCAGCGGGGCGGGGACAGGCCACACCACGCCGCGACGCGCGCGCACGAGGAGGTCGGCACCGGGCCGCGCTTCGGGCGGCACCGCGATGCCGAGGCGGCCGGCGAGGTCCGACAACTCGCGGCGCGCGAGCGCGACCCCGCTGTGCGCGACTTCTCCCGGAATGGGGCAGTGCGTCGTCATCGGTGAGCGGTCACGAGCCGGTGAAGCGCGGGGGCCGCTTCTCGAAGAACGCGGCGATGCCCTCGGCGCGGTCGTCGGTGGTGGAGATCAGCAGGTTCAGGTCGGATTCCAGGCGCAGGGCGTCGGCGAGCGTGAGGTCCCGCCCTCGGTGCACTGCGTCACGCGCCGCCGCCTGCGCACGCGGTGCACCGCGCGACAACTGCTCGGCGAGCGCGTCGGCACGCGCACCAGGATCGGTGTCGAGCACCGCGAGACCGCTCCGCGCGAGCTCGTCGGCGTCGACCGGATCACCGATCACGAGCATCCGCAGCGCGAGGGCCACGCCACCCGCGCGCGTCAGACGTTGCGTACCGCCCCAGCCCGGCAGCTCGCCGTCGCCCACCTCGGGAAACGCCATCGTCGCGTCGGGACCGATGATCCGGAGGTCGGCCGCGAGCAGCAGCTCCGCCCCGGCACCGACGGCCGGCCCGTTCCACACCGCGACGGTCGGGGCGGGGAACGACGCCAACATCGCGGCCGGATCACGCAATCCGGCGGGTGTGGGAACGCGCGGTTCACGGAGGCCGACGCCGTCGAGCGCGCGCAGCAGCAGCGCACGCGGTGGGTCGACGGTGAGGTCGTAGAGCTCCGCGAGCAAGCGACCGCACTGCGACCCAGACAGGTCGGCCAGCGGTCCCGGCGAGAGCTCGATGGTGGCGACGCCGGTGATGCGCGTGCTCCGGGTCAGCTGGCGACGCGCGCCAGCGCGTCGACCTCGGCCCGCTCCGCCTCGGTGAACGTCCACGCGGTGGTGGCCGCGGCATTGGCGCGCACCTGCTCGGGCGAGGTCGCACCCGCGATCACGCTGCCGACCGCCGGCGTGCCCGCGAGCCACGAGAGCGCGAGTTCGATGAGCGTGTGGCCGTGGTCCTGCGCGTAGGCATCGAGGCGCTCGACGACGTCGAAGCGCTCGTCGCTGGCGAACGCCCCGGCGCGGTTGCCCCAGGCGGCCAGCCGCGAGCCTTCGGGGTGCTCCTCGTTGCGGCGGTACTTGCCGGTGAGCATCCCGCTGGCCAGCGGGAAGTAGGGCATGAAGCTGACGTCGAGGCGCTCGCACACCGGGAGCACGTCGGCCTCCACCGAGCGGTTGAGCAGGCTGTAGTCGTTCTGCGCGTTCAGGAACCGCGGCACGCCGAGCTGGTCGGCGACCTGCTCGGCCTCCTCCAGCTGCTCACCGCTGAAGTTGGAACACCCGATCTCGAGCACCTTGCCGTCGGCGATCAGCTTGGCGAACGCCGACAGCGTCTCGGCGATCGGCGTCTCCGGATCGGGCTGGTGCAGGAGGTAGAGGTCGATGCGATCGGTGCCGAGGCGGGCGAGGCTCTCGTCGCAGTGCTGGTGGATGTACGCCTCGCTGCCGCCGCGCTCGCCGTCGGGCACCCCCATCCCGACCTTGCTGGTGATCACTGCCTGGTCGCGCCGGCTTCCGAGCGACCGACCCAGGAACTCCTCGGACTTCCCCTGGCCGTAGATGTCGGCGGTGTCGAAGTGGTTCACGCCGACGTCGAGCGCGGCATCGACCACGTGCTTCGACGCGGCCTCGTCGATCCGCATGCCGAAGTTGTTGCAGCCGAGTCCCGCGACCGACACCTCGAGACTGCCCACCCTGCGCAATTCCATCGCTCGCTCCTTCACACCTGGGTGGCACACCTGGGTGGCACTCCTGGGTGGCCCACGCTACTGCCGAGGGTGATCGGTAGCCTCGTGCACCGACACGAGGAGGAACATGGACGAGGCCGGCGAGGCATACCACGGCATCCGGATGCGGGTCGGCGAGCTCGTCGCCGGATGCGACGACGCCACCCTCGCGACGGTCGCGCCGGCCACCCCCGACTGGACGGTGCACGACCTGCTGGCGCACCTGGTCGGCGTCACCGCCGACATCGTGTCCGGCAACCTCGACGGCGTGGGCACCGATGCCTGGGCCGCGGTGCAGGTCGAGACCCGTCGGCGCGCCACCGGCGACGGGATGCTCGCCGAGTGGTCGGAGCACGGTCCCGTCGTCGAAGCGATGGCCGGGCAGTTCGGCCGGGCCGCGGGTCAACTCGTGTCCGACGCAGTCACGCACGAGCACGACGTCCGGGGTGCCCTCGGCCGACCGGGCGCGCGCGACTGCGACGCAGTGCTGCTGAGCGTCGGGTTTCTCGGCCTGTCGCTCACCGAACAGCTCGACGCCGCCGAACGCGGGGCGCTCGTCGTGCACCACGACGACACCACCGACACCCTGGGCACCGGGGAACCGGTCGCGTCCCTGCGCATCGACGACTTCGAGTTCGTGCGCGCCCTCACCGGGCGCCGGAGCCTGGAGCAGATCGCGGCGTTCGACTGGGACGGTGACTTCACGCCCGACCACCTCGTGCTCGGCCGCTTCACCGCGCGCCCCGATCCGCTCGTGGAGTAGCCGGGTACCGTCGGCTTCGGTGAACTTCTCCAGCTCGTTCGCGCCGTTCCGGCACCGTCGCTTCGCGCTCCTGTGGGCCGGTGCGTTCGTGTCGAACATCGGCACGTGGATGGAGACGGTCGGCGTCGGCATCCTCGTCACCAGCGAGACGGGGAAGGCGGGGTGGACCGGTCTGGTTGCCGCGGCCGGGTTCGTGCCGACCGCGCTGCTCGCGCCCCTTGGCGGCGCGCTCGCGGATCGCGTACCGCGCCGCACACTCCTGCTCGTCACCACGTCGTTCCAGATCCTCTTCGCGGCCCTGCTCACGTTCGTCGCCAGCCTCGGCGATCCGAGCCCAGGACTGGTGACGCTGATCGTGCTCGGCGCGGGATGCGCGAACGCGATCGGGTTCCCCGCGTTCCAGTCGATGCTCCCCGACCTCGTGCCGCGCGACGAGCTGCCCGGCGCGGTCGCGCTCTCGTCGGCCCAGTGGAACCTCGGCCGGGTGATCGGCCCCGCGCTCGCCGGGCTCGTGATCGGGCTGGGCGGCTACGAGCTCGCGTTCGCGCTCAACACCCTGAGCTTCTTCGCGGTGTTCGGAGTGGTGGCCTCGTTCCGGCTCCCAGCGCCCGTCTCGGCCGCGGGGATGTCGATCCTCGGCTCGATCCGCGAGGGCGCGCGCTTCGTCCGCGGCGACGCCGCGCTGCGGTTCGTCGTCGGGTGCATGGCGCTCAACTCACTGCTCGCCGCGCCGTTCATCGCGCTGATTCCCGCGGTCGCGCTCGACGTGTTCCACGAGGAGAAGCTCGGCACCGCGGCGCTGGTCACCGCGCAGGGCATCGGCGCGGTGTGCATGGGCCTCGCGTTGGCGACGCTGTTCGGACGGTTCGGCACCCGGCGCGTCCTGCTCGGCGTGCTGTTCTCCTTGCCCGTCGCGCTGGTGCTCTACGCGCTCGCGCCGACACTGCCGCTCGCCGTCGTCGCGATCTTCGTCGTCGGTGGGCTCTACCTCGGCTCGCTGTCGAGCTTCACGACCGTCGCCCAGTTGCGCGCGCCCGCCGAGCTGCGCGGCCGGGTGGTGAGCGTGCTGATGATGTTGATCGGCGCCCTCTACCCGATTGGCAGCATCGCGCAGGGCGCCATCGCCGACGAGATCGGACTGCGCGCCACGACCACGGGCGCCGCGGTGTTGCTCGGCGCACTGCTGCTCACGTGGCGCATACTGCGGCCGCGCGCGTCGCACGCCATCGGCGACACGATCACCACCGCGGCCGCGACGGGCGGCCTCGACGCAGTGGTCGCTCCGCTGGTGACACCGACCGTGACGCCGGCGCAGTCACCGGACGTGACACCGGTGCCCGATCCTGCTCCCGCGCGAAACTCAGGGGGTGGCTGACCAGGCGAACCGCCGCGCGCGTCGGCTCTCGCTCGAGCTGAAGTACGCGGCGATCGCCGTCACCATCGTGTTGCTGTTCGTCGTGCTCCACGCCTTCGGAGCTTTCCGCGGCGTGAACGACACCGTGACCGACGGCGTGAGCCGCCTCGCCGGGCTCGGACTCGTCGGCATCTTCTTCATCGCGTTGGTCGCGAACCTCTCGATCCTGGTGCAGATCCCGTACACGTTGCCGCTGCTCTCGGCCGCGCTCGGCGGCGCCAGCCTGCAGAACGTGATGGGCCTCGGGGTCGCGTCCGGGCTGGGCGCCGGCATCGGCGCGGTGGCGTCGTACAAGGTCGCCGACGCGCTGGTGGCGAGGAGCCCGAGCCTCCCCGACGGCCGGATGGTCCGTTGGATCGGCCGCAACGTCGACCACCGACCGCGCGCCACGTCGTTCGCCATCTTCCTCATCGGCCTCTCTCCACTGCCGGACGGTGCGGTGGTGGTGCCGCTCGCGGTGGTGCACTACGGCATGCGCCGGCTCGCGGTGCCGCTGTTCATCGGCAAGTTCTTCCACAACGTGCTGCTCGCGCTGCTCTTCTACGCGTTCGCGTCGTGGTCGGCCGAGCACGTGTCGGAGAAGGCGAGCACCGAGCTGGCGGTGTTGGTGGCCGTGCTGTTCATGGTGCTGGTCGGGTACCACGCCGAGAAGGCGCGCAGCGCCGTCCGCGACGCCGAGACGGCAGGACCGGAACCGGGGTCGGAACCCGCCGTCTGATCGCGGCTGCCTGATCGCGCCGGTGTGACCGCGGGAGCAACTGCTCCTAGAATGCCCACTCATGGGAACTGCGGGCCCCGCGCCCACCGGCACCACCAACGGCGGCGACTCCAACGGCGAGATCCGGGTCGAGGAGCTCGCCCGGCGCGCCGAGGTCTCGGTCGACACCATCCGCTTCTACCAGAAGCGCCAGCTGCTGCCGTCGCCCCGCCGAGCTGGGCGCATCGCCTGGTACGGCACCGACCACGTCGAGCGGCTCCAGCGCATCAAGGACCTCCAGCGCCAGGGCTTCTCGCTCGCGGTGATCCGCCGGCTCCTCGCCGGTGAGCTCGACGCCGCCGACGTCCCGCTCGCGGCCGCGGTCGCGGGTGCGCAGACCGGCGACGCCCAACTGCTCACGCTCGACGAGCTCGCAGCGCGCGTCGGGGTGCCCGCACCGCTCCTCGACGCAGTCGCGCGCGAGGGACTCATCGTCGCCCAGCAGCGCGACGGCGCGACCGGCTACACCGCGGCCGATGCCGACGTGCTGCGCGCCGGACTCCGACTGCTCGAGGCCGGCTTTCCTCTCCCCGATCTGCTCGCGCTGGCGCGCCGTCACCACGACGCGACGCGCGCCATCGCCACCGACGCGGTGGAGATGTTCGACGAGCACGTGCGCCGCCCGATCCAGAGCAGCGACCTCGACGACGACGTGAAGGCCGAACGACTGGTCGAGGCGTTCCGCACCTTGCTGCCCACCGTCACCACGCTCGTCGCCAACCACTTCCGCAGCGTGCTGCTCGAGGTCGCGCAGGAGCACCTCGAAGCGGTCGGTGATCCGCGCGAGCTCGCAGCCGCGCGCGGTGAGGCCGGATGGGACCACTCATGACGCCTCTCCCCCCTCGCTCGCGTCCGCTCGCTCCGTCCCCCGTCTTGGGACGCGACGGTTCGCTGCCACAAGGCGACTCCAAGCACGACGCGGTCGAGGGCATGTTCGACCGGCTCGCGCCCCGCTACGACCGCATGAATCGCATCATCTCGCTGGGCATGGACACGGGCTGGCGTCGACGGACCGTCGACGCGCTCGCAGCCGTCCGCGGCGGGACCGTGCTCGACCTGGCGTGCGGCACCGGCGACCTGTGTCGCGACCTCGCGGCGCGCGGGTACGCACCGGTCGGCATCGATTTCTCCGCCGGCATGCTCGCGGCGGCACGTGTCCCCACGCCGCTCGTGCGCGGCGATGGTGCCGCCCTTCCCGTCGCCACCGCGGCCGCCGACGGCATCACCTGCGGGTTCGCGCTGCGCAACTTCGTCGACCTCGACGCCGTGTTCGCCGAGTGCGCGCGGGCGCTGCGCGCCGGTGGTCGCTTCGCCGCCCTCGACGCCACCGTCCCCACCAACCCGCTGATGCGGGCCGGGAACGCCGTGTGGTTCCGGGGCGCGGTCCCGTTGCTCGGCCGGGTCGTGGCCCACGACGCCGAGGCCTACCGCTACTTGCCGAAGAGCACTGCCTATCTCCCACCGGCGCCCGAACTGGAGGACCGCCTGCGCGCCGCCGGGTTCCGCGACGTGCGCCACACCACGCTCACCGGCGGCTCGGTGCTGCTGCTCACGGGGACGCGCGCGTGACCGCCATGCCCGTGCCCACCCCGGTCCCGGCCCGCCTGCGCGCGGTCACGCGGGAGGTCGAGCTCCCGGTCGACCCGCTCGACGGCTTCGACCCCTACGGGTTCGCGTGGCTCCACCACACGACTCGCCTCGTCACGTCGGGTGTCGCAGCGCGACTCTCGCCGGTTGATGCAGCCGCGGTGCTCGCCGCGATCGACGCCGACGACCCGCTCGGCCTTCCCGGCACCGGAGCAATCGCCGTGGGCGCGTTGCCGTTCGACCCCGACGCGGCCGGCGAGCTCGTGGTGCCGACGCGCGTGCACGGAGTGTGCGACGGACGCGCCTGGATCACCGAGATCGGTCCCGGCGAGTCATCGGACGCGGTCACCGTGGCGCCGCCCACGCGCTTCCAGGTCGTCGCGCCCCGCACGCGCGACGACTGGCGTGCCGCGGTCGAGCGCGCGCTCGCGGCGATCGACGTCGGCGAGCTCGAGAAGGTCGTGCTCGCACGCGAAGTGCTCATCGAGGCCGACACCGCGTTCGACGCGCACGAGATCGTGCGCGGACTCGTCGCCAGCCAACCGGGTTCGTTCGTGTACGCGAGCGCGGGGTTCGTGGGCGCGAGCCCCGAACTGCTCGTGCGCCGCACCGGTGACGTCGTCGAGTCGCGCCCGGTCGCGGGAACGACCGTTGCCGACAGTGACGAAGCGCTCCTCGCGCTGGCGGCATCGGTGAAAGACACGCGGGAGCACCGCTTCGTCGTCGACGGCATCGTGGAGGTCCTCGACCCTCGCTGTGGCGAGCTGCACGCTGACGCAGTGCCCGAGGTCGCGGTGTTCGGCCCTGTGGCGCACCTGGCCACGCCCATCCGTGGTCGCCTCGCGGCGCCTGCGCCCAGCGCGCTCGAGCTCGCCCGGCTGCTCCACCCCACGCCTGCCGTCGGCGGGACGCCCCGTCGCGCCGCGCTCGACGCGATCCGCCAGCTCGAGGGCTTCGACCGTGGCCGCTACGCGGGACCCGTCGGCTGGGTCGACGCCCGGGGTGACGGCGAATGGGCCATCGCGCTCCGCGGCGCCGAGCTCGACGGTGCCCGCGCCCGGCTGGTCGCAGGTGCCGGCATCGTCGCCGGCTCCGACCCCGAGGCCGAGTGGGCCGAGACCCAGGCCAAGCTCGAGCCCATGCTGCGAGCCCTCGTCCGCCCGTAGACCTCGCTCGCGGGTTCACTGACCCGTCGACAACCTCAGCGGTTGCTAGCGGGGCAATGAATCCGCGACCGCGGCCCAGACCTCGCGGTGACGGGTGACGTTCGCCTCGCGATCGGTGCGGACGCGCACGACCTGCACCCCGCCGCTGTCGATCGCGCCGACCAGCGCGGGCTCGAGCTCGGCCGCCGCGCCCACCTCGGTGACCGGGATGCCGTGCACCGTCGCCAGCGCACCGAGGTCGACGGCCTGGGGTGTGCCGAACAACGTCTCGAAGTGGTCGGGCAGGTCGGCCTGCGGCAGGAACGAGAAGATCCCGCCGCCGCCGTTGTCGACGACCACGAACGTGGCATCGAGGCCGCGGTCGACCGCGCCGAGCAGGCCGTTGGAGTCGTGGAGGAAGCACAGGTCGCCGACCAACGCGACGGTCGCGTCGTCGGAACCGGCGGCGATCCCGAGCACGGTCGAGACGAACCCGTCGATGCCGTTCACCCCGCGGTTGGCGTGGAAGGTCACTTCGTCGCGCGCACGAGCGAAGCTCTCGACGTCGCGCACGGGCATGCTCGACGCGACCACCAGCGAAGCGTCGGCCGGGATCGCCCGCACGACATCACGTGCGATCCGACCCTCGAACGGCTGCTCCCATCCGTCGATCAGCGCGTCGATCGCGGCGCGCGCGGTGGTGTCGGCCTCGGTCCAGGTGCGCACCCACTCCTCGTCGACGATGACGTCGACCGCGTCGGCGAGCGCGCCGAGCAGCAGCTCCGGGTCGGCGACCATCCGGCCGCTCACCCCGTGCAACGGATCGAGCCACGCGCCGTCGGGGTCGACGAGCACCTGGTCGACCGCCGCGTCCAGCCACTGCACGAGCGGCTTGTTGGTGGTGGGGCCACCGATGCGCAGCACCACGTCGGGCGCGTGACCGTCGGCGAATCCGGTGACGCGCAACAGCGGGTCGTACGCGGCGATCGTGCCCGGTACCCGCAGGTTCGACAGCGGGTCGGCCAGCACCGGCCACCCGGCGACCTCGGCGAAGCGGAGCACGGTCGACGACCGCACGCCTGCTCCCCAGCCCGCGACGATCAGACCTCGCGGCCGATCGGCGATCAGGTGCGCGAGCGCATCGAGCATCTCGACCGACGGCGCGCGCACGCCGGGCGCGCTCGCGGTCCAGGGTCGGTCGTCGGAACGTCCGGGTGCCTCGACCAGCTCCTCACCCGTCGGCACCAACGGCTCGCGGAACGGGAGGTTCAGGTGCACCGGTCCCGCGGGTGACCCACTCGCGTCGGCGACCGCGCGCGACGCCAACGCACGCCACGCGGCACCCGCGCCGTCACGATCGCTGGGCACTTCGGCCTCGTGGAACCAGCGGACGGCGTTGCCGAAGAGCTTCACCTGGTCGATGGTCTGCCCCGCCCCGGTGTCGCGCAGCTCGGGCGGGCGGTCGGCAGTGCAGACGATCAAGGGCACGCGCCCGTGGTGGGCCTCCAGCACTGCGGGATGGAAGTTGGCACCCGCGGTGCCCGAGGTGCACAGCACCACCGCGGGACGACCGGTGGCGCGCGCCACTCCGAGCGCGAAGAACGACGCCGAGCGCTCGTCGAGGTGCACGTGCACCCGGATGCGCTCGTCGGCCGCCAGCGCGAGGGCGAGCGGCGCCGAACGGGAGCCGGGCGCGACGCAGGCGTCGGTGACGCCGTGGCGCGCCCACTCGTCGACCAACGTGCGGGCGAAGGCGGTCGTTGCGTCGCGGGTCATGCGAGGATGCCTCCGTGGAAGCGGACTTCGTCTTCGTGCACGGTTTCACACAGACGCCGGCATCGTGGGATCCGGTCCTGCAAGCGATGCAGCACGAGGTCGGCGGTGACGACGATGCTGTGCGGCTCTTCATCGTGCCCCGAACCGTCGTCGGCGGCGACTTCCGTGACACAGCCGCAGCGCTCGGCGTTGCCGATGCCACGTACATCGGGTACTCGCAGGGCGGCCGACTCGCGCTGCAACTCGCGCTCGACCGTCGCGACGTGGTGCGGCGCCTCGTGCTGGTGAGCGCGTCGCCCGGGATCGCGGACGAGCACGCCCGTGCCGTCCGTCGCGACGCCGACGAGCACCTCGCGCAGGACATCGAGCGCGACGGCGTCGACGCCTTCCTCGAGCGCTGGCTCGCGCAACCGCTCTTCGCCACCTTGCCGCCCGAGCGGGCGGGGCTCGACGAGCGGCGCGCCGACAACACCGTCGAATCCCTCACGCAGCAGCTGCGCGTGCTCGGCCAGGGTGCGCAACCGTCGAACTGGGAGCGCCTCGGCAAGCTGCAGATGCCGGTGCTGCTGATCGTGGGCGGTCTCGACACCAAGTACGTCGACATCGCCCACCGCATGGCCGAGCGGATCCCGGGCGCACGCGTCGAGGTGATCGACGGTGCGGGGCACGCGTGTCACCTCGAGCAGCCCGAACAGGTCGCTCACCTACTCGCGTCCTTCACGGCGTAGCGCGCGAGCAGATCGGCGTCGGGGACGACAGAGCGCACCGGCAGCGCGCCGTCCACCGGCACGAGCGGCGTGTGGGTCACGTCACCGGGCAGCGCGCCCAGGGTGGCGAGCCCGCACGCGTAGGGCAGTTCGGGGAGCGCGGCGGCGAGCGCGACGCCCGCGGCGATGCCCACCGACGTCTCCATCATCGAGCTCACCACCGCGGGCACCCCGGCAGTCTCGGCGACCGCGAGCGCGGCGCGCACACCACCGAGCGGCTGTTGCTTCAGCACGATCACGTCGGCGGCGTCGAGCGTGCGCAACGCGCGCGCGTCGGCGAGCGAGCGGACGCACTCGTCGGCGGCGATCGCCACCTCGACGCGCCGCCGCACCGCCGCGAGCTCCTCGAGTGACCCGCACGGTTGTTCCACGTACTCGAGGTCGAACGCGGCGAGCTTCGTGATCATCGCCACCGCGGTGTCGACGTCCCACGCCCCGTTGGCGTCGACGCGCAGGCCCACGTCGGGCCCCACGGCTTCACGCACCGCTCGCACCAGCGCGATCCCTGCTGCGTCGCGGACCTTCACCTTCACCGCGTCGAACCCGCGCACGTCCTGCACGAGGAACGGGCCGTCAACCAGCGCGTTCACCGGTACCGAGTCGCGCACCGCGGTCGGGAAGCCGGCTCGCGCGGCCTCCTCGGCGGCCGCGCGACACACCGCTGGATCGCTCGGATACCCCGCGAGCGGTGAGCACTCGCCCCATCCCGCCGGCCCCTCGAGCAGGGTGACGGCGCGGTCGGCGAGCCGCAGCCGGTGCTCGTTCAGGAGAGGCACAGCCCCACGCTCACCAGCACCGCGACGACCACTTCGACCTTGGACGTCGCCACCAGCACCTGCACCAACGACGGCGGGTCGCTGCGCGTGAGGATGGTGCGCACCGGCGCGATCGCGAGCGGGAGCGCGAGCAGACCGAGCAGGGCCCAAGGCTGCGCGATGCCGATGATCACCACCGACGCGAACGACCCCACGTAGCAGGCGACGAACATCCGCTTGGCCGTGGTCGCGCCCAACCGCACCGCGAGGGTGCGCTTGCCGGTGACCGCATCGGTCGGGACGTCGCGCACGTTGTTGGCGATCAGGATCGCGCACGCCAGCAGACCGACCACGAGTGAGCCCCACCACGCGGCCGCCGGCACTTCCTTCACCTG
>DASXXX010000281.1:0-15042 GCA_036502765.1 Acidimicrobiia bacterium | reverse complement strand
GAGATGGTCACCGAATACAAGGACCAGACCGGCACCGTCGTCGCCGAGTCGCGCACGACGATGATCGAGACCGGCAAGTCCACGACGGAGGGATCGTGATGGCGACCTGGGACGAGCTGCAGGAGGGGAGTGCCCCGGAGCCGCGCGAGTACGGGCCGATCTCCCGCACCGACATGGTGCGATACCAAGGTGCGTCGGGCGACTTCAACCCGATCCACCACGACGAGGAGTTCGCCAAGTCGGCCGGCTACCCGTCGGTCTTCTCCGTCGGCATGCTGCAGGCCGGCATCCTCGCCGGCTTCGCCACCGAGTGGCTGGGCGCGAAGAACGTGCGCCGCTATTCGGTGCAGTTCCGCGAGCAGGTCTGGCCCGGCGACGTCGTCATCTGCTCGGGCGCCGTCACCCGCAAGTACGAGGAAGCCGGCGAGCGCAAGGTCGACGTCGACCTGCTCTGCACCCGGCAGGCGTCGGGCGGCGCCGCGATCAAGGGTGAGGCGACGTTCGTCGTCCCGTGAGCAGCCTGGCGCGGAATCAGGCCTTGGCGACGAACTGCCAGTTGTACGAGAAGGGCCTGGCCGGCCGGTCCTGCAGCCGCCCGTTCCAGTACCTGACGACCACCTGATTCACCCCTGACCGGAACCGGCTGATGACCTTGTCGGGACCCGGCCGGAAGCTGACGGTCTGGATGCCGACGACCCGCTCGAGTTGGTCCTCGGGGATCTCGACGCCGTCGATCACCAACACGCCCGTGTACTGGTCGGCGAGGTCGGCGGTGACGGTGTCGACGAGCGTCGTGATGGCGTTCGGCGCGGGGCTCACTGCCTCGACGTCGACGGGGAGGGCCTTGTCGCCGGTGGTGGTGGTGTCGGACTCGTTGATCAGGAAGATGCCGAGATTCAACGCCACGAGCAACGTGATCGCGATGATCGCCACGCGGCCGGGGTGCTGGAACAGCCGCCGGCGTGCGGGTACCGCAGCGGGGGTGTGGGCCATCGACTCCGAGGCTAACGCTCGCCGGCGAGCGACCTTCAGCGGGCCTGCCGACATCCCCTGACGGCTCGGCTGCAATGAGCGAGCGCACGGTGGGAGTGCCGCGGGTCACCAGAGTGCGGCCGGTACCGTGACCCGATGGCGATCTCCGGCGTCGCCGACCTGACCGGCCGGGTCCTCGCCGGTCGTTACCGCCTGCTCGCGCCGATCGGTGCAGGCGCGAGCGGTCGCGTCTACGTCGCCGACGACGTGCGCCTCAAACGCCGCGTGGGCGTGAAGGTCCTGCACCTCGCGCTGGCCGAGGACGCCGGGTTCCTGCGCCGGTTCCGGGCCGAGGCGCAGGTGGCGGCCTCGCTCAACCACCCCAACGTGATGGCGGTGTACGACTGGGGCGAAGACGACGTGCCGTTCATGGTCCTCGAGCTCCTCACTGGCGGCAGCCTGCGCGGGATGCTCGACGCCAACGCCCGCCTGAGCCCGTCGCAGGCCGCGCACGTCGGCCGGCAGGTCTCGAGTGCGCTCGAGTACGCGCACGCGCGCGGGGTGGTGCACCGCGACATCAAGCCCGCCAACCTGCTGTTCGACGAACACGGCATCGTGCGCGTCGCCGACTTCGGTCTCGCACGCGCGCTCGCCGAGGCGAGTTGGACCGAGCCCGCCGGTACGGTCGTCGGCACCGCGCGCTACGCGGCGCCCGAGCAGGCAACCGGCGCGCCGCTCGACGGCCGCGCCGACCTCTACTCCCTGGCGGTCGTGCTCATCGAGGCCGTCACCGGCACGGTGCCCGCAGTCGCCGACACCGCCATCGGCACGCTCGCGGCGCGAACGCACACCCCGCTCGTCGCGCCGCTGGCGCTCGGGCGCCTCGGTCCGGTCGTGGAGCGCGCCGGTCGCCCCGACCCCGCCGAGCGCTATCCCGACGCGGCCACCATGCGCGCCGCGTTGGCCGATGCCGCCCGCGTGCTGCCCCCGCCACAACCGCTGGCGCTCGCCGGACTCGGCGGCGAGATCGACGGCGGTCCGCCCACACAGATCGGGCGGTCGTCGAACCTGTTCGATCAGGACGCACCGCTCGCGCCGCCGGTCGTCGTCGAAGCAGCAGTCGAGCCGGTGAAGACACGCCGACGGCGCGCTCCCGGCGCGGTGCGCTGGATCAGCTACCTCGTGATCGCGGCCATCCTGCTCGCGCTCGTGGGTGGGGGGATCGCGATCGCGGCCGTCTCCAGCGAGGCGGGCACGGTCGCGGTGCCGTCGCTCGTGGGCCTCACCCAGGCCAAGGCCACCGACGCGCTGGCGTCAACGGGCCTCTCGCTGAAGATCGTCACCCGCAACGCCGACGACCCCGCCCGCACCGTGATCACTCAGGATCCCGCGCCCGGCGCGTTCGTGAGCGACGGCGGCTCCGTGCAACTGGTCGTGTCCCGCGGTCCGCCGCCGGTCCTGATCCCGACCGTGGCGGGTCAGTCGCCGGCCGACGCCCAGGCCGCGCTCGAGGCCCAGGGCTTCGTGGTCGAGGTCAGGCACCAGTTCGACGAGACCGTGCCCGTCGACGTCGTCATCGGCACCGACCCGGCCGGCGGCACCAAGCTGGCGCGCGACTCCAGCCTCACGCTGTTGGTGAGCGACGGTCCTGCCCCGGTCCCCGTGCCCGACGTCAGCGGCAAGACGTTCGACGAGGCGTCGCAGCAGCTGACCGCGGCCGGGTTCACCGTGTCGCGCGCCGACGACTTCAGCGACACCGTCGCCAAGGACAAGGTGATCGGCACCGATCCGTCGGCGGGCCAGGGCGCGAACCGGGGCGCGCAGATCGTCGTGCACGTGAGCAAGGGCCCCGAGATGGTCGCGGTCCCGAACCTCGTGGGGCTCACGATCGACGCCGCCCAGGCGCTGCTGCAGGCGGGCGGCTTCGTGCCCGACACCCAGAGCTACCTCCCCGGGCGCCTGGTGCGGGCGCAGTCGCCCGCGGCCGGGACCAGCGTGAACAAGGGCACCAAGGTCACGTTGTTCTTCTGACCTGTACCGATCGGTCTATCCTCCGGACGTCCTGAACGAGGGGGTCGAGCGATGGGTGCACTGGAGGGTCGGGTCGCCGTCATCACCGGCGCCGGCCGCGGGCTGGGGCGCGAGCACGCGCTGCTGTTCGCGAGCGAAGGTGCCCGGGTCGTCGTGAACGACCTGGGCGGCGACCAGCAGGGCGGCGGCGCCGACGCCACTCCGGCCCAGCAGACCGTCGACGACATCCGCGCCATGGGCGGTGAGGCCGTGCTCAACGGCGAGAACGTCGCCGACTGGGACGGTGCGCGCCGTCTCGTCGAGCAGGCCGTCGACACGTTCGGCGATCTCCACGTGCTCGTGAACAACGCCGGCATCCTGCGCGACCGCGTCATCGTGAACATGAGCGAGGACGAGTGGGACAGCGTCGTGCGTGTGCACCTCAAGGGTCACTTCGCGCCCGCGCACTTCGCCGCCAACTACTGGCGGGAGCAGACGAAGTCGGGACGCGAGATCAACGCCGCGATCGTGAACACCACGTCGACGTCGGGGTTGTTCTCGAACCCGGGTCAGGCCAACTACGACGCCGCGAAATCGGGGATCGCCACGCTCACACAGGTGATGGCGAAGGAGCTCGTGCGCTACGGCGTGCGGGCGAACGCGATCGCGCCCGGCGCCCGCACGCGCCTCACGTTGTCGACCCCGGGCCTCGGTGACGCCATCGGTGAGCCCACCGACGGCTCGTTCGACGCGTGGTCGCCCGCGAACGTCTCGCCGTTCGTCGCGTACCTCAGTACGGCCGAGTGCACGATCACCGGGGAGACGTTCCTGGTGCGCGGCGGTGTCGTCCAGCGCGTGCAGACGTGGACGGCGGCCGAGGCAATCGAACAGAACGAGCGTTGGACGGTGGCCGAACTGGCGCGGCGGGCCGGGGAGCTCACCTCACGACTCCCACTTCAAGAGGGTGCTCACGGGCAGCCGCAGTACCGGCTGGAGTGACCGAACTCAACCGAGAGCGAATTGGAGACGAGGAAAAGCGTGACGCGACGGGCAGCGCGTCGTCTGGTGCGGAGAGGCGCGGCGGGCGTCTCGTTGGGCGGAAGGTTGGAGGGTTCCATGTGGCGTCCCGCGCACGGAGCGACGAACAGGCCGGGACCCTGTCGGCCCACGAACGGCTACGGCCGTGTGCTCGGTCGGCCCGGACCCCCCGTCGACGACCCGGCGCTCGACGACCCGATGGGCGACCAGCCTGCGTTGGCTTCGCTCGAGCCCTCGGTGTTCGGCGAGCTCGTGGGCGAACTGGTCGGTGGTGCGCGAGCGTCGGAGCAGGACGCCGAGGCGCCTGCCGCCGCTACTCCGTGATCGCCGACAGCTCCTCGGCCAGACCCGGTGCACCCGGTCCGGTGCCCGCCAGCTGCGCGGCCATGAGCTTGGTGAGGTCGCCCTGGAGCTTGACCTTGCCCTCCATGAACGCCTGCATCCCCGCTTGTGGGTTGCCGCTCATGAAGATGTCCTTGGCGGTCGCGTAGTCGGTGGTGAGCGTGAGGTCGGGCTGGTTCAGGTGACCCATGCCCCAATCGGGTGCGCCGGCCAGGGCGGCGACGTGGAACTGCCGATCGTTGCCGAAGGGCGTCTCGGTCACCACCAGGTTCATGGACAGCTCGGCGTGCGGCGGGATCTCGACCTCGCGCGCGGAGACGATCGCGGCAACGGCCACGAACCATTCGTCGGACAGGAACGGGTACGTGGGCACGAACGGCATCGTACCCACGGAGGTGCGACTCCTAGACTCGGATGCATGTCCCGTCTGACGCGCGCCGACGTCGATCACGTCGCCACGCTCGCCCGGCTCGCGCTCACCGACGACGAGATCGAGCACTTCACCGCGCAGCTCGAGGTGATCCTCGAGCACGCCGCGCAGATCGCCGCGCTCGACACCCGCGACGTGCCGCCCACGGCACACCCGCTGCCCGTCGTCAACGTGTTGCGCGCCGACGAAGTGCGTCCGAGCCTGCCGCGCGACGAAGTGCTCGCGATGGCGCCCGCGGCGGAAGACGGCCGGTTCCGCGTGCCCCGCATCCTCGACGCCCCGTGAGCCAGAGGGGAAGAGGATGAGCGCCCTCGAGCTCGCGGCTGCGGTGCGCGCCGGCACGCGCTCGGCCCGCGAGGTCGTCGACGAACACCTTGCGGTGGTCGCCGCACGCGACGACGAACTGAACGCGTGCAACCTGGTGATGGACGACGCCGCGCGCGCCGCCGCCGACGCGGTCGATGCCGCGGTGGCGCGGGGCGACGACCCCGGACCGCTCGCCGGGGTGCCCATCGCGCTCAAGGACAACCTCTGCACCCGCGGCGTGCCCACCACCTGCTCCTCGAAGATCCTCGAGGGCTGGCTGCCGCCCTACACCGCCACGGTGGTCGAGCGCGTGCTCGCCGCCGGCGCGGTCCCGGTGGCCAAGACCAACCTCGACGAGTTCGCCATGGGGTCGTCCACCGAGAACTCGGCGTTCGGGCCCACGCGCAACCCACGTGACCCGTCGCGCGTCCCGGGTGGGTCGAGCGGAGGGTCGGCGGCCGCGGTGGCCGCGGGGTACGCGCCACTCGCCCTCGGCTCCGACACCGGCGGCTCGATCCGCCAGCCCGCGGCGCTGTGTGGTGTCGTCGGGGTCAAGCCCACCTACGGCCTGGTGTCGCGCTACGGGCTCATCGCGTTCGCGAGCTCGCTCGACCAGATCGGGCCGTTCGCCACCAGCGTCACCGACGCCGCGCTGTTGCTCGACGTGATCGCCGGGCACGACCCGATGGACTCCACGTCCATCGACGCGCCGCACGAACCGCTGCTGCCGGTGGTCGACCGGGGCGTCGAGGGATTGCGCATCGCACTCGTCGACGAGCTGATCGAGGGTGAGGGATTCCAGCCCGAAGTGCTCGACGCCGTCGACCGCGCCGCGCGCGCACTGGAGAAGGCGGGCGCCACCGTCGACCGCGTGAGCGTGCCGAGCGCGCGCTACGGGCTGTCGGCGTACTACGTGATCGCGCCGGCGGAGGCGTCGTCGAACCTGGCTCGCTACGACGGCGTGCGCTACGGCCTGCGGGTCGCGGGTGAAGACGTCGCCACGATGAACGCGCGGACGCGCGACGCCGGCTTCGGGCCCGAGGTGAAGCGGCGCATCATGCTCGGCACCTACGCGCTGTCAGCCGGCTACTACGACGCGTTCTACGGGCAGGCGCAGCGCGTACGCACGCTCATCATCCGCGACTTCGCGCGGGTGTACGAGCAGTACGACGCGCTGTTGTCACCCACGTCGCCCACGGTCGCGTTCGAGCTCGGGGCCAAGTCGGCCGATCCGTTGGCGATGTACCTGTCCGACGTGTGCACGATCCCCACCAACCTCGCGGGACACGCGGCGATGAGCGTGCCGTACGGCACTGGTGAAGGCGGTCTGCCCATCGGCGTGCAGGTGCTCGCCCCCGCGCTGGGCGAGCCGGTGATGTTCCGCGTGGCGCGTGTGCTGGAGGAATCGCAGTGAGCGAGTACGAGCCCGTCATCGGCCTCGAGGTGCACTGCGAGCTGGCGACGGCCACGAAGCTGTTCTGCGGGTGCGCCAACGAGTTCGGCGCCGAACCCAACACGCACGTGTGCCCGGTGTGCCTCGGGCTCCCCGGCTCGCTGCCGGTGCTCAACGAGCGCACGGTCGAGTACGCACTCCGGTTCGCCGAAGCAGTCAACCTGCGCGTGCCCGAGCGGTCGACGTTCTCGCGCAAGAACTACTTCTATCCCGACATGCCGAAGGACTACCAGGTCTCGCAGTACGACGAGCCCATCACGATCGACGGCTGGCTCGACGTCGACGGCGGGCGCGTCGGCATCGAGCGCGCCCACCTCGAGGAAGACACTGGCAAGACGCAGCACGTCGGCGGCGGCGGGCGCATCCACGAGGCCGACCACTCGCTGGTCGACTACAACCGCGCCGGCGTCCCGCTCATGGAGATCGTGAGCCGTCCCGACATCACGAGCGCGGAGCAGGCGCGCGCCTACGTGGCCGAGCTGCGCGCGGTGTTGCTGGCGATCGGCGTGTCCGACGTGAAGATGGAAGAGGGCTCGATGCGCGTCGACGCCAACGTGTCGGTGAGACCGGTCGGCACGTCGGAGCTCGGCACCAAGGTCGAGGTCAAGAACATGAACTCGCTGCGGTCGCTCGGTCGGGCGATCGAGTACGAGATCGAACGGCAGACGATCGCGCTCGACACCGGCGAGCGGATCGTGCAGGAGACGCGTCACTGGGACGAAGCCGACGGACGCACGCACTCGATGCGCACGAAGGAAGGGTCGTCCGACTACCGCTACTTCCCCGAACCCGACCTCGTGCCGGTGGCGCCCACGGCCGAGATGCGCGCGGCGGTGGCGGGATCGATGCCCGAGCTGCCGGCGGCGCGTCGCGCTCGGCTGCAGGGTGAGTGGGGCATCAGCGACTCCGAGGCGCGCGTCCTGCTCGGCACCGAGGGGCTCGCCGACTACGCGGAAGCCGCGGTGGTCGCGCTCGACGGTGGAACGCCGCGTGACGTCGTCAACTGGGCCAACGGCGACGTGCTCGGTCACCTCAACGAGACCGGTCTCTCACCCGTCGTGTTGCCGCTCGCGCCCGACGGGCTGGCCGAGCTGGTCGCACTCGTCGCCGCGGGCACGATCTCGCGCAGCCAGGCCAAGGACGTGCTCGCCGAGTGCCTGAGCGAGCCCAAGCGGCCGAAGCAGGTCGTCGAGGAACGCGGCCTCTCGCAGGTGAGCGACGCCGGCGAGCTCGAGACCGTCGTCGACCGGGTGCTCGCCGACAACGCCGACGCCCTCGCCGACTACCACGCCGGCGACGACAAGGCCCGCAAGAAGAAGCGCGGCTTCCTCATGGGCGAGGTCATGAAGGCGCTCCAGGGCCGCGGCAACCCCCAGGTCGTCAACCAGCTCCTCGACCAGAAGCTCGGATAACCGTCACACCCCACCGATTTCATTGCCCCATGGGCAACCTCGGCGGTATCCAACGCGACAGTGAATCGAGCGACCTCGCGATCGGGCGGTTCGCGGGTTCGCAGCACGGAGTCTTCTCGCGAGTACAGGCGATCGCGCTCGGTGTGTCACCGCGCCAGATCCAACGACGACTGAGCCAAGGACGCTGGGATTCTCCTTTTCGGGGCGTCTACCGGATCGTCGGTTCCGGCGATGATCGTCAGGCCGTCATGGGTGCCGCGCTGTGGGCCGGCGCCGGCGCACTCGTCTCGCACGGGGCCGCCGGTGTGCTCTGGGGGATCGACGGCGTTCGGGCTCCGAAGCTGGAGCTCTGGGTCCCGACGCCCAGAAACCCGCGATGCGACGAGGTGATCGTGCATCGCGGGGAACGTCTCGATCGCGCCGACCGCACGACCCTCGGCGCGATCCCGATCACGACTCCGATCCGGACGCTCATCGACGTGGCGGGCCGGCTCGAGGACGATCCCCTGCTCGCGGCGATGGAATCCGTCTTCCGACGGAAGCTCGGCACCCCCGAGCGGCTCGCGGCTCGGCTCGGCGCGCTCCGAGACTCGGGCCGCCCGGGCGCGGGGCGCCTCGCGGCGCTCCTCGCCGCGCGCGGGCGCGGCGGCCCGCTCGAGTCGGTCCTCGAAGCGAAGGTCTGGCGGTTGCTCACTGCCACAGCCCTCCCGCGTCCTGTCCGGCAGCACTGGGTGACCACACCGGCCGGGCGCTACCGGCTCGACTTCGCGTGGCCCGAGCGCAAGCTCGCGCTCGAGTGCGACGGCTGGGAGCATCACGGCGGAACAGTGGCGTTCGGCAAGGACCGAGAACGGCTCTCCGAACTGGTGTCGATCGGTTGGAGAGTGCTGCTGATCACGTGGCAGATGGGCGCGCGCCAACCACGACGGGTCGTGCGCTGGGTCGAGTTGTCGCTGGCGGCCTGATTCATTGCCCTTCCAGCAACCTCTGCGGTTGCCCACGGGACAGTGAATCCAGATGCGGTCAGTCCATGGGGACGTTGCGGACGATCTTGCCGTCGATGCGGGCGAAGATCTCGTCGAGGCTGTGGCCGGTGACGGTGAGGCCGTGGTTGCGCTGGCCGACGACGGCGCGGCTGGGATCGGGTGACTGGCGCACCAGCTCGGCCACCGACTCGGCGAGTTCGACGGTGCCGCACGGGTAGTTGATCTCGGTGGCGACGGTGCCCTCGATCCATGCGTGCACGTGGAGGATCGCGTTCACGTCGGGGTGCTCGCGGTAGATCATCCAGTGCTCGATGGCGTCGACCGACACGCGCCGCGGCTCGACGCCATGGGGCACGCGCAGCTGCATGACGTCGCGCGCTTCGTCGTAGCCAGTGACGAGGAGGATGTCGCGTCCGACGTCGTGCAACGCCGACTTGTCGACGCCGCTCGCGCTCATCCAGTACTGCGGCTGCGTCTCGCCCGGCTCGAGGTCGGTGCGACGCGCGCTCACGTTGCCGTACGACAGGCCGCCGATGCCGTAGAGCAACTTCACGTGTCGCAGGTCGCGGTCGGAGAGGATCTCCTCGATCGGGAACGCGGCCGGGAGCAGGTCGAGCGCGGCGAGGCGTTCGCCGGCGCGGGTGATCTGGCGGGTGACGGTGTCGCCCGCGCGCAGCGCGTCGGGGAGGTCGTCGGTGAACTCGTTGCCGATGACGAGTCGTGACGACGCCAACGGCTCGACGCGCGAGAACACACTCTTGAAGAAGTACGGGTCGTCGCCGATGCCGGTGTCGATCGCGTAGGTGCCTTGCTCGAGCGTGACGAACTGCGCGATGGATCCGTCACTCGACGGGCTCACCATCACGCACAGGTTGGCGAGGCCGCGCACGAGCAACGGATAGCCGGTGCGGAGCATGTCGCCGGGGGTGGTGTCGAGCTCGGCCAACGCGACCACGAATGTCGGTGCGTTCTTGCGCCGGTACGGACGGGCCGCGTCGGGATCGACGAAGTGCAAGACCACGGCGACGTCGGGCCCGGGCGTCTCCACCTCGGTGTAGCCCTTGTCGAGCATGACCCCGCGCAGGCCTGCCGCGAACCACCGCAGGCGTTCGCCCGAGGGTTCGCCGCTCCACGCGAACGTCCTCGGCACGACGGCGCGTCGGTCGACGACGCCGATTCCAGCGGTCTGGCTCATCCGGTGCCCTTCGATGGAGGATGCCGGTAGAAGCGGCACAGGATAGTGGGGGCACCCGCCGCGTTCAGGCGACCGTCACGCCGGTGACGGTGTCGAGTCCGTCGGCGATGCGCTCGAATCCCTCGAACCCCGTCGTCGAACGCCACACGTCGCCGTTGCCGTCGGCGAGCGCGACGACGGTGCCGTCGCTGGCCACGCAGCGCGAGTCGACGTTGCCGTGCAGGTCACCGAGTCCTCCCGTCACGCGCGTCGCGGCGCCGTCGTCGACGGACGCGCGGTACACCTCCGCGTGCGACGCCCACGGTCCTTCCGACACCGTGACCACGACGTCGTCACCCACGAACGCGACGCCGCGTGCGTAGGCGAGCTTCATGCCTTCGGTGCTCGACGACCACGTCGCGCCGCCGTCGTGGCTGCGACACAAGCCCACCCCCGCGGCTGCCACCACGATCTCCGGACGCGTCGGGTGCGCGAGCACCTGGTGCACGTCGTCGTCGACGGCGAGCGAGGGTTGCCACGTCGTGCCGCCGTCGACCGAGCGCGGGATGCCACCCACGTGCACGTTGACGAGCACCACGGCGCCGTCGCACGTCGCGGTCATCGTGCGCACCAGCAACGGCGACCCGACCTGGTGCCACTCGTCGCGGCCCGGCACCGCGTCGAAGCCGGCGAGCGGTTCCAGCGCGCCCGACCCCGCGAGCCGCAGGACGCGCGCGTCGTTCGTGCCCACGAACACCGCGCCCGCCGCCGAGACGACGGCGGTGAGCGTGGCCTCCGACCTGGCGATCGGGGTCCACTCGCCGTCACGTCCGTGCGACCACACCTCGTGCCGGTCGATGACTGCGAGGAACGTGCCCTCGGGTCCCGGGGTGAAGCACTCCACTCGGCGACCCTCGAGCGATCGGAGCTCCTTCCCGCTCGACGTGAAGATGTGGTAGCCGTCACCGGTCGTCACGAGCACGCTCATCGGTGTGCCTTTCTCGAAGAGGGCGCACCATTTCTGGAAGAGGGCGCGACACCACCGAGGGTACGCTGCGCCTCGTTCCTGAGCACAGCGCCAGAGCAAGCGAAAGCGAGCAGCAGTGAGCGACGAGTCCCGCGAGTTCGTCTCGGGAAATCCCGGACGCGACGTGCAGCGTGTCGGCACCGCGCGCTTCCTGGGTGAAGACGTCGCCAAGGTGCACGACCCGGTGTGGGGTGTCATCGGCACGCTCGGTGACAGCCAGTGCTACCTCGGTGTGCGGTCGAAGGTCGACGCGGTGCACGACGCGCTGGCCCAGCGGATCCACGACGACGACCTCCCCGTCCGCCTCATCGCGCCGGCATTCACCCTCGGCGTCTCCGACGGTCAGCTCAACGGCACCGACCGCATGCGGTACTCGCTCACGAGTCGTGAATTGGTGAACGACAACACCGAGACCCACCTCAAGGCGAACGACATGGCCGGCGTCATCACCGTCGTCGCGTGCGACAAGCCGCCCGTCGGCACGTTGGCCGCCCTGCTCGAGCACAACGTCCCCGCGCTGATGCTCTCCGACGGATCGATCCACCCGGGGATCGATCCGGTCACCGGCGAACCCGTCGACCTCGTCACCGCGTTCCAGTACGCCGCCGACCCCGACCCCGAGGTGCGCGCTCGCCTCGCGCTGCACGCGTGTCCCGGGCAGGGCAGCTGCGGCGGCATGTTCACGTACAACACCATGCAGACGTTCATCGGCGTGCTGGGCATGGAGCCACTGCACATGGTGGCGCCGGCGTCGGACGACACGCGCCGCACGAAGACGTTCCCCGACGAGCTCGCCGCGCTGCTGGCGAAGATCACCGCGGCCGGCATCCGCCCGCGCGACATCGTCACCCCGGCCGCGATGCGCAACGCCTTCGTGGTGGTCATGGCGATGGGCGGTTCCACCAACGTCGTGCTCCACGGTCCCGAGATCGCGCGTGCCGCCGGTTACGACCTCTGGGACGACGTGCTGAGCCAGCAGGAGTTCAACGAGCTCTCGCACCGGCTCCCGGTGCTCGTGAACATGCGTCCGTTCGGGGCGCACTCGATGGTCGACGTCGACGCCATCGGCGGCGTCGGCGTGATCGTCAAGGAGTTGCTCGCGGCCGGCGAGCTCGACGGATCCGCGCTCACCTGCACCGGCGAGACCCTCGCCGAACAGGTCGAGCGGCTCGACCTGCCGGCGCCCGACGGCGAGGTCGTGCTCCCCGTGCGCGCGCCGTTCAAGCCCACCGGTGGGCTCCGCCTCCTGTCGGGGAACCTCGCGCCCGAGGGCGGCGCGATCCTGAAGGTGGCCGGCGTCGAGGGCGGCATCGTCGACGGCCGGTTCACCGGTCGTGCGCGTGTGTTCGAAGGGGAAGCCGCCCTCATCGCCACGCTCGAGGACACCCCCGACTCGTTCTCCGACGGTGACATCGTCATCGTCCGGTACGAGGGGCCCCGGGGCGCGCCGGGCATGCCCGAGATGCTCGACCCGACGTCGCGCATCACCGCGCTGAGTCGCGCGAGGGGCATCACCATCGCGCTGATGACCGACGGCCGGTTCTCGGGTGGATCGGTCGGGCTCGTCATCGGGCACGTGTCGCCCGAGGCCTTCCTCGGCGGTCCGATCGCACTCCTTCGTGACGGCGACACCATCACCGTCGACCTCAACGCCGACCGGCTCGACTGCGTCGAGCTCGACGACCGCGAGGTGCACGAGCAGCGCGTGCAGAGCTGGGACGACGCCGTCGCCGCCAACGGGGGCATCCACCCCGATGCGCCGGTGGTCACCAGCCGCGTGCTCTCGCGCATCCGCGCCACCGCGAGCTCTCCGCTCCGCGGCGCGGGCGTCATGAACGACTGACGCGTGCCGGAGATCCTCGAGGTCGAGACCGCGCGCGCTCTCCTCGACGCTCGCGCACTCGACCGTGAGATCGCGAAGGTGCACGCGCCCGACGCGTGGTTCCTCAAGCGTGGCCTCACGTCGCCCGCGGTGCGCGCCGCGCTCACCGGTCAGTCGTTCACGCACGCGCGCCGGCGCGGCAAGCTCATCCTGGTCGACTTCGGACTGCCTGGCTCTGTGCCCGAACGGCAAGAGGGTGTGCTGGGTCTGCACCTCGGCATGAGTGGACGCGTCCTCGTCGACGACGAAGCCGCCGGTGATCCGCTGCTCTACGCGAGCAACAAGGCCGATCCCGCATGGCACCGGTTCGGGGTGACCTTCGGCGACGGCGGCACCATGTTCCTGCGCGACCCTCGCCGCCTCGGCGCGGTGGAGCTCGATCCCGACGAGGACCGCCTCGGCCCCGACGCGTTCGACCTCACGTTGGCGCAACTGCGGGTCATCTGCGCCAAGAGCCGGGCACCGATCAAGGCCGTGCTCATGGATCAGTCGCGGATCGCGGGGCTCGGCAACCTCCTGTGCGACGAGGCCTTGTGGCGCGCCGGCATCGACCCCGCCCGGCCCGCGCACGACCTCACCGACGACGAGGTGAAGCGCCTCCACCGCGCCATCCGCGACACGCTCCGCATCCTCGGCGGGCGCGGCGGCTCCCACACCGGCGACCTCACCTCGGCCCGGGGCCCCGGTCTCCACTGCCCCAAGGACGGCGCGCCCCTGCTGCGGCGCACCGTGGGCGGCCGCACCACCTACTCGTGCCCGGTCCACCAGATGTGATCAGGCAAATGTGATCAGGCAGGTGTGATCAGGGAAGTGACTTGCGCCGGTGGCCGTCATCGGTCATAGTTGACGGCTCATGCAGTACTCGCCCGCCACCATTCTCGTACTCACGTAGCGCACGCCGTCACTTCGCGCGTGCGCTCACCCCCGCCAGCGGCGGGGGTTTTTTCTGCCCACTTCCAGTTTCTGACATCGCACGACCGCCCACCCAAGGGAAAGCCAGGACCATGCAGCTCAGCGGAGCCCAGGCCCTCATCAAGAGCCTCGAGATGGAGCAGACGGAGGTCATGTTCGGCCTCCCCGGCGGCGCCATCCTGCCCGTCTACGACCCGCTCATCGACTCGTCGATCCGGCACATCCTCGTGCGCCACGAGCAGGGCGCCGGCCACATGGCCGAGGGATACGCGCACGCCACCGGCCGGCCGGGCGTGGCCATGGTGACCAGCGGCCCCGCCGCCACCAACATCGTCACCCCGCTCGCCGATGCCTACATGGACAGCGTCCCGCTGGTGGTCGTGACCGGGCAGGTGGCCTACTCGGTCATCGGGACCGACGCCTTCCAGGAGGTGGACACGGTCGGGATCACGATGCCGATCACCAAGCACAACTGGTTGATCACCGAGGCGTCCGAGATCCCGCGCGTGGTCCGGGAGGCGTTCCACGTGGCCACCACCGGTCGTCCCGGCCCGGTGCTCATCGACATGCCGAAGGACGTCGCCAACCAGGCGATGGACTGGTACTGGCCGGAAGCGGTCGACCTGCCCGGCTACAAGCCGACCACCAAGGGTCACGCCAAGCAGATCAAGGACGCGGCGCGGCTCATGGCCGAATCCAAGCGCCCGGTGATCTACGCCGGCGGCGGCATCCTCAAGGCCCGCGCTGCCGAGGCGCTGCGGGAGCTGGTCGAGCTCACCGGGTTCCCGGTGGTCACGACCCTCATGGCGCGGGGCGCGTTCCCCGACGACCACGAGCTGTGCCTCGGCATGCCGGGCATGCACGGCAACTACACCGCGATCACCGCCATGCAGGAGTCCGACCTGCTCATCGCGCTGGGGTCGCGCTTCGACGACCGCGTCACCGGCAAGCTCGACGGCTTCGCGCAGGGCGCCAAGATCATCCACGTCGACATCGACCCCGCCGAGCTGGGCAAGGTGCGTCGGCCCGACGTCCCGATCGTCGGCGACTGCCGCCTCGTGATCGAGGAGATGATCAAGGCGGTGCGCGCCGAGAAGA
>DASXXX010000280.1:0-4602 GCA_036502765.1 Acidimicrobiia bacterium | reverse complement strand
CATGCGCTCGCCGAACACGCCGTTGACGCCGACGATCACCGTGTCGCCGGCTTCGACCAGGTTGACGAAGCACGCCTCCATGCCCGCGGAGCCGGTGCCGCTCACCGGGAACGTCAGCGCGTTGTCGGTGCGGAAGACGGTACGCAGGCGCGCCATCGTCTCGTCCATGATCGCGATGAACTCGGGATCCATGTGCCCGAGCATCGGACGTGAGAGCGCGGCAACCGCTTCGGGGTACGGGTTCGACGGGCCGGGCCCGAGCAGCAATCGATCCGAGATGGGCATCCGCGGAGCCTACGCGCGTCGCCCCCTCCGATTCGGCGTGGTTGGTGTGCCGTAGCAGCACACGAGCCATGCCAAAACAGAGGGTGGGCGGGGTCAGGCGCGGGCGAGGACGGGGAACCAGTGCTGGAGGAGCTGGTGCACCTCGAGCGCGCAGTCGTCACCCGCGGTCATGCCGCGCGCGACCTCGGCCGCGGCGCGCGCCACGTGCGTGACGTCGACCTCGGGGAGCACCATGCCGTTCGCCTCACCGGCGCGCTGCACCGCCTGCGCGGCGTCCCACGCGGCGCGGGCCGCTTGGCGCGTGCGGTGGGAGTGACGGAGCGCGCGGTCGATGGCGATGGTCGCGTGCCAGGCGTCGACCTCGTCACCCGCGGTGTCACTGGCGAGCGACCGCGCGACATCGTGGATGTCGTCGGCGGTGAGCTGCTTCATGGCGGCGTGGAACTCGGTCAGATCCATGCCTGACATTCTCGACACAACTGAGGGTCCAGTTGGGGGATTTTCGAGGTCATGGCGCGCAATTCCCTGTGAACGGGGTGTTTCCCCGTTGCAGCAGCTCAGCCCGGCGTGACCTGGCTGCGCACCAGACCGTCGAGGATGTCGGCCTCGCTCACCAACATCTCGCCGAAACCGAGCGTGCGGAAGATGCCGACGAGCACCGCGGCGCCGCCGACGATCACGTCGACGCGTCCCGGTTCGAGGCCGGGATTGTGCGCGCGCTGCTCGGCGTTCTCGGTGGCGAGCGTGCGGAACACGTCTTCCGCCGCTTCGCGCGTGAGCACGAAGTGGTGGATCTTCTCGGGGTCGTACTCGGCGATGCCGAGCTCGACGGCCGCGACCGTGGTGACGGTGCCGGCGAGACCGACGAGCGTCGCGGCTTCGGTCGCGCCCGGGATCACGCGCGGCACGTCGGCGACGAGGTCGCGCACCGCGGCCACCGCGTTCGACAGCTCCTCAGGCGCGGGCGGGTCGGACTCGAGGTACTGCTCGGTGACGCGCACGCATCCCATCTCCAGCGACACGAGACCGGTGGGCGCGTCGGTGCCGAGCACGAACTCGGTGGACCCACCGCCGATGTCGACGACGAGATAGGGCGCGGGCGCGTCGAGATCCGCGGTGGCACCGAGGAACGAGAGCGAGGCTTCTTCCTCACCCGACAGGAGCTCGGGCGTGACCCCGAGCGCGTCGTGCGCGGCGGCGAAGAAGTCGTCACGGTTCGACGAGTCGCGCGCCGCGCTGGTAGCCGTGGCGCGCACCTCGGTGACGCCGTGCTCGTCGAGCGCGGCGCGGTACTCGCGCAGCACCGCGACCGTGCGTTCGATCGCCTCGGGCGCGAGCGCGCGCGTCTTGTCGACGCCCTGACCGAGGCGCGTGATCCGCATGCGCCGGTCGATCGGGACGACCTTGGCGTCGCGCGGCGACGCGCCGTCGACGTCGGCCACCAGCAGGCGGACCGAGTTGGTGCCGATGTCGACCGCGGCGACCCGCTTCACTCCCCGGCCTCCACGATGCTCAGCTGCTCCGCAGTCCACCGGCCGACGGGGTCGTCGGCGCCGGCGAGGAGGTTGGCGTAGTGCGCGTGCAGGCACTTCACGCCCATCCGGGTGCCCCCGACCCCGCCCGACGGACGCGGCCCGGTGTGGCCGGTCGGCACCGCGGCGTCGCGTTCGGCGGCGTAGGCGCCGTGCGCGGCCTGCAGGGCATCAGGCGCGACCGCGTCCTGGGCCGACCGCACGCCACCGGCCGCCTCGAGCCGGGAGATCCGGAGGTTCAGATCGGGGTCGACCAGCCAGAAGCGGGTGGGCATCGGGGTGCCGTCGCGGGTGAACGGCTCGTTGCGCACGACCACGGGCCCGCCGGCGGCGTCACGCACGACCACTTCGAAGTCGGCCTGCGGTGAGCGGCCGAGACGCTCGGTGAGCGCGGCGACATCGGCGGGAGCGGCCATCACGAGCTCAGTCTACGGAGCGACCGCCACGGTGCTCGGGGGCGGCGTGGTCACCGTGGTCGGTGTGGTGGGCGCGGGGAGGATCACGAACGAGCGCTCACCCGGCTTGACCAGTCCGTACTTCTCGCGCGCCAGGCGTTCGATCTCGGAGTCGGTGCTGAGCCGCTTCGACTCGCGCGACAACCGTGCGTTCTCCGACTGCAGCACCTCGAGCTGCGCGCGCGCCTTGCTGGTGTCGTCGCGCTGGTCGAGGAACGTGCGCGTCGGGTACACGAACGCGAAGAGCAGGCCGACGAGCACCACGAGGAACAGCGCGAGCCGCATCGACGGCCGGCGACGCTCGCGACGCGGCTTCGGCGTCTTGGCCGCCTTCGCCTTCGCCCTCGCTGCCTTCGCCTTTGCCTTCGGGCGCGGGCGCGGCGTGCGACCTGGCTTGGACCGCGGCTTGGATCGGGGTGCGTCAGCCATCGCCACCACCGGCGCGGGCGGGCAGTGCCGCCGCGCCCAGGTACGACGCGATCGGCCCGAGCTCCTCCTCGATGCGCAGGAGCTGGTTGTACTTCGCGACCCGGTCGCTGCGGGCCGGTGCGCCGGTCTTGATCTGACCGCAGTTGGTGGCGACGGCGAGGTCGGCGATGGTGGAGTCCTCGGTCTCGCCGCTGCGGTGCGACATCATCGCGGTGTAGCCGTAACGGCTGCCCAGGAACATGGTGTCGAGCGTCTCCGACAACGTGCCGATCTGGTTGACCTTGACGAGGATCGAGTTGGCGACGCCGCGGTCGATGCCCTGCTGGAAGCGCTCCACGTTGGTGACGAAGAGGTCGTCGCCGACCAGCTGCACGCGCGCGCCGAGGGCGTCGGTGAGCGCGGCCCAGCCGTCCCAGTCGTCCTCCGACATGCCGTCCTCGATCGACACGATCGGGTAGCGGTCGCACAGCTCGACCAGTCGACCGGTCCACTCCGTCGGCGAGTACTCCGCGCCCTCGCCCGAGAGCACGTACCGGCCGGCTCCCTTCGAAGAGGCGCTGAAGAGCTCCGTCGACGCGACATCGAGCGCGAGCGCGATGTCGTCACCGGGCGTGTAGCCGGCGCGCTCGATCGCGGTGAGCAGCAAGGCCAGCGCTTCTTCGTTGGACGGGAGATCGGGCGCGAACCCGCCTTCGTCGCCCAGCGCAGTCGACAGCCCGCGCTCCTTCAACAGCGCCTTGAGCGCGTGGTACGTCTCGACGCCCCACCGCAACGCCTCGGCGAAGCTGGCGGCGCCGATCGGCGCGAGCATGAACTCCTGCACGTCGACGTTGGAGTCGGCGTGCGCGCCACCGTTGAGCACGTTCATGAACGGCACCGGGAGCACGTGCGCGTTGGCGCCGCCGACGTAGCGGTACAGCGGCAGCTCGGCTTCGTCGGCTGCGGCCTTCGCCGCTGCCAGCGACACGCCGAGGATCGCGTTGGCGCCGAGGCGGCGCTTACCGTCGGTGCCGTCGAGGGTGACGAGCTCGTCGTCGAGGAGCCGCTGGTCGGACGCGTCGAGACCCACGATGGCGTCGGCGATCTCGGTGTTCACGTGCTCGACCGCGGTGCGCACGCCCTTGCCGCCGTAGCGGTCGCCGCCGTCGCGCAGCTCGTGCGCCTCGTGCGCGCCGGTGCTGGCGCCGCTCGGGACGATCGCCCGGCCGCGCGCGCCCGACAGCAGCTCGACGTCGACCTCGACGGTAGGGTTCCCACGGGAATCGAGGACCTCGCGGCCCACGATCTCCACGATCGTGCTCATGTTCTTCCCCGCAACGGCTTCGTCAGGGCTGGTTGCCACTGTGGCTGATGTGACCAGTGAGCCTAAACCCTTCAACCCGTTCGCACCGGGCTTCGCGGAGGACCCGTACCCCCAGTACGCGGCGCTCTGCGCCACCAGTCCGGTCCAGCGCACCCCGCTGGGCCTCTGGGCGCTGTTCGGGTACGACGACGCCGTCCGCCTGCTGCGCGACCCCACCCTGAGCGTCGAGGACCGCAGCGTGATCGGGGCGAACCCCCGGGCCGAGATCCGTCAGCAGATCCTGGGCGATCGCCCCCAACGGGGCACGAGGGGGATCCTCAACCTCGATCCGCCCGACCACACCCGGCTCCGCAAGCTGGTGCAGCAGGTGTTCACGCCGAAGACGGTCGAGCGTCTGGCGCCGCGGGTGCAGGCGATGGTCGACGAGATGCTCGACGCCGCCGTGGCGCGCGGCGACGGGTTCGACGTGATCTCCGACCTCGCCTTCCCGCTGCCGTTCCGGGTGATCAACGAGATGCTCGGCATGCCGGCCTCGGAAGAGACGCAGATGCGCGACCTCGCGCACACACTGACGCTGGGGCTGGAGCCGTTGCTCGCG
>DASXXX010000279.1:0-28923 GCA_036502765.1 Acidimicrobiia bacterium | reverse complement strand
CCCGCTCTTCGTCGAACGCTCGTTGCACGACGGCGACACCGCGTTCACGTTCCTCTACACCATCTTCAGCGTCGGCGCGTTGGCCAGCGCGCTCGTGGTCGCGCACCGACAGCTGGTGCACCTGCGCAACGTGCTCATCGGTGCGGGCGCGTTCGGCGTCGCACTCGTGCTCCTCTCGCTGACACCCGGGCTGGCGCTGGCGGTTCCGGTGCTCCTGCTGCTCGGGGTCACGAGCATCCTGTACTTCACCGCGACCACCGCGATCGTGCAGGTCGACGCCGATCCGTCGCTGCACGGACGGATCCTCGCGTTGCAGACCGTCCTCCTCATCGGCACCGCGCCGATCGGTGGGCCGATCGACGGTGCCCTCGCCGACCTGTTCGGCGCCCGGGTGCCCTTGCTCCTCGGCGGCGTCGCCGCGCTCGCGGCCGCCGCGTGGGGACTGCTCGCGGCCCGCAGGGCGCACGCCCTCGGACGTGACGACGGAATGGATGCCGCAGCACGGTTCACTTAGGGTGCCCCCGATGTCTGGGCCCCTGTCGTGGATGCGAGTCGTCGACCTGACCGACCTGCGCGGCGCGCTGTGCGCGCGCATCCTTGCCGACCTCGGCGCCGACGTGATCCGCGTCGAGCGGGCTGATCCGTCCGAGTCGCTGGCGCACGCGTACCGCAACGCGAACAAGCGCGGCGTGGTCCTCGACCTCGAGGACGGTGGCGATCGCGCCCGACTCGACGAACTGCTCACGATCGCCGACGTGCTCGTCGAGAACGTCGGCATCGACGCCGCGCTCGTCGCGGCGCATCCCCAGCTCGTGCACGTGGCGCTGACCGATCTCGGGTTGAGCG
The DNA here is from genome assembly GCA_036502765.1 of Acidimicrobiia bacterium. Classification (GTDB taxonomy): domain Bacteria; phylum Actinomycetota; class Acidimicrobiia; order IMCC26256; family DASPTH01; genus DASUAS01. The sequence continues at coordinate 28,077 of DASXXX010000279.1, read as the reverse complement.
GGCCGCGCGCCGAGTGGCGCCTCGAGGCACTGCCCGCACTGGCAGCGTCCGGCGCGCTGTGGGCATCCGGCTTCCCCGATCTGCCGCCCTGCAACGGCCCCGGCGACCTCGCGCACGACTGCGCGTCGGTCTACGGCGCGATCGGCGCCGTCGCCGCGGTCCTCGACCGCGCCCGGCGCGGCGACCACGTCGGCCAGGTCGTCGAGGTCAGCGCCCAGGAGGCAGCGCTCGCGGGGCTCATCCCGTGGTCGGTCGCGATGGAGGACTACCTCTCCGTCAACCCGCTGCTCCCCGCCGAGGGCACACGCAATGCCGACGGCGCGTACTGGGTGTTGCCCGCGTCCGACGGCTGGGTGCGCGTGGTCGTCGGTTCACCGAGGCAGTGGGCGGGGTTCAAGTCGCTCATGCGCAACCCCGACATCTTCGAGGCCGACGAGTGGCGCAACCCCCAGTTCCGGATCGCGAACTCCGACGTCTTCCGGATGGTGGCGGAGGAACGTCTCACCGACCGCACGCGCGCGGAGCTCTTCACCGAAGCACTCGGGCTCGGCGCGACGGTGGGTGTCCTCCACCAGCCGAGCGAGTTCGTCGCGCACCCGCAGACCCAGACGCGCGAGTTCTTCGATGCTGGGGTCGCGGGGTTCGCAGGCCTCCCGTTCGCGACGCAACCGGTGAAGCTGACGCGCACACCCTCGTCGGTCCGCGGTGCTGCACGCGTCGACGAGGACGCGAGGTTCGCGACGACGGCCTCGTCGCCCGCTCCCCTGGGCAGAGGACGCGAGCTGCTCCTCGACGGGATGCGTGTGATCGAGTTCGGTGTCGCCGCGGTGGTGCCCGAGATGTGCGCGGTCCTGTCAGAGCTCGGCGCCGACGTCATCAAGATCGAGTCGCGGGCAAACCTCGACGTCCTGCGGATGGGCAGCGCCAAGATCGAGCTGATCGACAAGAACTTCACCTTCAACGACGAGTGTCGAGGACGGCGCAGCGTCGCCCTCGACCTGAACACCGAACGCGGCCGCGAGCTCGCGTTGGCGCTGTGCGCGTCGGCCGACGTGGTCGCCGAGAACCAGCGCGGCGGCGCGCTCGAACGGCGCGGCCTCGGGTACGACGACGTGCGCGCCCTCAACCCGCGCGTCGTCTACGCGTCGTCGCAGGGCTACGGCCGCGGCGGTCCGTTCGGCGAGATGCCGGCGTACGGCCCGCTCAACTCGGGCTTCAGCGGCGTGCACCTGCTCTGGAACCATCCCGACGTGCCCTATCCGTGCGGCACATCGATGAACCACCCCGACCACATCGCCGGACGCCTGCTCGCGGTCGGCGTGCTCGGCGCGCTCGCCGAGCGGGAGGAATCAGGCGAAGGACAGCACCTCGAGCTGGCGCAGACCGAGGCGGCCGCGTACTTCATCGGCGAGGTCTACCTGGAGGCCGCGCGCGCCGGCGCCGATCCCGCGCCGCTCGGCAATGCCCACCCGCACGCGTCACCTCACGGTGTCTATCCGGCGGACGGCCACGACCAGTGGATCGCCATCGCGGTCATGGACGACCACGCGTGGCGGATGCTGTGCACCGCCGTCGGCTGGGACGACGACCCGAACCTGCACACGGCGAGCCGACGGGTCGCCGCGCGCGCCAACCTCGATGACCGCCTCGCGCTGTGGACGAGCACCCGCACGAAGGAGGCGGCGGCCGAGCACCTCCAGGCGCACGGTGTGTCGGCCATGCCGGTCATGGGTCCGTACGACCACCACGCCGATCCACACCTGCTCGAACGCGGCGCGATCGTCACCCTGCACCACCCCGAAGTCGGCGACGAGCGCCACATCGGGAACCCGTTGCGGTTCTCGCGCCTGCCCCAGCGCGTCGCGCAGGCCGCGCCACTCATGGGCGCCGACACCGAGGCCGTCCTCACGTCGGTGCTCGGACTCGACGCCGACGAGGTCGCGCAGCTCGTCGCCGACGGCGTCTGCCGATGAGCACTCCCCCGGCGATCGCCCATTCGCCGAAGTTCCACCGCGATCGCAGCGGTTACGCCGTTGCTCTGGGCAGCTGGTTCGCGCGGCGACTCCCGGGTGCTCGGGATGTCGTCGTCGGTGACGTCGACATCCCGGCGGCGACCGGCTTCTCCAACGAGACGATCTTCTTCGACGTGGACTGGACCGATGCCCACGGACCACACCACGAGCGTTTCGTCGGACGGATCGAGCCGACCACCGGTGCCCTGTTCCCGACGCAGACGCCGGCGTGCGCGGTGTCGGTGGAGCTGCAGCAACGCGTGATGCAGGTCGTGGCCGAACACGGCGTGCCGATGTGCCCGATCGTCGGGTACGAACCCGATCCCGTCGTGCTCGGACAACCGTTCTTCGTGATGGGATTCGTCGAGGGACGCGTGCCATCCGACGTCCCGCGCTACACGGTGTCCGGCTTCCTCGTCGACGAAGCCGCGCCGGAAGAGCGGCACCGGCTCGTCAGCAGCGGCCTCGAGGCGATGGCCCGCATCCACGCGATCGACTGGCGCGACGCCGACCTGGGATGGCTCGACGCCAGCGGCGTGGGCGAACCCACCCTCGCCGTCCAACTCGACCTCTACCGCCGCTTCGCCACCGACCAGCTCGCCGCCCGGCCGCACCCCGAGCTGTTGCGCGCGCTCGACTGGTTGGCCGCGCACGATCCCCACGACGAGCGGGTCGGGTTGGCCTGGGGCGACTCCCGCCTCGGCAACATCATCTTCCGCGACTACCGCCCCGCCGTCGTCTGCGACTGGGAGGCTGCCGCGCTGAGCCCGACCGAAGCCGATCTCGGTTGGTGGCTCATGTACGACCGCATGTCGTTCGAAGATCTGGACGCGACTCGGATGGAGGGCTTCCCGACGCGGGACGAGATGGTGCGGATCTACGAGGACGCGTCGGGCCGTGAGGTGCGCGATCCCGTGTTCTGGGAGATCTTCGGATCGATGCGCTATGCCGCGATCATGGTCCCCCTCGCCGATCGCATGACCGCGGCCGGCCTGATCCCTGCCGACAGCACCATGGCCACTGACAACTACGTCGTCGAGTCGCTCACCCGGCTCCTCGACGCCGCCGGCGCGTAGCGCGACGCCGGCGCACCCTTCGGTCAGCCGGCCGCGTTGTCGGTCGTGCGGTAGTCGCCGAACTTGCCGTCGCGGCGGTCGAGCGCGCCGGTCAACCCGTCGCTCTCGATGTCGGCGACGAAGTCAGCCATCGACTGCGTGTGCGTCCCGAGCGCGCAGAGCTCGGTGCCGGCGCGGATGCCGGTGCGCAGGCCCATGACCTCCATCTGGCGGTGGATCGCCCGCTTGTTGAGCTGCAGCACGTCGAGGGGCAACTTGCTGATCTTCTCGGCGACCTTCAGCACCTCGGCCTCGAGCTGGTCCGCGGGGTAGGACGCGTTCGCCCACCCGTAGCGAACCGCGTCGATGCCGTTGACCGAGTCGCCGGTCATGAACATCTCCATCGCCTTGCGCATGCCGAGGAACCACGGGTGGAAGTGCATGTCGGGCACACCGAAGCGCACGGCGGGATACCCCATCTGCGCGTCGTCGGCCATGTAGACCAGGTCGCAGCCCGTCGCGAGCTCGCTGCCACCGGCCAGGCAGTAGCCGTGGACCTGCGCCATGACCGGCTTCGACAGGTCCCAGATCCCCATCCAGGTCTCGGTGACGTGGCGCGGCCACTGGCCTTCGCCGGCGGCCGTGAAGTGCGGAAGCTCGTGACCCTCGTTGCCGCCCCCGAGGTCGTAGCCGGCCGAGAACGACGGGCCGTTGCCCCGCACGATCATCACCTTGACGTCGTCGTCCATGTCGCCCTCCTGCAGGGCGTCGATGATCGCCCCCCGCAGCGGATGGAAGAGCGCGTTCCGCTTCTCCGGGCGATTCATGGTCACCCGCTTCACCTGGGGCAGCGGGTAGTCGACGAGAACGATTTCTTCAGCCACGGGATGTCTCCTTCGGGCGGTCGGAAGCTGTCAGCACCCGGTCAGTATGGGTCGCATCGGCGGGTGCGACCCATGTCGCAAGCGCGAATCGCCGGCGTCAGGATGCCGGAGCTTCGAGCGCGAGCTGGTTCGTGTAGCCCAGGAGGACGGAACGGGTCTCCTTGAGCTGGGCCGACGTCCGTTGCCCGGGATCGACGGCTCGCGTCATCAACGTGGTGGCGATGACCTGGTAGGTGTGCGCGGCCTGCCGGCGGCGCGCCGGACGGAGTCCGGGCGCGTAGCGCTCGATGAAGCGCTCGACGTGGGCGGTCCAGAGGAGGGTCTCCTGGACCGACGGGCGCGTGAACACCGCCGAGAGCAGACCTCGGGAACCGGGGACGTCGTCGAGCACACGGAGGAACGCGGCGAGGAAGTCGGTGATGACCGCGTCCGCGTCTCGCTGCAGGCTCGCCTCGCTGAACTGCGGGAGCGCCGCCTCCTGGATGCGCTCGCTGCAGCGGAGCGCCACCGTCGCCACGACGGCGTCCTGGTTCTCGAAGAACCGGTACACGGCACCGATCGACACACCGGCGCGCCGGGCGATGGCGTCCATCGTCGTCGCCTCGACCCCGATCTCGTCGAACAGCGCGCCCGCCGAGGCCAGGATGGCGTCGAAGGTGGCCTGGCTGCGCTGCTGCCTGGCCGGCGTGCGGACGGTCGGTTCGGTGCTCACGCCGTTCGGCGCTCCTGCTTGCGCAACCACGAATGTGAGTCTAGCCTCACATTCAGAACAGCGACAGGGGGACGACCGTGGACACGTGGAACTCGATCGACCGGCTGATGATCATCTCGTCGGATGCGCACGCGGGCGCGTTGCCCCAGCACTACCGCGAGTACCTGCCGACGCGCTGGCACGACGAGTTCGACGAGTGGCTCGGACAGATCACGATGCCCTGGTTCGACATGACCGACGACCGCAACTGGGACTCGGCGCGACGGATGCGCGCACTCGACGACGAAGGTGTCGCGGCCGAGGTCATCTTCCCCAACACGCTGCCGCCCTTCTACGACATCCTCGCGCACCTCAGCGGCGTGCCCCGCGACCGTGCCGACTTCGAACGCCGGTGGGCAGGCCTGCAGGCGCACAACCGCTGGCTCGTCGACTTCTGCGGTGCCGCGTCCGAGCGCTCGCGCGGGCTGGTACAGCTCCTCCCGAACGACATCGACGCCGCGGTGGAGGAGATCGAGTGGGCGTCGCATCACGCGGTGATCGGCGGGGTCATGTTGCCCGCGGTCCCGCCCAACCACGTGGTCGAGCCCTACTACCACGAGCGCTACGACCCACTGTGGCGCACCGCCGCACGCCTGCGGCTCCCGGTGCACCAGCACCAGGGATCCGGCAGCCCCGACCCGAGTCCCGGACAGGATGCAGCCAAGGCCGTGACCTACGTCGACCACGAGCTCTGGACTCGACTCACGATGAGCCACCTCATCGTCGGCGGCGTCTTCGACCGCCATCCCGACCTCACCGTGATCTGGACCGAGATGCCGGGCCTGCGGTGGGTCGTCGAGGACCTCGAGCGGATGACGCGCCAGCTGCAGGTCGTGCAGTCGCGCTACGCCGACGTCCCGCACCAGCTGAACTTCGCGGGCGTGTTCGGAACCGCGACGACCGACGCGCTGCAGCTCACGCCGATCGAGTACTTCCAGCGCAACTGCTACGTGGGCGCCAGCATCCTGTCGCCCCACGAGGTGCACTGGATCGACGTCCTCGGCGCCGATCGCATCATGTGGGGTCACGACTTCCCGCACCCGGAAGGCGCGATCGGCAACACCGTCGACGGCCTGCGGGCCAACTTCGCCGACATCGACGACGCCACGCTCCGCCTGCTCCTCGCCGGCACGGCGGCCCAGGTGTACAAGTTCGACCTCGAGGCGCTGACGCCGCTCGCGGCCCGCATCGGACCGCCGGTCGACGCCGTGCACGCCCCGCTCGACCACGTCCCCGACTCGGTCGGTTCGCCCTTCTGGGACGCGAGCGAGCTGACCAGCCGTCTGAACCACGTCTGAGCAGCGTGGACAACGGCAGCGTGGACATCGGAGGCACGGTCGAGGCGGGGTACGAAGGCGTGCGCGACGCGTTCGCGCGCAACTTCGCCGAGTTCGGTGAGGTCGGCGCGGGCTTCGCGTTCGCCGTCGACGGCCACCTGGTCGTCGACCTCTGGGGCGGCGTCCGCACCGACACCGGCGCGCCCTACGACGCGCAGACGCTCCAGGTCGTCTTCTCCTCCACCAAGGGCGCGACGGCAGCATGCGCCCACCTGCTCGCCCAGCGCGGCCTGCTCGACATCGACGAGCCCGTCGTCACCTATTGGCCCGAGTTCGGACAGACGGGCAAGGATCAGATCCCCGTCCGGTGGCTGCTGAGTCACCAGGCCGGTCTGCCGACCATCGACGCCACGCTCACGCGCGCCGAAGCGCTCGCCTGGGATCCGGTGATCGAGGCGCTCGAGCTGCAAGCGCCGCTGTGGGAGCCGGGCGAGGCCCACGGCTATCACGCGATCACCTACGGCCACCTCGTCGGCGAGGTCGTGCGCCGCATCGACGGTCGGACCCTCGGCGCGTTCTTCCGCGATGAGTTCGCCGAACCCCTCGGACTCGAGTTCTGGATCGGTCTCCCCGACGAGTTCGAGCCCCGCGTCGCGCCGATGATCCCGATGGGCGCCGACGTCCTCGGCGACTTCGACCTCGCCGACGTGCTGGGGCCCGACGCGCTCATGATCCGGGCCATGTCGCTCAACGGCGCGTTCGACGAGGATCTCGCGATCATCGCCAACACCCGCGAGTTCCACGCGGCCGAGCTCCCGGGTGCGAGCGGGATCACCAACGCGCGTTCGCTCGCCCGCTTCTACGCAGGACTGATCGGTGCCGTCGAGGGTGGTCCCCCGGACGCGCTCCTCACGCCCGAGCAGGTCGACCTCGCGCGGACGCGGCAGACGTCGGGATACGACCGGGTGATGTCGTTCCCGGGCATCGACGTAGAGTCGACGATCGCACTCGGGTTCTCGTCGGCATCGCCATACGCCCCCATGGGCGGCGCGGGCGCGTTCGGGCACTTCGGCGCGGGCGGCTCGGTCGGCTTCGCCGATTCCGAGCACCGCATCGCCGGGGGCTACGTGATGAGCCGGATGGGCCTGGGCGCCCCGCTCGATCCGCGGTCAGGCGAGCTGATCCGCGCCGCGTACGAGGCCGCCGGCGCGACGATCGCCTACGCCTGAGCCCGGCTATGCCTGAGCCCGGCGGGCGGCTTCGGCCAGCGCTTGGTCGAGCAGGTCCTGACGGGCACGGGCGACGCGACCGACGGTGACGCCGTGCGTGACCACGTAGCGCAAGCCGGCCGCGACGGCATCGACGACCGGCTCGGCCGCAGACTCGCCGGTCGCGAGGTCCGATGGTTCGGGCGCCATCTCCTCGGCGATCGCGCGCACCACGGGATCGATGCCGTCAGCTGCGAGGTCGCTGGTGCGCATGAACTCGAGCAGTTCCGGGACGAGCATGCCGCTCGGGAAGACGATCGTCGCCCCGATGCCCTCGGGTCCGAGCTCCAGGTCGAGGGTCTCGCCGAGTGAGGTGACCGCAGCCTTGGCCGCGCGGTACGGCCCCTGGAACCTCCCGGGCGCGAGCGCAGCTGCGGACGACGTGAGGACGATGCGCCGATGTCCCGTGGTCTCACGCATGAGCGGCAGGAACGCCTGCACCGTCGCGACCGTCCCGACGACCATCAACTCCATCGCGCTGCGCCACTCTGCGATCGTGCTGGTGTCGAATCGGCCCTGACCTCCCCCGCCGACGTGCGCGCAGAGGATGTTGCACGCGCCGAATCCATCACGCACCTGCTCGACGGCGTTGCGAAGCGTCGACTCGTGGGTCACGTCGGCCGTGCACGCGATCGCCTCGACACCTTCCCCCTGGAGTTCGCGAGCGAGCCGCGCGGCGGCGTCGCCGTCGACGTCGATGATCGCCACGCGCATGCCGGCGCGCGCGAACTGGCGCACCAACCCCTGACCGAGGCCGGCGACGGTGCCGGCTCCCCCGGTGACGACCGCGACTCCACCGCGGAGCGCGTGCATCAGCTCAGCGCACCCGGTACTCGTGGCCCTGCACGATCCTCGGTGGCCAGCGGTCGAACTCCTCCTCGCCGCGCACGCGCGCGTACGGCTCGTCGCCCACGCTCGGGAGCAGGAACCCGAACTGCAGTTGGGTGTACCCGTGGACGACCCACGCGGTCGGCGTGATGGGCTCGAGCACCCGGTTCTGGCGGTAGAGCTGACCCGGCTGCGACTCCTCCTCGCGCTGCCGCTCCGCCCGCGACTGCTCGCTCTCGGCCTCCAGGCCGTCGAGGTGCCCGGCATGGATCGACCAGTTGCGGTCGAAGTGCTCGGGCGTCGTGCCGTCGAGGCGCTCGACGAAGCAGAAGATGTTCGGGAACGCCGACGGCTCACCGGGCGCGACCGGCGTCGAAGCGTCGTAGATCAGGTTCGACCGGACCCGCCACCCCTGCACGTGGCCGCAGTGCGCGCCCAGGTACTCGTTGACGTCGTCGATCGCGACGTACGAGTCCGCGGTGATGATCTCGAGCACGGCACCGACGGCGCGCTCACCGTCACCCGGATCGATGAACGCGCCGCTGTAGGCGTCCGGTTCGTGCAGGGTCACGCGCACGTCGGTGCTCGACGGCACCCGCGTGCCGGCGCCCGGTGCCACCTCGTCGAGCACGAACCGCTGGAACTCGCGGACGTCGACGTCCGTGCCACCCGTCAGTGTCCAGGTCAACTTGTCCATGATCCCTTCCTGACGGGCGTCAGCCGCCGATGTAGTCGGCTTTGATGGTTGCGAGGTTCGACGGGCGACAGTCGAAGGTCCCGGGCTTCTTGGGCGACAGCCGCACGTACTTCTGGTGCTTCAGCTGCAGCAACATGCTGCAGTCGGTCGGCACGTGCTCGGCGATGTTCACCGTGCCCATCATCCCGCCGGCGTCGAACTTCGTGAGCGTGGTGACCCCGTGCTGGAGGAGGTTCTCGCGCGTCAGGCCGTTCACGCCGTCCTTCGCCACGACGGCCTTCGCGGCCTGTGCGAACGCGAGCACGCCCGCCCACGCGTACTCGGCGAAACCGTCGGCCTTGTCGCGCGGCACGTACTTCAGAAACGTCTCGAGCATCGCGTTCGACGATGCCTCTTCGAGCGGGAGCGTGTACCCCCAGATGTACACACCCTCCAGCGCCGGGTTGGTGCGGAACTTCTCGCCGTAGCAGCCGCACTGGTAGACGACGTCGTCGACGTTCATGCCCTGCAGCTGCATCTCGGCGCGGAGCAGCTCGGGTGACGACGTGATGTTGTCGACGATGTTCGACCCGTCGGCCTTCATCTGCGCGACGACGCCGGTGTAGCCACTCTGGTTCGTGGTGGCGGAGAAGCCCTTGTACTGATCCGACGTGATGCCGGTGCTCAAGAAGGCGTCGAGCAGCGCCCGTGAGCCGCGCTCGGCGTCCTTGGTGTCGTTGCCGTAGAGCATCACGCCGTGGAGCTTGTTCTTCCCGAACTTCTTCACGAAGTACGGAGCACCGGCCTTGCTCGACGTGTACTCCTGGGGGCTCTCGGTCGCGGTGTCGCAGTGGAGCTGCGGCGGATTGATCCCGAAGGTCGTCGGGGCGCAGCTCTCGACCACACCCGCGGTGAACGACGGCATGTCGGGGAGGCCGGTGGTCGCGCCGGCCTTGTCCACGCAGCCGACGATGTCGTCGGCGCTGGTGAGGAACACCATCGCGTTGGCGACCATGGCGAAGTCGTCCTGGCACGCGGTGATCACCGAGTTGCGTGACTCGTTCGCGTTCAGCTTGGAGTCGAGGAAGTCGACGACGATCTTGCGACCGGCCACTCCCCCGCCCCCCGCCTTGCTGTTCAGGTACTTCGCCGCGCCGAGTGCGCCGTACTTCGCGCCATCGAAGAGACCGGGAGCGAGCGGCGTGTCGACGTCGGCGATCGTGGCGATGTGGATCTCGGTGGGGGTCACGCCCACCTCGACAGCCTGCGGCTTGTCGGAGCCCGACTGGGCCCCGGCCGGTGCCGCCACCACAGCGGCCGCGACGACCGTCACCATGGCAACCGCAACCTTCCACCTGCGCTGCATCACGTCCCCCCGACGCTCGACCCGCCCCGGCGGTAAACGCGAGGCATTCCTCACTTTATTGTGAGGATGTCCTCACAGTCAAGGAGTGCATCCACCGCGGCGCGCTCCGGGGCTGATGGAGTTGCGCCATGCCCTCACCTGACGAGGCACGCCAATTGCTCTGCGCGCTCGGCGACCACATCCGCGACGTCGTCATCGGCGCCCGCGGCATCGACATGGCCGCGATCGCGGGCGCCACGGCCGCCGACACGATCTTCGCCATCGACCGGGTGGCCGACGACACGCTGCTCGACTGGTTCGAGGTCCACTGGACCAACGTCGAAGTGGTGTCCGAAGGCCTCGAGGAACCCGTCGTGATCGGCCGTGACCCCGAATGGACCGTCATCGTCGACACCATCGACGGCACTCGTGGGCTGATGTACGACAAGCGTCCGGCGTGGTGCCTCGCGGCCGCCGCGCCGCGAGGCGGAACATTGCGCGACGTGGTCACCGCGGCCATGACCGAACTGCCGACCACGAAGCAGGGCCTCACCGACCAGCTCAGCGCCACCCGTGGCAACGGCATCGTCGCCGAACGGATCGATCTTCACGACGGGCGGCGCGCTCCGCTCATCGTGCAACCGTCGAGCGCCGGCGACCTCGAACACGGCTTCGCCGGACTGGCCAAGTTCTTCGTCCCGGGCAAGGTTGCACTCGCCGAGCTCGAGACGGCGCTGTTCGCCAGGCTCGGCTGCCGGGTCGTCTTCGACGACGAGTACCTCTCGTCCGGCGGCCAGTTGCACGAGCTCGCCACCGGACGCGACCGATTCGTCGCCGATCTGCGACCACTCGTCGATCCCGACGGGTTCGCATGCCATCCCTACGACGTGTGCACCGCGATGCTGCTCGAGGCAGCGGGTGGCGTGGTCACCGATCCCCACGGGAGACCGCTCGACGTGCCCCTCGACACGACGACCGCGGTGGCGTGGGTCGGGTACGCCAACCCCACGCTCGCCGCCGCCATCGGTCCGATCCTGTCCGAGCTGGTCGACGACCTCCCCGACCTGACCCAGCCGACCTGACCCGCCCGACCTGACCCGGCCGACCTGATCCGGCCGAGCTGATCCGGTAGGCGAACGGCGTTCAGTCGTCCTGGTGCATCTTCTGTTCGGCTTCGTGCACGGCAGCCTCTGAGCGCGCGGCATCGGCCTTTGCCTCGTGCTCGGCGACCTCGCGCTCCGATCGTGCCTTGTCCTGCTGCGCGCGCCCCTCGCGTTCCTTCGAGTCGTCGCCGGTCACCTCACCGATGACTTCCTTCGCCTTGCCCTTGACGTCCTCGACCACGCCCTTGACGGCACTCTCGGGACCACTGTCGTTCGCCACTGGAAGCTCCTGTTCGACGGATCCGTGTCGCTCGGTGGCACGGTCTTCCGTTCGTACCCGACGACAGAGTCCGGGAACCTCGTGTGCGGTTCCGCCTCCGTCACGCCTCGTGTGCGAGCGTGGTGCGTCATGAAGCCGTCGACAACAACCTCATGACCGACCGCACCGTGCTCGTCACCGGAGGCGCCGGCTACATCGGGAGCCACACGTGCGTCGTGCTGCTCGAAGCGGGGCTGCGCGTGATCGTGCTCGACAACCTCGACAACAGCAGCGTGGTCGCGCTCCAGCGCGTCGCCGAGCTGGCGCCGGCGGCCGCCGAGCGGCTCGTGTTCGTCGAGGGCGACCTCCGCGAACCGCACGATCTCGACCGCGCGTTCGGTCACGGTGATGTCGAAGCGGTCGTGCACTTTGCAGGACTGAAGGCGGTCGGCGAGTCGGTCGAGGTGCCGCTGCGCTACTACGACAACAACGTCGTGGGCACGGTGCAGTTGCTCGACGCCATGGAGCGCCACGACGTGCGTGACCTCGTGTTCTCGTCGTCGTGCACGGTGTACGGCGAGCCCGACACCGTCCCCATCACCGAGGACACACCGCTCGGCGCGAGCAGCCCGTACGGTCGCACCAAGTTGCACATCGAGGAGATGCTGCGCGACGTGGCGGCGACTGGTGCCGGCTGGCGCATCGCGCTGCTCCGCTACTTCAACCCGGTGGGCGCGCACCCGAGCGGGCTGATCGGCGAGGACCCCATCGGCATCCCCAACAACCTGATGCCGTACATCATGCAGGTCGCGGTCGGCCGGCGCGATCACCTCGTGGTGCACGGCGGCGACTACCCGACGCCCGATGGCACCGCGGTCCGCGACTACCTCCATGTGGTCGACCTGGCCGAGGGTCATCTCGCCGCGCTCGACCACCTGGACGCGATCGACGGCGCGGTGCCGATCAACCTCGGGACCGGGACCGGCAGCTCGGTGCTCGACGTGGTGCGGGCAGCGTCAGACGCAGTCGGACGTGACCTTCGCTACGAGATCGGGCCGCGGCGCGCCGGTGACGTCGTGGCGGTGTGGGCCGACCCGGCGCGGGCGGCGTCGCTGCTCCACTGGCGCGCGTCACGCACTTTGGCCGACATGGTTGCCGACCACTGGCGCTGGCAGTCGCAGAACCCCGAGGGCTACGCCGGCTGAGACGCGCGCGGCGAAGGGAAGGTGGGGCTGCTGACCATGTCGAGCGCGACATCGGGGCAGCCGTCGTAGTTTCGGTGCCTTTGCCGCGTCAGAGTGGCGACGTAGGGCCCGCCAAACCTCTATTCGAGGATCTCGTCGGGGGTGAGGAAGGGCGCGGAGAGCTTGGCGCTCAGGCCGCCGTCGAGGGAGATGGCGACGCCGGTGAGGAAGCCGGCACGGTCGGACGCGAGGAACCGGGCGAGCTCGGCGACGTCTTCGGGACGACCGAGACGACGGATCGGGATCTGCGCGCGGTAGTAGTCGGGATCGGGTGCGAAGCGCAGGAACGCGGGCGTCTCGATCGGTCCGGGGCAGATGGCGACCGCGCGCACTCCGTGGCGGCCGTTCTCGACCGCAGTGCTGCGCGTCAGCGCGATCACACCCGCCTTGGCGCTGCCGTACGCCGCCCGTTCGCGCGGCGCGCCCAACGCCGCGTTCGACGCGGTGTTGACGATCACACCCGAGCCACGCGCGGTCATGTGCCGGAGCGCGGCACGCGTCCCGTAGAGCACACCGCACAGGTTCACCCGCAGCATCTCGGCCATGACCTCGTCGGTCGTCGTCGCGACGAGACCCGGCAACCCGTAGCCCGCGTTGTTGTGGAGCACGTCGAGCGCGCCGAAGCGCTCGACCGCGCCGTCGATCAGCGCGTCGACCGCGGCGGAATCACCCACGTCAGCTGGGTGCGCGTGCGCCGCACCACCGCTCGACCGGATGAGCTGCGCGGTTGCCTCCGCGGTCTCGGCGTCGACGTCGTTGACGACGACGGTCGCGCCGTCGGCGGCGAACCCGACCGCGCTCGCCCGCCCGATCCCCGACCCGGCCCCGGTGACCAACACGACCCGGCCGTCGAACTCCCCCGTCGCCATGCGCGGAGGCTATCGCCAGGTCAGAATGCCGCCATGGACGAGTTGCGGTTCGACGGACGGGTCGTTGCGATCACGGGGGCGCACCACGGGCTCGGTCGCGAGCACGCCCTGTTCCTCGCCGGGCGCGGGGCGCGGATCGTGGTGAACGACCTACAGGGCGGCGACGAGACGGTCTCGATGATCCGCGACGCGGGCGGTGAGGCGATCGCGAACACGAGCGACATCACCACCGGCGAAGGCACTGATCAGATCGTGCACGACGCGCTCGACACCTGGGGTCGCCTCGACGTGATCGTCAACAACGCGGCCGCCGGCAGTGGCACCGTTCCCGACGAAGACATGGTGCGCCTCACCCTCGGCGTGCACTTCGTGGGCACGGTGAACCTCGTGCGCTCGTCGCTGCCGGTGTTCCGCGACCAGCGCTACGGCCGCATCGTCAACACCGGTTCGGGGTCGGTGCTCGGCATCCCGCACACCGGTATCTACGCCGCGGGCAAGGGCGCGGTGATGGCGTTCAGCAAGGTGCTGGCCAACGAGCTGCGGGCCGAGCGCGAGCAGCACCCCGACCTCGACATCACCGTCAACGTGATCATGCCGGTGGCGCAGACGCCGATCATGCCGCGCGTCCCCGACGAGGAGTTCCAGGCGATGCTCGACCACGCGTTCGCGCCCGAGCGCACCTCGCCGCTGGTCGCGGTGTTCGCGCACGAGTCGTGTCCGGTGTCGGGTGAGCTGATCCAGACCGGCGGCGGGCGCGTGGCGCGCTTCGTGCTCGCGACCACCGAGGGCTGGCAGGCGCCCGACGACTCGCCGACGCCGGAGGGGATCCTCGACCACTGGGACGACGTGATGGCGAATCAGGACCTCCAGGAACCGGTCGGCAGCATGATGGACCTGTTCGCGCGGCGGGGCATGTACCCGTACGGCGTCGCCGACATCGTCCGCTGGGCCCGCACCGGCGAGGATCCGGCCCACGAGCGGGGTTAGGCGACCGAGCCCAGCAAAAGGTCTAGATCTCTCGGTAGTGTGCGCGCCATGATCGCCGCCGTCTACCGCGACGACCGCCGGCTCGAACCGTTGATCGACCCCGGCGGTCTCTTCGAGGTCGAGGAGGTCGTGCTCGACGGCGTGCCGCTGTGCGTGTTCGTGCGGGCGCCCCGCACCATCGTCGACACGTTCCAGATGCGCACCGCGCACGCCGACCTGGTGCATCTCGTGCACGATGACGAACGCCTGACCTTCGCCGACGTGCGCGCCTGCGCCCTCGCGCTCGCCGAGCAGCTGCGCATCACCCTCGCGGCCCAGCCGATGTTCCACATCGGTGGGATCGCCGCCGTCATCGGCAGCCCGATGGGCGGGTCGCCGCGTTCAAGTGCCCCGAGGCGCTGGTCCTCGTGGACGCGCTGCCGAAGACCGCAACCGAGAAGGTCGCGAAGAACGTGTTGCGCGACCACCTGGGCGAACCCGACGCCGCGATGGAGCAGATGTGGTGATCGCGACCGTCGAGTTAGTCTCCCGCCCATGCGTCAACTGCTGAGCGACGTCGCGGTCCTCGAGCTGGCCACTGATCCCGCCGGCTCCTACTGCGGCAAGGTCTTCGCCGATCTCGGCGCCGACGTGGTGAAGGTCGAGACACCCGCGGGCGACCCCGAGCGTCTGCACCCCGAGCGCTTCGTCCACTTCAATACGAACAAGCGGGCCGAGCTCGTGCCGGCCGACGACTCCGGCCGTGCCCGCGTGTTGGAGCTCCTCGCCGCGGTCGACACCGTCGTCGAGAGCCAGGGTGCGGGCGACCTGGCGAGCTTCGGGCTCTCCCGCGGCGACGTGCGCGAGCAGTTCCCGTCGCTCGTCGTCACCACGATCAGCGGGTTCGGCACGACCGGCCCGTATGCGGACTACACGTGGTCGGACCTCGTCGCGCAGACCGCGGCGTGGGTGACGTTCCCGCAGGGCCGCTCGGTCGAGGTCCCGGTGCGGTCACCGCGCGCCGCCGCACTGTGTTCGGTCGGCCACACCGCCGCGCTCGCGGCGCTGTCGGGGGTGCTGCGCGCGCGGGCTTCCGGTGCCGGCGCGCACGTCGACTGCGCCGCGTTCGAGGCGCTGGGCACGATCCCCGCGCGCGTCTGTCGGTACCTCGGATGGGAGTACGCCGACCACGTCCCGCTGTTGCTCGCGGCGAACGCGGCCGACACGCTGCTACCCACCGGCGTGTTCCCGTGCGCCGACGGCTACGTGTCGATGATGTCGACGCCCCAGCAGCTGCGCGAGATGCTCGAGGTCCTCGATGACGACGCGCTGAAGGAGGCCTTCGCGCGCCCCGACGCGTTCGGAAACCCGGAGACCAAGGAGATCCTCGACACCGCGCTGTACCCGTGGCTGTTCGAGCACACCCGGGCCGACGCGACGGCGCTGGCGCAGGCCGCGCAGTGGCCACTGGCCGGCGTGTACACCCCCGCCGAGGTGATGGAGGCCGACCACTTCTACCAGCGCGGGTTCTGGGTCGACTGCGACGACCCGGTGCTCGGACGCGTCGTGCTCCCCGGCGCGCCGTACCGTCACGCCGAAGGCGGCTGGCAGATGCACCAGCCCGCGCCGACACCGCCGCCGGCAGATGTGCGCGTCGAGATGCGCCGTACCGACGCACCCGAGCGCGGGACCACGAATCCCGACCAGCCGCCGTTGCACGGCATCCGGGTCCTTGACTTCACCACCGTGTGGTCGGGGCCCTACCTCACCCAACTCCTCGCCGACCTCGGCGCCGAGGTGATCCGGGTCGAGAACCCGTCGGTGTTCCCGCCCACCACCAAGGGCTACCTCGCCCGGCCCGACCCGAACATGGTGCTCGGCAGCCTGCTGTCGATGTATGCGCCCCCGATCGAGGGCGTCGACGACCGGCCGTACAACCGCCACGCGATGAACAACTCGATCGCGCGCAACAAGTTGTCATGCACCATCGATCCCCGGCGCCCGGAAGCGCGCGAGCTGCTCATGCGCCTGGTGGAGCACTCCGACGTGTTCGTCGAGAACCTCAAGATGTCGACGCTGCACCAGATCGGCCTCCACGAGAGCCAGCTGCTCGACCGCAACCCGCGCCTGCTGGTGCTGCGCATCCCGCCGGCCGGTCTCACCGGTGACTACGCCAATTACACCGGGTTCGGCGCGCAGTTCGACGGCCTGAGCGGCTTTGCCCAGCTCATCGGTCATCACGACATCGAGATGGTCGAGACGCCGGCGACGATGTACATGGACGCCGCGACGGGGCCCGCGGGCGCATTCGCGGTGCTCGCCGCGCTCCACTACCGCGCCGCCACCGGACGCGGCCAGCTCATCGAGCTCGCGCAGATCGAGAACGCCATGAACCAGCTCGGCGACGCGTTCGTCGACGTGCAGCTCGGCAAGGAGACTCCGCGCACCGGCAACCGCGACCCGGAACAGGCCCCGCAGGGGATCTACCGGTGCCGCGCCGACGAGAGCCTGCTCGCCATCACCGCGCGAACCGACGCGGAGTGGGAGGCGCTCGCGCGCGTCATCGGGCGTGACGACCTGCTCACCGACGCGCGCTTCGCCACCGTCGCCGGCCGCTACGAGCACCACGACGAGCTCGACGCCGCGATCACCGCATGGACCCAGCAGCAGGAGCTGATGGAGGCGTTCCACATCTTGCAGCGGGTGGGAGTCACCGCGGGGCCACAGTTCACCGAGGAGATGCTCGCCGACGATCCGCACGTCGCGGCACGGGAGTGGATCCGTCCGATGACGAGCCGCGACGTCGGCACGTATCCGCACATCGGGTACGCGTTCCAGGGCGTGCCGCAGGTCTGGGACCGCGGCGCGCCGGTGCTCGGCGAGGACAACGACTACGTGTTCCGCAAGGTGCTCCAGCTCGACGACGAGGAGTACCAGCGGTACGTCGACACCAAGGTGATCGTCGACGACTACCTCGACCCCGACATGAACCCGGTCTGAGCCGAGCGCGGCTGACGAGCGTGTCGTGAAGTTCTCGACCGGCCTCCCGGGCATCAACCTCTACCCGCCGATCACCAACGACTGGGAGCGGTCGATGGGCCCCGGCGACTACCAGCTCGTCGCTCGCACCGCCGACGAGATCGGGTTCCACTCGCTCGCGATCCCCGAGCACATCGTCATCCCGAACGACATGGTGGGGCTCATGGGTCCGTCGTGGTCGCACGCGATGACGGCGATGAGCTTCGTCGCCGGCGCGACGTCGCGGATCATCGTCGACTCGTCGGTGATCGTCCTGCCCTACCACGACCCGGTCGTGTTCGCGAAGGCGGTGTCGACGCTCGACGTCCTCTCGGGCGGACGGGTGCGGGTGTCGATCGGCGTCGGGCACGCCGAGCGCGAGTTCGAGATCCTGCGGGTGCCGTTCCACGAACGCGGGAAGCTCACCGACGAGTACCTCGACGCGATCGTCGAACTGTGGACGAGCGACACACCGGAGTTCCACGGCGACCACGTCGACTTCGCCGACCTAGCGTTCGAGCCGAAGCCGGTGCAGCAACCGCATCCTCCGATCTGGGTGGGCGGGAACTCGCGCGCAGCCATGCGGCGCGCCGCCCGTCACGACGGCTGGTACCCGTGGCTGATCACGGCCGACGAGATCCCTGACTGTCTCGAGTACGTGCGCGCGCAGGCCGGCTTCGCCGAACGCACCCGTCCCTTCGACGTCGCGCTCCCGCTCACGACCCTCGCAGTCGACGAACACCACCAACCGCTCGACGGCGACCTCGGTCGCGCGCGCGTTCCCGTCGGAACCCAGGCGACGATCGACGCGGTCGGTCACCTGGCGGAAGTCGGCGTCACCTGTACGTCGGTACCCACGCCAGCGAGTCGATCGCTCGAAGAGCACCTCGACCACCTGCACTGGGTGGCCGAGGAGATCTTCCCCGCGTTTCCAGAGGACTGATGCTCGACTGGCTCGACGACACACTGGGAGCGGTACGCAGCACGTAAAGTTCGGGCGTAAACGTCTGGATGTTTCCTGGGGGACGCTCGTGACCATGCAACACCCGCGGCACTACGCGCAGACGGCGCCCGACCGTCCGGCCGCCATCGACGCCGATACGGGCGCGATCCGCACCTACGCCGAGCTCGACGATCGCGCCAGCCGCATGTCGCACGCGGTGCGCACTGCCGATCTGCACGTCGGCGACCACATCGCGATCGTGATGGACAACCGGCTCGAGTACTTCGAGGTGCTGTGGGGCGCGATGAACTCGGGCCTCTACGTCACGCCGGTCAACTGGCACCTGGCCGCCGACGAGGTGAATTACATCGTCGACGACTGCGGCGCGCAGGCCCTCGTGGTCGTCGCCGACGTCAGCGATGCGGTCGCCGATCTCGGTCAGGACGCGCGCGCGCTGCGGCTCGCGCTCGGCCGCGAGCTCCCGGGCTTCGACGACTACGAAGCTGTCCTCGCCGCGCAGCCTGCAGGACCGATCGACGACGAAGCCGAAGGCAGCTGGATGTTCTATTCATCCGGCACCACCGGCCGGCCCAAGGGCATCAAGGCACCGACGATCGGCGCCCCGCTCGGTACGACGAACGCGTTCAGCGCGCTGGTCGGCGGTCTCTTCGGCGTCACCGAGGGATCCGTGTACCTGTGCCCCGCGCCGCTGTACCACTCCGCGCCGGCCGGCTGGTCGACGACCGTGCAACGCCTCGGCGGCACCGTCGTCGCGATGCACCACTTCGACGCCGAGGCGTGTCTCGCCGCCATCGAGCGCTACGGGGTCACGCACGTGCAGTTCGTGCCCACCCACCTCGTGCGCATCCTGAAGCTCGACGAAGCAGTGCGCGCGAAGTACGACCTGTCGAGTCTCCAGGTGATCGTGCACGCAGCGGCACCGTGCCCGCCCGACGTGAAGCGCGGCGCGATCGAGTTCTTCGGCCCGATCCTGCACGAGTACTACGCCGGCAGCGAGGGCGGCGGGTTCTGCTACATCAACTCCGAGGACTGGCTCGCGCACCCCGGTTCGGTCGGCAAGCCGCTGATGGGCGCCGCGCACGTGGCCGACGAGGACGGCACCGAGCTGCCGAACGGTGAGGCAGGGCAGATCTGGTTCGAGTCGTCGAACCGCTTCGAGTACCACGGCGACAAGGCGAAGACCGCAGAAGCGTGGAACGACCGCGGGTGGATGACGCTGGGCGACGTCGGCTACGTCGACGACGAGGGCTACGTGTTCCTCACCGACCGCGTGTCGAACATGATCATCTCGGGCGGCGTGAACATCTACCCGCGTGAGACCGAGGACGTGTTGATCGGCCACCCCGCGATCACCGACGTCGCCGTCATCGGCATCCCCCACCCCGAGATGGGCGAGTCGGTGCGCGCGGTCGTGCAGCTCGCGGAACCCAGCGATGATCCCGACGCGATGTCCGAGGCGCTGCGCCAGTACTGCCGCGACCGGCTGTCGCACTTCAAGTGTCCGACGTCGGTGGTGTTCGTCGACGTGCTCCCGCGCCTGCCCAGCGGCAAGATCGCCAAGCGCATGTTCTCCGACGAGGCGCGGGGGTTGACGTCGGCATGACCGCCGGCGTCGTCCGGAGCCACCTCGACGTCACACCTGCGTTCCTCACCGAGACACTCCGCGCCGCGGGCTGGATCGGCGACGCGACCGTTGTCGAGGTGGACGTCAGCACCATTGGTGCGGGTCAGATGGGCATCTGCGCGCGCTACGACCTGCGGCTCGACCACGAGGTCGACGGCGCACCGACGTGCGTCGTCGGGAAGTTCGCGGCGGAGGACGAGCAGGCACGCACGTTCATGGCGTCGAGCGGCTACCCGAACGAAGTGTGCTTCTACCGCGACTTCGCGTCGCGGGTGACGATCCGCGTGCCGCGTTGCGCGCACGCCGCCATCGACGACGCCGGCTGGTTCACGCTCCTGCTCGAGGACCTGTCGCCCATGCGACCCGGCGATCAGCTGCAGGGATGCACCGTGGCCCAGGTGGAAGCGGCGGTGCAGGAGCTCGTCGGCCTGCACGCGCCGCGGTGGGACGCCGCGGTGCTCCACGAGCACCCGCAGTTCAGCAGCAGCAGCAGCAGCGGGCTCGCCGATCCGGAGGTCCTCGCCGGCGCGTTGCAGGCCGTCGTCCCCGGGTTCATCGAGCGCTACGGACCTGCGTTGGCACCCGCCGAGGTCGACTTCTACGAACGGCTCACGACCTCCGCACGCGGTTGGATCGAGGCGCGCCCGAAGGCCCGCAGCCTGGTGCACAGCGACTACCGGCCCGACAACCTCATGTTCGGCACCGACGCCGACGGCCGGCCCACGGTTGCCGCGGTCGACTGGCAGGGCTTCGGCAAGGGCTGCGCGCTGTCCGACGTGTCGTTCGTCGTCGGCAACGCGCTCACCGTCGGCGACCGCCGGGCCCACGAGGAGCGCATCGTGCGGGGCTACCACGACGCGCTCGTGGCCGCCGGCGTCGGCGGCTACGCGTGGGACCAATGCTGGGACGAATACGGCCGTTCCCTGCTCTCGGCGCTGATGACGACCATCTTCGGCGCCATGTACGGCGTGCGCTCGGCGCGCGGCGATGAGATGTTCGTGATCATGGGCGGCCGCCACGCCCGCCAGATCCTCGACCTCGGCGTCGACTCACTCCTGCACTGACCGCCTTCCACCATTTGGCGTGGCTACCCCGCGACTCTCGCGGGCTGGCCACGCCGAAACAGCATGGGCTAGACGGGTTGCTGGGCCCTCAGCATGAGGGCGCGGACCTCGGTCATCGCGGTGTGCACCTCATCCATGCGGCCCTGCACCTCGACGGCCAACGCGGGCACACCACAGTTGCCGAGCATGTCGGGCAGGTGCTGCTCGACGCACGCGAGCGAGAACTCGATCGGGTCGCCCACCGCGAGCTCGTCGATGCGCACGACGGTGTTCCCGCCGGTGCCGTGGTCGATGTAGTGGTAGTGCGGCTCGCCTTCGAAGCAGTCGAACCGCAGGTGCTCGAGGCCGTCGTCGGTGCCGAGCACGTGCAGCGTCGCGCCACCGTCGTCGAACGGGATGCCACCCGCGATCTCGCCCTGGTACGTCGCCTCGACGATCGCGTTGGTGAGCCGGCGCGACTCGATCACGAGTTGCACCGCGCCGGCGTCGACCGGGATGCAGTGCTCCACCACCATGGGGATGGGCAGCCGGTCGTAGCGATTGCCCCGGCGGTACGGCGAGTCCTGGCGGTCGATGGCCATGGTCAACTCCTCTTGACGTAACGGTCGAGCTCACGCTGCATGTTCAACAGGTTCATCTCCTGACGGGTGCTGAGCCGCAGGCCGTCGCACCCCCACGAGTGCAGGCCGGCCTGGACCTCGCCCATGTTCGCGAAGTCCTGGCTCGGGATCACACCCCACACCTCGTCGTCGTGCGGCGCGAAGTCGCGGATGAGCTCGGGCGTGCCGCTCTCGGGCGGGAAGAGCCGCAGCGCCCACATGTCGAAGATGCACGAATCAGGGTCGTCACCGTCGGGCCGGGCGCGGTACATGAAGCAATTGGCGAGACTCACCAGCATCACCAGGTTGGGGAACACCGAGAACACCCCGGTGCCCTCGGCGCGCTGCTCGGCTGAGAGCTCGGGGAACTCGATGCCCAACTCGTCGGCGCGCGCGGCGACCAGCTTCGAGTACTCGGTGGCCGCGCTCGACCCTTCGGGGATGTCCATCGTGCGCAGGCGCGCGGCCGCCGCCATGTCGTCGTCGGAGTACAAGCCGCCTTCGAACGACTTCCCGAGGTGCATCACCTGCTCGTAGAGCAGTTCACGGTCGTCCCACTGGTCGGGCGACAGTCCGAACCGCTTCGACGGTCCCGCGCCGCGCACGGTCACGTAGCGGGCGTGCCCGTTGTCGAACTGCTCGTATCGCATCGCGGTGTCGTCGGACCACTGCAGCAGCTGCGGATGCGTGCCGTAGTTGTGGTACCCCTCGTGGAACGCGTCGAGCGCGGCCTTCCAGTTCGCGGGCAGCACGGTCGTGCGGTACCAGAGGAAGCGCATGCTCTCGAGGTGCAACGGATCGAACCAGTTGCCGAGCGGCGCGAGGTGCTCGTCGAGCGGGCGCGCGTCGGGATCTGCGCAGACCCACACGAAGCCCCACCGGCGCTCGCACCGCAGTTCGCCGAGCCGCAGCGCGGGCGTGTCGAGCGTCGTGATGCCGAACTCGTCGGGATCGAGCACGAACGCGCACGAACCGTCGAGGTTCCACTTCCACCCGTGGAACGGACACGTGATCTGGCCGTCGGCCAGCGCGCCACACCCACTCGCCAGGCGCGTCCCGCGATGACGGCACGAGTTGTAGAAGGCGCCGATCTCGTCGTCGGTGCTGCGCACGATCAGGATCGACTGGTCGGCGATCCGGTAGTCGAGGTAGTCGCCCGGCGCCGCGAGCTCCTCTTCGCGACACGCCACCTGCCAGGTGCGCGGCCACAGGCGCTCGGTCTCCAGCTCGGCGAACGCCCGGGTGATGTACCGCTCTTTGGGGATGAAGGCGGGGCCGAGGTCCCAGCGTGCGTCCCAGGTCACCGCGCCATCATGTCACCTCGATTCCGACGTCGAGACGCTGTGGTACAACGCAGCCGAGGTCTGATGGCGTATCCGCTGGTCGAGACGAAGCTCCACGTGCCTGCGTCGCGCCGCAACCTGGTGGCGCGACGACGACTCCTCGCGCGCCTCCCCCACGCCGCCGACGCGCGGTTGACGCTCGTCTCCGCGCCAGCTGGCTTCGGCAAGACCACGCTCGTGACCGAGTGGCTCGGCGCGGTCGCCGAGGACGGCGTGGCAGTGGCGTGGCTCTCACTCGACGAACGGGACAACGATCCGGCGTTGTTCTGGTCGTACGTGCTCGCCTCCCTGGAGTTGGCGGTCGCCGGCCTCGGCGCCGGCGCGCGAGCGCTGCTGAACGTCGGCGACACCCCCACGGAGGTCGTGCTCGCGACACTCGTCAACGAACTGCACGACACCCACGCTGACGTCGTCCTCGTGCTCGACGACCTCCATGTCATCGAGCGCACCGAGATCCAGGAGGGCTTGACCTACCTCCTCGACCACCTTCCGGAACGGGCGCAGCTCGTGATCACGAGCCGAGCCGACCCTCCGTTGCCGTTGGCGCGCCTGCGAGCGCGCGGCGAGCTCACAGAGCTCCGCGCCGCCGACCTGCGCTTCACCCCCGAAGAGGCGGCGGAGTACCTGAACGGCGCGATGGGTCTCGACCTCACCGCGACCGACCTCGCCACGCTCGGAGCGCGCACCGAAGGGTGGATCGCCGCCCTCCAGCTCGCGGCGTTGTCGATGCAGGGACGCGACGACATCGCGACCTTCATCGCCGGCTTCGCCGGTGACGACCGATTCATCGTCGACTACCTGGTCGGCGAGGTGTTGGAACGCCAGTCCGAGGACGTCCGGCGGTTCCTGTTGCAGACGTCGGTCCTGGAGCGGTTGCAGGGTTCGCTCTGCGACGCGGTGACGTGCGAACCCGGAGGGAAAGCGGCGCTCGAAGCGCTCGACCGACAGAACCTGTTCGTGATCCCGCTCGACGACCGACGCGAGTGGTACCGCTACCACCACCTGTTCGCCGACGTGTTGCGGGCGCGACTCCTCGACGAAGAGCCCGACGCGCCGGCTGAGCTCCATCGCCGCGCGAGTGCCTGGTTCGCGGATCAGGGCGAGCCGTCCGACGCCATCCGGCACGCACTCGCCGCCGGCGACTTCGACCGAGCCGCGGCACTGGCCGAGGTCGCGATGCCGGAGATGCGACGCACCCGGCAGGACGTGACGCTGCGCGAATGGGCGCGACTCATCCCCGAGGACGTCGTACGGGTCCGGCCGGTGCTCGCCATTGGCTTCGTCGGCGCGCTCATGTCGAACGGCGAGATCGACCGCATCGACGCCTCGCTGCGCGAGGTCGAGCACTGGTTGGCCATGAAACCCGACGCCCGGGACGCGGCGGGCACGGTGGTCGTCGATGATGCGCAGCTGCGGTCGCTGCCCGGCGCGATCGAGATGTACCGGGCCGCGTTGGCGTTGGCGCGGGGTGACGTCACCGCCACGGTCGACCACGCGCGCCGCGTCCTGGAGGTCACCACGGACGACGACCTCGAACACGCGGCTGCCCACGCACTGCTCGGGCTCGCGGCCTGGTCCGAGGGCGACCTCGACCGCGCGTTCGCGGCGTACACCGAGTCGATCGCGGGGATGCGCCGCATCGGTCACATCGCCGATGTCCTCGGAATCTCCATCTCGATGGCCGACATCCGTGTGGCGCAAGGGCGACTGCGCGACGCGCAGCGCCTCTACGAGCAGGGTCTGCAACTGGTCGCCGACCACGGGGCGGGTCCGTTGCGGGGCACCGCCGACATGCACGTCGGTCTCGCCGAGATCCTGCGCGAGCGCGACGACCGCCCCGCCGCCGCGGAGGAGTTGCGACTCGCCCAGGAGCTCGAACTGTTCGGGACGCGCCAGTATCCCTACCGGTCGCGAGCGGTGCACGCGGGGCTGCTGCTGGCCGACGGCGACCCCGCCGGCTGCCTCGAGCTGCTGGAAGAAGCCGAACGTGTCTACGACACCGACTTCTCGCCCGCCGTGCGGCCAGTCGGCGCGCGTCGCGCGCGCACGTACGTGCGCATGGGCGACATGCACGCCGCGCGCGCGTGGGTGCGGGAGCGCGCACTGTCGACCGACGACGAGGCGCGCTACGTCACCGAGTTCGAGCACATCACGCTCGCCATCGTCCTCACCAACGATCCCGCCCGCGCACGAGAGTTGCCGAAGGTGAGCACCATGCTCGACCGATTGCTGGCGGCAGCCGAAGCCGGCGGACGCGGCAGCAACGTCATCGAGATCCTGGCGGTGCGGGCGCTCGCCTTCGACGCTCGCGGCGACACCCCGAGCGCCCTCGACGCACTGCGGCATGCCCTGGCGCTCGCCGAACCCGAGGGCTACGTCAGGGTCTTCACATTCCTCGGTCCACGGCTCCAGGCGTTGCGGGAGGCCCTCACCAGCGGATCCGCACCACACCGCACCGAGCAGACGCCTCTCGTCGACCCACTCAGCGAGCGCGAGCTCGACGTGCTGCGGCTCCTGCGGAGCGACCTCAACGGGCCCGACATCGCCCGCGAGCTGACGGTGTCACTGAACACGATGCGCACGCACACCAAGAACATCTACATGAAGCTCGGCGTGAACAACCGCCGCGAGGCCGTGCGCCGGGCCGACGACCTCGACCTCTGACAATCACCACATGTGGTGATGTCGGGTCACCACATCGGTTCGTACGTTGCGCACGTGCAGTACGAGATCCGAGTCACAGGACATCTGAGCTCCCGGTGGGCGGCCTGGTTCGACGGGCTGACCCTCATCCGGGCGGCCGACGGGACCACGGTCATCCGGGGCCCGATCGTCGACCAGGCCGCGCTGCACGGCGTGCTCCAGAAGCTGCGTGACCTCGGCATCCCGCTGATCTCCGTCACGCAGCTCCGATCCGAAGGGGAATGACATGAAATCCATGGACACCACGCGCAAGCTCGCCTTGGCGGCCGGCGTGCTCTACCTCGTGACCTTCGCGGCGTCGATCCCGACGCTCGCCCTCAAGGGACCGTTGGTCGATCACGCCAACTTCGTCCTCGGACACGGGAACGAGACCGGCGTGCTGTGGGGCGGGTTCCTCGACTTCGTCTGCGCGGTCGCGGGCATCGGTACGGCCGTCGCGCTGTACCCGGTGACACGCCGGTTCAGCCGGACCTCGGCGATCGGCTTCCTCGCCTCCCGGACGCTCGAAGCCGCCATCCTCGTCGTCGGTGCCATCAGCCTGCTGTCGGTCGTGACCCTCCGCAACGACATGGTCGGTGGCGACACGGCGGCGTTGCTGACGACGAGCCGGTCGCTCGTCGCGCTGCACGACTGGTCGTTCCTGTTCGGCCCCGGCTTCATGCCCGCGATCAACGCCGTGTTCCTCGCCACCGTCATGTACCGCTTCCGCCTCGTCCCCCGCTTCATCCCACTGATGGGCTTCATCGGGGTGCCGCTGCTGTTCGCCTCGAGCCTGGCGACCCTGTTCGGTGGGCACGGGCAGACCTCTTCGACCGCAGTGCTCTTCGCCCTGCCGATCGCAGCGTGGGAGTTCTCGCTCGGCATCTACCTGACCTTCAAGGGCTTCAAGCGACCGGTGGTCGGCACCGACGCCCCCGTCGCGAGCGCTGCGCTCGCCGCGTGACCGTGATGGAGCAGCACAACTACGACGTCGTGATCGTCGGTGGTGGTGCAGCCGGCCTGAGCGCCGCACTCGTCCTCGGACGAGCGCGGCGCAAGGTCGCGGTCGTCGACGCCGGCGCACCCCGCAACGCGCCCGCGGCACACATGCAGGGATTCCTCTCCCGCGACGGCATGGCGCCCGCAGACTTCCTCGAGGTCGGGCGGGGCGAGGTCACCGGGTACGGCGTCGAGATCATCGACGGTGCAGTCACCGAGATCGAGCCCGGGTTCGTCGTACGCCTGGCGAGCGGTGAGACGCTGGACGCCTGGCGCATCCTCCTGACCACCGGCGTGAGCGACGACCTGCCCGCCATCCCGGGTGTGCGAGAGCGCTGGGGCCGCGATCTGCTGCACTGCCCGTACTGCCACGGCTGGGAGGTGCGTGACCAACCCCTCGGAGTGCTCGGCACGCACCCCGGTGCGGTGCTCCATGCGCTGCTCATCAGGCAGTGGTCCGACGACGTCGTCTACTTCGTCCACACCAGCGACGTGTCCGCGCTCGAACGGACCCAGCTCGAAGCGCGCGGGATCTCCGTCGTCGACGGCGAGGTGATCGAGCTCGTGGTCGACGACGACCAGCTGGTCGGCGTGAAGCTCGCTGATGGACGCGTGGTCGCGCGGACCGCAGTCTTCATCCGCCCGCGCAACGTCCCGCACCCGGACGGCTTGCTGGCCGGACTGGGCATCGACCTCAGCCCCGAAGGCTTCGTCGCGGTCGACCGCGACGGCCGAACGAGCACGCCCGGCGTGTCGGCTGCCGGCAACATCGTCGATCCGCGCGGGTCGGTGATCGCCGCCGCCGGCGCCGCGACCACCGCGGCGATGGCCATCAACGCCGATCTTGTGCACGAGCGTCGCTTTTGACGTGGGTGGGGGGCGCAAGCGATCCTGGCCCCGGCCGGAGATCCTGGCCGCAAGAGTCAAGGAGTCGCGATGTACGCAGCCGTTCGACGGTACGAGGGAATCACGGACGATGCGGAGGCGGGACGCCTCGTCGGCGAGAGCTTCATTCCTCTCCTCGAGGACGTGCCCGGCTTCGTCTGTTACTACTGGATCGACGCCGGCGACGGTGCCATGGCATCCCTGAGCGTGTTCGACGACAAGGCCGGTGCGGATGAGTCCGTCCGACTGGCGCACGAGTGGGTGGTGGAGAACGCCGCCGAGCTGATCCCGAACGCGCCGCAGGTCACCGAAGGCCTGGTCGTCGCCAGCGACACCAAGAAGAAGTAGCGCGCGGGCGGCGC
>DASXXX010000278.1:0-5240 GCA_036502765.1 Acidimicrobiia bacterium | reverse complement strand
GTCTGATCGGACGACCACGGAGGGCACCATGCACATCAACCGCAATGACATCCCCACCAAGATCGACGTTCCCGGCGCAGTGGCGCGCCAGGCGACCGGGTTCGGCGACACCACTGCGGGCACGCTCGGGGGCGAGTGGTTCACCCTTGGGGCCGGCACCGACATCGCTCCCCTTCTCCAAGGGCTCGACGACGACGCCTGCCAAGCGCCGCACTGGGGCTACATGCTCTCGGGCGCGGTCGACGTCACGTACACCAATGGCATCGTCGAGCGGTGCTCGGCGCAGGACCTCTTCCACTGGCCGTCGGGGCACAGCGTGCGCGTGATCGAGGACGCCGAGGTGGTGCTCTTCAGCCCGCAGGACGAGCACGGGCACGTCATGGACCACATGCTCGCCCGCATCGCGGGCGCCTGACGCGTCCGAGGGCGCCCGTTTGGAACGGCGCGGGCCTCGAGCGCGATGCTCGTGTCATGACGTACACACCGAGCCGTCTCCCGCTGACGACGCGACTCGTCGCCACCGTGTTCACGCTGCTGCTGACTCTCGCTGTCGGCGGTGTCGCCGTGGGCACGGCGGGTGCCGCGGCGTCGACCACGCCCGTCACGTCCGTGACCATCAAGGGGTTCAAGTTCATCCCGAACAAGTTCACCGTCACGGCCGGGATCCCGGTCGTGGTGAAGAACAAGGACGGCGCGACCCACGACCTCGCGGCCGTGAACGGGGCGTTCAAGACCAAGTACATCGACGGCGGGAAGTCGGGCAAGTTCACGGTGAAGAAGCCCGGCACCTACCGGATCGTCTGCACGCTCCACTCGTACATGACGGGCACCCTCACCGCGACCTGACGAGCGGCTCACGACGACCTTGAATCACGCCGGCCCCGAATGCAGGACGGCCCCGAATGCAGGACGGCCCCGAATGCGGCATGCTTGACGGCATGACCTCATCGAGACGACGGCTCGCAGCCCGGTTCCTCGCACTGACGTCCACCCTGGTGCTGGCCTTCGGGCTGGGCGCGGTCGCGGTCACGTCCGCAGGTGCCACGATGCCGAGCGCCAAGAGCCCGTCGGTGACGATCAAGAACCTCGCGTTCTCACCGAAGACGCTCACCGTGAAGGCCGGCGCGAAGGTCACGGTGAAGAACAAGGACGGCACGACGCACACGTTCACGGCCAACAAGGGCGCCTTCGACACCGGCGACATCGACGGCGGATCGTCGGCGACGATCACGGTGAAGAAGCCCGGCACGTACGCGTACCACTGCAACATCCACAACTTCATGAAGGGCACGATCAAGGCGACCTGACGCGACGCAGCCGGGGTCAGCGGTACCAGCAGAGCTGCTCGGTGGTGGCGAGCAGCACACCGTCGCGACTCCAGAGCCGCGCCTGCTGTCCCGACGTCGAGTGCTCACCTCGCGTGCCGGTGGCCTGGTTGAGGATGTAGTCGGTGCCGACGGCCGTGAGCTCCTCGGCGGTGGCGTGGAAGTACACCGACAACGTGATGGTGGCCGACGGACGCATCCCGACGCCCCAGAAGAACGACCGCGGCGCGTACTGGTCGGCGAGGTACGCGAGCTGCAGGTGATCGAGCGCGCGGCCCGCCTGGTCGCGCGCCCACACGCACCCGCGGGTGTCGCCGCTCCCCCACTCGCCCGCCACCTGGCGGATCTCCGTCTGCTGCCCCTGCGGGCCCGGTGCTCGTATCTGTTCGAGGCCTTCGGGCGCGGGCACCGCGGGCATCTCGAACTGCACGTGGGCTTCGGATGCACGCCGGTTCGTGAACACGACGAGCGCGGTCGCGAGGAGCTCGGAGGCCTCCGTCCCGTCGCCGTCGCCCGCACGCAGGTCGGCGCGCCAGTGTTCGAGCGATCGCCCGCCCCCGAGGCGCGACGCGGTGAGCGACACGTCGGTGCCGGGGGCCACGGGCCGGATGAAGTTGACGGTCAGGGCCGACGGCTGCGCCTCGCTCTCGGCGGTGAGACGAGCCGCACGGAGCAGCACCGCGGCGGTCCACCCGCCGAACATCGCACTGATCGACTCGTGGTCCGCGTCGGCGTGCGCGCGCCACTGCCCGTCGCCGGCGGGCACGAGCGCGAGCGCGTCGTCGAGGTGCGCCATCAGCCGTCGCGCTCCTCGCGCCGCAGCGTGTCCCACTCGTCCCACGCGGCATCGAGAGCGTCGAGCGCGCCGGGGATCGCGTCGTGCGCTTCGAGATGCGCGCGCAGCTTGACCCGGTTGACCTTGCCGCTCGGCGGCCACGTGGCGTCACGCCGGGTGTCGCGGGCGAGGTCGCCGATCGCGTCGCGCCGACGCGTCTGACCCCCGAGCCAGTCGACGAACGAGATCACGCGTCGGGCGCGATCACTCCCGCCAGCTCGAGGATGCGCGCGGGCGGGAGATGCTGCTCGGTGATGCGCACGCCGAGGTGCGCGAGGGCGTCTTCGATCGCGTTGGTGAGCGCGGCCGGCGCGACGATCATCCCGCCCTCGCCGACCCCGCGGTACTTGATCTCGATGTCGGTGGGAGTCTCCACGTGGTGGATCTCGATCTCGGGCACCTCGCACGCGGTGGGGAGCAGGTAGTCCATGAACGTGCCGGCCTGGAAATTGCCCTGGTCGTCGTAGTAGGAGCGCTCGTAGAGCACGGCCCCGATGCCCTGCACGACGCCGCCGCTCACCTGGCCGTCGACGACGTTCGGGTTGATGAGCTCGCCGCAGTCCTCGACCGCGACGTAGCGATCGATGTGCACGCGGCCGGTATCCAGGTCGACCTCGACCCAGCACACGTGGGTGGCCTGGGCCCAGCCGCCCTCCGCGCCGTCGAACGAGAACTCGCTGCGCAACTGCTCGTCGGGACGGGCGGCGGCGACGTCGGCGAACGTCACCGAGATCGACGGCACGCCGGCGACGTGCACGTTGCCGTCGTCGACGACGAGGTCCTCGCGCGGTGCTTCCAGCAGATCGGCGGCGACGTCGAGCACCTGGTCGCGCAGCGCGCGCGCCGAGTAGGTGACGGCGCCACCGGCCATCGGCGCCGACCGGCTCCCGCCGGTGCCCGAGAGGCCGAACGGGGTGATCGACGTGTCGCCGTAGCGCACCCGCACCTGTTCGAGCGGCACGCCGAGCGCATCGGCCGCGACTTGCGCCAGCGTCGTCTCGTGACCCTGGCCGTGAGGCATCTGCTGCGTGTACACCGACACGGTGCCGTCGGCTTCGAGCACGGAGCGGGCCGGCTCGCCCGCGAGGAGCCCACCGCCCCCGCCGGGCATCACCGACTCCTGGAAGTCGGGCGGGCCCGGCGCGGCTTCGATGAAGGTGGCGAACCCGAGCCCGACGCAACGACCCTCGGCGCGCGCCGCCTCCTGGCGCGCCGGCCACGACGCGAGGTCGGCGACCTCGAGCGCGCGTTCGAGGGTGGTGCGCGCCGACATGCGGATGTCGAGCGTCGGACCGGTCAACATCTTCCGCGGGAGCTCGTCGGGTCCGATGATGTTGCGCAACCTGATCTCGTCACGACCGATGCCCAGGTCGCGCGCCGCGATGTCGAGCATGCGCTCGCGCACCCATGTCTCGACCGCCCACGGCCCGCGGTACGCGACGTACGTGGCCTTGTTCGACGCGGTGATCGTGGTCGTGAAGCCGAGCGCGGTCAGGCGGTACGGACCCGGCATCATCGTGCGGATCAACATCGGGTACATCGCGGCGCTGAACGGGAACGCGGGATACGCGCCCTGATCCATGGTCATGTGCACGCGCAGCCCGAGGAGCGTGCCGGCGTCGGTCAGCGCGGCCTCGACCTCGAGCGTCTCCTCGCGCGCCTGTCCCGCGACGAGCAGGTGCTCGTTGCGATCCTCGATCCACTTCACCGACCGGCCGAGATCGACCGCGGCCGCGAGCACGGCGACGTCCTCACGCGTCGGGAGGACCTTCACCCCGAACGCACCCCCGATGTCCTGCGCGGTGACGCGCGGCAACGTGATCGGATCACGAGCGAGCAGACCGAGGAGCATGCGCGTGAGATGCACGATGCGCACCGGCTCGCGCAGGAAGGTCTGCGCCATCGACTTGCCCGGTGACGCGGGCGACGCCAGTCCCTCACCGATGGGCTCGTCGACCAGGTGCACGTGCTTCGGCGGCACGTGGTGCTCGGCCTCCGCCTTCTCGACCGCGGCGGCCTTGTTGGACGCGGCCATGCCCTTGGCCTTCTGCAGCAGCCCGGCCATCCGCTCCCGTTGTCGCGCGATGTCGAGCACCGACTGCCACACCGGTTGCCGGCCGGTGAGGGCAGCCAGCGACCACTTCATGAGGTGGCTGTTCTGCGTGGCCGAGTGGTATTCCACCGTGCCCACGACGGGGTCGACCTCGGCCACGCACCCGCGCGTCTCCATGGGCTGGTTCGAGTAGCGGTGCTGCACGAAGGTCTCGCGCAGGACGCGATCGGCGCCCGCGAACACGGCGTCGACGTCGCCGTAGTCGCGCCGGTCGCGTTGCAGCACGTTGCCGTGAGGTCCGGGCCAGATCGCGGGGCGGGTGGAGTCGAGGGCGTGCGCGATCGTGGCGATCGGTTGCAGCTCTTCGTAGTCCACGACGACGAGCTGCCCGGCGTCCTCGGCCACGTACCGCGACTCGGCGACGATCAGCGCCACGGGGTCACCGACCAACCGCACCCGGTCGACCGCGAGCGCGAAGAACATCGGGTGGTACAGGTCGGGCAACGGGAGGAAGCCCATGAAGGGATGGGTGAGCGCCTCCATGTCGGTGCCGGTGTAGACGGCGACCACACCGGGGTACCGACGAGCGTCGTCGACGTCGATGCCGCGGATGCTCGCGTGCGCGAACGGGCTGCGCACGAAGTGGGCGTGGAGCATGCCCGGCACCGTCACGTCGTCGACGTAGCTCCCCCGTCCGGTGAGCAGACGCGGGTCCTCGACCCGTGCCACCCGGTGTCCGACGAACCGTTGCGCGGGAGCCTGCATCCCGTCAGTCTGACGCGGACACAGGGAGCACGGACACCTCGGCGGCTCCGGGACCGACCTCGAGGTGGATGTGATCCCGGCGCAGCCGCTCACCGCAGTGCGAGCAGTGCGGTACCGAGTGCACCGCTTCGCCGCAGTCGTCGTGGATCATCAGCACCGGAGGGCCGTCGGGCGCGGCGTGGCGGTCGCCCCAGGTGCGCAGCGCCTCGATCACCGGGATCAGGTCGCGACCCTTCGCGGAGAGCACGTACTCGTCGCGCGG
>DASXXX010000277.1:0-2531 GCA_036502765.1 Acidimicrobiia bacterium | reverse complement strand
CAAGGGTGCGCGCCTCGTGACCGGGGGTGAGCGCCTCACTGCCGACGGCCTCGACGCCGGCTGCTTCTACGCGCCGACGCTGCTCGCCGACGTCACGCCCGACATGCTGATCTACCGCGAGGAGACCTTCGGTCCGATCGCACCGGTCATCGTGTTCGACGACGACGACGAAGCCATCGCGATGGCGAACGACACCGACTACGGGCTCGCGTCGTACGTGTACACGCAGTCGCTCAGCCGCGCGTTCCGCGCCGTCGAGGCACTGAAGTTCGGCATGGTCGGCGTCAACGACATCAACCCGACGTCGGCGGCCGCGCCGTTCGGCGGCGTGAAGCAGTCGGGCCTCGGCACCGAGGGCGCCCGCGAGGGCATCGACGAGTACCTCGACACCAAGCTCGTCGGCCTCGCCATCTGACCCACCACCTCACAGGTTGCGTCACTCGGGCGCGTTCTACGCGCTCAGGTGACGCAACCTCGTTCGGGGGGGCAGACTCCGGGACATGAGCACGGAGCGGGAGCGCAACCTCGAGGTCGTGGAGCAGTTCTTCAGCGGGCCGCGCGACCTCGACCGGCTGTCGTTGATGAGCGACGACTGCGAGTGGTGGAACGGGATCGGCAAGTTCCCGGCCGCCCCCGGGCAGACGACGTTCGTGGGCAAGGACGAGATCGGGCGGCTCATCCTCGGGCGGGCGCCATCACCCACCCCGTTGAGCGGGCGCCGGGTCGACCGCTACGAGCTCACCACCGCCGCCTTCCACGACGTGCACACCATCGCCGACGGTCCCTACGTGTTCCGTCACCACGGCTACACCGCCACGACGCTCGGCGGCCGTGACTACGCCAACACGTACGGCTTCCTCTTCCGCTTCGACGACGACGGTCTCATCGACCGGGTGTGGGAGCACTGGGGCACGCTCGCCGCGCACGAGCAGCTGTTCCAGGGCGACCTCGTGGTGCACGATCCCGACGAGTTGCTCATGACGACCCCGTCGGTGCGGTTGCGCCTCGACCTCGAGCGTCCGGTCGAACGTGAGGTCATCGAGCAGTGCCTCGACGTCGCGGTGCACGCACCCAACGGCTCGAACACGCAGCCCTACCGCTTCGTGTGCATCGACGACCCCGAGCGCAAGCTCGCGATCGCCGAGCTCTACCGCGACGCGATGCAGTCGTTCGTCGACCGGCCGCGCACCGACGCGCCGGAGGACAACGTCGACCGCACCACCGAGAAGCAGCAGCGCATCGCCACGAGCGTGTTCCACCTGCGTGACCACCTGCACGAAGTACCCGTGCTGTGCGTGCCGATCGTCGCCGGCCGTACCGACGGGCTCGGCAGGGGCGCGCAGGTCGAGCGCACGTCGGTGTTCTGGCAGGCGAGTCGCTGGGGGTCGGTGATCCCGACGCTCTGGTCGTTCATGCTCGCGCTGCGTTCACGCGGCCTGGGTTCGGCGTGGACCACACTCACGCTCTTCCGCGAGCACGAGATGGCCGAGATCCTCGATGTGCCGTTCGACGAGTGGATGCAGGTCGGACTGTTCCCGATCGGCTACACGCAAGGCACCGACTTCGCGGTCACGCCACGCGAACCGGCCGCCGACCACCTGCGCTGGAACAGCTACCGGTGAGGCGCGCCGCCGAGTTGCCCAAGATCTCCGCCGACTCGCACGTCGACGAGCCGCACGACCTCTGGTTCGAACGACTCGCGCCCGACCTGCGCGACCGCGCGCCCCGTCGGATCCAAGCCGAGTCCGACGGCGGGTGGACGCTCGTGATCGATGACAGCCCGCTCGGCTGGTCCGACGTGTCGGCCGAACAGGCGGCCGAGAACGAAGAGGCACGCATCGCAGCGGTCGCGCCCGATGCGCGGTTCGAGATGATGCGCACCGATGGCGTGAACGCCGAGATCATCTACCCCACCATCGGTCTCTACGCCTGGAACATCACCGATCCCGTCGTCGGCCGCGAGTGCTGCCGCGTGTACAACGACTGGATCCTCGAACGGCTCGGCGGCACCGACCGCATCCGCGTCGCCGCGATGATCCCGACCTGGGACGTGGCGATGGCCACCGAGGAGGTGCGTCGCGTCGGTGCGCACGGGTGGGTCAGCGGGCTGCTGCTCCCGCTCGTCGGCACCCCCGAGTGGAACCTGCCGGACTGGGAGCCGCTCTGGTCCACCATCGAAGAGACGGGCATCCCCGCGGTGATGCACCAGGGCACCGGCCACGACATGATCTTCTACCGGGGATGGGGTTCACCGACCGCGAACCTGCTGGCGACGCAGTCGATGGCGCCACGCGCCGCCGGGTTGCTGAGCTGCAGCGGCGTGCTCGAACGGCATCCCGACCTGCACGTGGTCATGGTCGAGGTGAACGCCGGGTGGATGGCGTGGACGATGTCGACGCTCGACGAGTACTACGTCGCGCACCAGCGCAACGGGTGGACGAAGCCGATCCTCGCCGAGCTCCCCAGCCACTACCTCCGTCGCCAGGTGCACGCCACGTTCCAGGACGACCCGGTGGCGCTCCACAACATCC
>DASXXX010000276.1:0-19130 GCA_036502765.1 Acidimicrobiia bacterium | reverse complement strand
ACGATCGCGGCGAACTGCACGTAGAGCTCCTGCGCGTCGTCGGCGCGCCCGGAGATGATGAGCGGGGTGCGGGCCTCGTCGATGAGGATCGAGTCGACCTCGTCGACGATCGCGAACGCGTGGCTGCGCTGCACCTGGTCGCCCTTCGCGACGGCCATGTTGTCGCGCAGGTAGTCGAACCCGAACTCGTTGTTGGTGCCGTAGGTGATGCCGGCGGCGTAGGCGCGGCGCTTGGCCTCGTGGTCCTCGATCTCGGGGATGGCCGTGCCGACCTCGAGCCCGAGGAACCGGTAGAGCTGCCCCATCCACTCGGCGTCGCGCTTGGCGAGGTAGTCGTTGACCGTGACGAGGTGCACGCCGCCGCCGGAGAGCGCGTTGAGGTACGCGGGAAGGGTCGCGACGAGGGTCTTGCCCTCGCCGGTCTTCATCTCCGCGACCCACCCGAAGTGCAGGGCGGCCCCGCCCAGGATCTGCACGTCGAAGTGGCGCTGGCCGAGCGTGCGCCTGCCGGCCTCGCGCACCGCCGCGAACGCCTCGGGGAGGAGGTCGTCGAGGTGCTCCTGCTTCTTGTCGTGGTCGTCGATCTGGTCGAGCTCTTCCCGCCACGTGGCGGTCAGCGCGCGCAGCTCGTCGTCGGAGCGCGCTTCCATCTCGGGTTCGTGATCCCCGACGACGGGTGCGATCGACTCCAACGACTTGAGCTTGCGGCCCTCGCCGGCGTGCAGGATCTTGTTGAAGAGTCCCATGGAGGCTCCCAGCCTACCGCCGCCCTCTGGCGATTCGGCCCCCGCCGACCCACGGCGCGCGCTGCGTCCTTGGCAAGATCTCAGGTGTGACCGTGGCTTCTGACCTCGACACCGAGGAGGACCCGCCGGACGTCGAGGCCGACGAGGTCGGCCGGCCGGACGAACTGGGCGACGACGCGCTCGGCTGGCGCGACCCGGTGCGCTGGGTGCTCGGGGCGATGGTGGTGGGGTGGAGCACCGTCTTCATGGTGCTCGGGTGGATCCGCCAGGAGCGATTCGCCACATTCTCCTTCGACCTGGGCATCTACGACCAGGCGGTGTGGCTGCTGTCGCGCTTCCACGACCCGTTCGTGACCGTGCGCGGCCTCGAGTTCTTCGGGCACCACGTCAATCCGATCGTGCTGCTGTTCGTGCCCTTCTACTGGCTCGGCGCGGGACCGCTGTTCCTCCTGTCGGCGCAGGTGGTCGTGCAGGCGTCGGGCGCGATCGCGATCTTCCTCCTGGCGCGCGACCGACTCCACGACCGCTGGCTCGCCGTCGCGCTCGCGGCCGTCCTGCTGCTCAACCCCACGTACCAATGGCTCACGTGGGAGTTCTTCCACCCCGACGCGCTGGCGATCGCGCCGCTGCTCTTCGCGTACTGGGCGGCGCGCACCGCGCGGTGGAAGTGGTTCGTGCTCTTCGCGGTGTTGGCGGCCGCGTGCAAGGAGGACGTCGCCCTCGCGATCGCGGTGATGGGTCTGCTGATCGCGGTGCGCGGCAACCGCAAGATCGGCCTGATCACCCTCGCCGCCAGCATCGCCTGGTACACGATCGCGACGCGGGTGATCATCCCCCTGTCGAACGGGATCGGGCCGTTCTACGACAGCTTCTTCGGCGACCTCGGGAAGAACCCGATCGAGGTGGGCACCCACCTCGTCAACCACCCGCGGCAGGCGGTCGAGATCGCGACCGAGCACGACCGGGTCAGCTACTACCAGATGATGTTCGCGCCGGTGGCGTTCCTACCGCTGCTCGCGATCCCGACGTTGCTCATCGCGGGACCGATGCTGGCGGTGAACATCTTCTCGTCGTTCCCGTACACCCGCGAGATCCGCTACCACTACTCGTCGCTGGTGCTCGTCGGCATCATCCTCGCCACGGTCGAGGCGATCGCGTGGGTGGCGGTGAAGAAGCCGGGCATCGTGCGGTTCCTCGTGGGACTGGTGGTCGCGTCATCGCTCGCGGCCACGGTGGCGTGGGGACCGTCGCCGATCAGCACGAAGTACCACTCCGGGATCTGGCCGCTGCAAGCCGACACGCGCCAGAGCGCGCGCGACGAAGCCGTCGCCCGCGTCCCCGAAGGCGCACCGACGAGCGCGATCTACAACCTGCTCCCCCACCTCGCGCATCGCGACCAGATCTACGACTTCCCCGTCCCGTGGCGGAACGTGAACTGGGGGGTCGACGGCGAGCACCTCGCCACCCCGGCAGATGTGCAGTGGATCGCCGTCGACCGGCGGGAGATGTCGGCCGAAGACCTCGACCTGCTGGAGCGGCTCACCGCGCGCCAGTTCCGCGTCGTGTTCGACCGCGACGACATCGTCGTAGCCAAGCGCGTGCACGCGCCACCGAATCGCTCCTAGGACGGAGCGAGCGGCAGCGAGCGATCGGGGAAGAGGCGGTCAGCCGGTCGTCTCGATCAGACCGAGGTCGCCGTCGTGACGGCGGTAGAGCACTGCGGCGCGGCCGGTCTCGCTGTTGGTGAACAGGTAGAAGTCGTGGCCGAGCAGCTGCAGCTGCAACGCCGCTTCACCGGGGTCCATCGGCTTGGCGGTGAAGCGCTTGGTCTTCACGATGCGCGCGTCCGCGGAGTCGTCGTCGCCGAGCTCATCGAAGTCGAAGTCGTCGCCGCCTTCGTCGAGGTCGACGTCGACGAACGCGCCGTTGGCCGCGCTGCCGTTGCCGTTACCGTTGCGATGCCGCGGGTGGGAACGACTCACCCGCTTCTCCTTGATGCGCGCGACCTGGTGGCCCACCTTGTCGACCGCGAGGTCGAGCGCGGCTTCGGGTTCTGGTGCGCACGCGTGTGCCTTCACGAAGTGCTTCTTCAGGTGGACCGTGATCTCGCAGAGCTGCGACTCGGACGCCCGCCGATGCTGCTGCTCGGCGAAGTCGACCTCGACCCGGCCGGCGTCGTGCGTGAACTTGGCGATGCGCGACACCTTCTCGCGCGCCACCGCGTCGAGTCGGGACGACACCGGGCGGTTCTTGCCGCGGACCACGATGTCCATCTGACCTCCTCTTGCTCTTGCACGAGGACCTGTGGACGAAGTCTACGGTCGCGCTGGCGGTGGTGTCCTGGCCGCAGTGCACGCGAACACATCGCGCGCGCCGGCGGCGCGCAACGCGAGCGCCGCCGCCGTGAGGGTGGCGCCCGTGGTGGCGACGTCGTCGACCACGAGCACCGACGGCGGTGATGCGCGTCGGGCGACGTGGCCGGGACCGCGACGGCGGTCGGCACCCGTGAGCCCGGTCTGCGGTGGGCCCGTGCGGCGGTCGAGCAATCCCACGCAGCGCACATCGACGTGGTCGTCGAGCCGGCGGGCGACGAGCTGGTGGGCGTCGAGCCGGCGGGCGACGAGCTGGCGGGCGACCGCCCGGGCCAGGAGCTCGGCCGGGTCGAACCCGCGGGCTCGCCGCCGGTCGCGGCTCGTGGGCGCCCAGGTGACGACGTCGACCGCGAGCTGCCCGTCGGACCTCGCCGCGAACATCGCCGCGACCATCGCGTCGGCCAGCCACGGCACCGCGGCCCGGGCCCCGCGGTACTTCACCCGGGCGACCACTTCACGCGCGACGCCCTCGTAGGCGAACGCCGCCCACCACGCGTCGATCCCGGCCGGTGGCGGGGTCGACGGGGCCCGAGACAGCGCCGCACCACAGCGCGCGCACACCGGGTCACCCCGGCGGCCGCAGCCGGGGCACACCAGCGGAAACACGGTGGTGAACAGGGCGTCGAGCACGCGACCGACGGTAGAGCCGGGGTGTGACGCTCTCGTTCAAGGCCATCGATTCAAGGCCATCGATTCAAGGCCATCGCTTCAAGGCCATCGATTCAAGGGAGGCGCGCTCGCGGCCGATCACTGTGTCGGAAGGCACACCGGGGGCGGCCCGACAGCCAGACGAAGGAAGCCCCCTGATGAGCGTGCTGATGAGCTGGGCCCGGTCCACTCTCGCCAACGTTGAGCACTCGCTGGGCCGCTCCGATCACCTGTACGACCGCATGCTGGTCGGAGTGATGGTCCTGCTCGCCCTCGCGATCGTGGTGCTGTTCGCCGCCAGTTGACCCCGGACGCGACACCGATCACGCGAGGTTGCGTCGCTGCGACGTGTATGACACGTACGAACGACGCAACCTCGCGGACAGGCTTCAGGAGCGCCGTTCAGTAGCGCCGTTCAGTACCTGTAGTGCTCGGG
The DNA here is from genome assembly GCA_036502765.1 of Acidimicrobiia bacterium. Classification (GTDB taxonomy): domain Bacteria; phylum Actinomycetota; class Acidimicrobiia; order IMCC26256; family DASPTH01; genus DASUAS01. Next base: position 14,928 of record DASXXX010000276.1, on the reverse strand, counting down.
CTTGTACGGACCGGAGACCGGGATGCCCAGGTAGGCGGCCTGGTCCTCGCTGAGGGTGGTGAGCTTCACGCCGAGCTTCTCGAGGTGGAGACGCGCCACTTCCTCGTCGAGGTGCTTGGGCAGCGTGTACACCTTGTTCTCGTAGAAGTCGCGGTGGGTGAAGAGCTCCATCTGCGCCATCACCTGGTTGGTGAAGCTGTTCGACATCACGAAGCTCGGGTGACCCGTCGCGCAACCGAGGTTGAGGAGACGACCCTCGGCCAGCACGATGATCGAGTGGCTCGCCTTCTCCGACGTGGCCGGGAACTTCCACTCGTCGACCTGCGGCTTGATGTTGATGCGCTGGATGCCGTTGAACTTGGCCAGACCGGCCATGTCGATCTCGGTGTCGAAGTGCCCGATGTTCCCGACGATGGCGTTGTGCTTCATCCGCGACATGGCGTCGACGGTGATCACGTTCATGTTGCCGGTGGTCGTCACGAACAGGTCGGCGGTCTCGACGACGTCGTCGAGGGTGGTGACCTCGTAGCCCTCCATCGCCGCCTGCAACGCGCAGATCGGGTCGATCTCGGTGACGATGACGCGCGCACCCTGGCCCCGCAGTGACTGCGCGCAGCCCTTGCCGACGTCGCCGTACCCGCAGACGACGGTGACCTTGCCCGCGAGCATCACGTCGGTGGCGCGGCAGATGCCGTCGACCAGCGAGTGCCGGCAGCCGTAGAGGTTGTCGAACTTGCTCTTGGTGACCGAGTCGTTGACGTTGATCGCCGGGAACAGCAGCGAACCCGTCTCCATCATCTGATAGAGCCGGTGTACGCCGGTGGTGGTCTCCTCGGTGACGCCGAGCAGGTCCTCCGCCATGCGGTGCCAGCGACGGTCGTCGTCGGCGAGCACGTCGCGCAGCAGACCGAGGACGACCGCGAACTCGTCGTTGTCGGCGGTCGACGGGTCGGGCACCGCGCCAGCGCGCTCGAACTCGACGCCCTTGTGCACCAGCAGCGTCGCGTCACCACCGTCGTCGAGGATCATGTTCGGGCCGGTGCTGCCCGTGTCGTCGGCCGGCCACGACAGTGCGCGGTCGGTGCACCACCAGTACTCGTCGAGCGTCTCGCCCTTCCACGCGAACACCGGAATGCCGGCGGCGGCGATGGCTGCGGCGGCGTGGTCCTGGGTGGAGAAGATGTTGCACGACGCCCAGCGCACTTCGGCACCCAACGCGACCAGGGTCTCGATGAGCACCGCGGTCTGGATGGTCATGTGGAGCGAACCGGTGATGCGCGCGCCGGTCAGGGGCTTCGTGTCGCTGTGGCGCTCGCGCAGCGCCATGAGGCCCGGCATCTCGACCTCGGCGAGCTCGATCTCCTTGCGTCCGAACTCGGCAAGGGAGAGGTCGGCGACCTTGAAGTCGGACGACTCGGTCGCGGCGGCAGTATCAATGGTGGTGGTCAACGGGAAGACTCCTTCATCATGTGGTGCGCAGCAGGTGCGCGTGTGATGTCAGAGTCGGCCCGGATCACCGGATGACAGCCTGAAGGCCCGACCGGAAAGCCAGGGTAGCGCAGGGGCCGCGCGTGGCAGGCTCTCGCCGTGGATCCCTTCGAACCCCGCACCGTGCGCGACGACGAGTTCGTCGACTTCCTCCTTGCCGTCCAGGCCGGTTTCGGTCGCACGACCCACGACGAGCTCGACGAGTACCCCGCGCACCTGCTCACTCCCGACCGTTCGCTGGCGGTGCGCGACGGCACCAGCGTCAGCGGCGGCACGAACGGGCCCGTCGTCGCCACCGCGGGTGCGTACAGCTTCGACCTCACCGTCCCCGGCGGCGCGCGCCTGCCGATGGCCGCCGTCGCCATGGTCACCGTGCACCCGACCCACCGTCGGCGCGGCATCTTGCGCCGGCTCATGGCTGCGCAGCTCGACGACGTGACGCGCCGCGGAGAACCGCTCGCCGGACTGACCGCCTCGGAGGCGTCGATCTACGAGCGCTTCGGGTACGGCACCGCGACGTTCACCACGCGCTGGGACCTCGAGTCGCACCACGCGCACCTGCAGCCCGCGCCCGCGCCGAGCGGACGGGTTCGCGTCGTCGACGCCACCGCGGCCGCGGCCGCCGCGCACGCGGTGTACGCACGGATCGCGCCGTCGCGGGTCGGGGAGCTGTCGCGGCCGGAGTCGTGGTGGCCCCAGCTGTTCGCGCCGGCCCGCAACGGACCACGCTTCTTCACCGCGGTGCACGACGATGCCGACGGCACTCCGGACGCCTTCGCGCGCTACGTGCTCGATGCCGACTGGCCCGACGGCGTAGCCGACACCAGGCTGCGCGTGCTGGAGATCCAGGGCGTCGACGCCGGCGCCGAAGCCGCGATGTGGTCGTACCTCTTCGGCATCGACCTCGTGGGCACGATCACTGCAGGTGAGCGACCGGTCGACGACCCGCTGCGGTGGCGCCTCCCCGACCCGCGCCGCCTGCGCGTGCGCCAGCTGCGCGACCACCTGTGGGTGCGCGTCCTCGACGTCGCCGCCGCGCTCTCCGCCCGTACCTACGACACCGCCGACGCACTCGTGCTCGAGCTCCACGACGAGTTCCGCCCCGACAACTCCGGACGCTGGCTGATCGACGGCGGTCCCGATGGCGCCACGTGCACCCGCACCGACCGCGCCGCCGACCTCGCGCTGTCGGCTGCCGACCTCGGCGCGCTCTACCTCGGCGGCGTGCCGGTGTCGACGCTCGCCGCCGCCGGGCGGGTGCGCGAGCTGACAACCGGCGCAGTGGCGCGCGGCGACCGCGCGTTCCTCACCCACCCGTCGCCCTGGTGCACCACCCACTTCTGATCACCCTGACGCGCGGATCCGCACCAACCCGCTCCCCGTGGCCAGCCACGCGGTTGTCGCGTCGACGTTCGGTGGGAGCTGACGCGGTTGCGACGGGCAGGTCGGGCCGCCGCAATGGTCGGCCCTCAGCCGAGCGACGACTTCAGCTGGTTGATGGCGTCGATGGGGCCGGGATCGACGTCGTTGTCGAGTGCGAGGTAGTAGCTGGCCCAATCGCCCACGTGGACGAGGTCGAGGAGCTGGGCCAACCGGCCCTCGCCCTCGGCTTCGACGGTGAGCACCTGCACCAGGGCCTCCTCGATGAGCTCGCGGGTGGCGACGGCGCGCGCCTCGAGCCGCGGGTGCTCGAGTCCGTGGCGCAGCTCGACGAGCGTGAACACCTGGCGCGTCACGTCGCCGTGCTGGCCCCAGCCGCACACCTCGTTGTGGTCGAGCTCGGGGTACTCGTTCCAGAACGCGGGCGCCTTGGCGTTCTCGTTCACCGACTGCTTCCACCGCAGCGCGGCGACGCCGCCGAGGCCGCCGGTGCCGTAGACGATGGGGATGGTGCGCCCGATCTTGCGCGCCAGCTCGCGCGCCGGGTTGCGCGCGCCTTCGACCGACGGCGTGCACTGGTCGCGGCGACGCGCCAGCTGCTCCTGCGCGCGCAGGAGACCCGCGTGCGCCTCGGGCAACATGCCCATGCGGAACAGCACGACGAACAGCGGCGCGACCAGCGCGCCGAGCGCGAGCCGCGGCATGAGGATGTCGTCGGGACACGGCACGTGCAGCGAACCCGACTCCCGCGCGAGCCGCGCGAGTTCGCCGCCACTGGAGATCACGACGAGCGTGGCGCCCGCGGCGAGCGCGCCCCGCGCCATCTCGATGGTCTCCTCGGTGTCGCCCGAGTACGACAGCGCGAACGCGAGCGTGCGGTCGTTGACGAACGCGGGCGTGCGGTAGTGCTTGAGCACGGTGACAGGGACGGGCAACGTGGCGGTACCGACCGCCTGCAGCATGTTGCCGGCGATGCCGGATCCGCCCATGCCCAACGTCACGACGCGGTCGAAGGCAGCGGCGTCGGGCAACGCCGACCCCGGTACCTTCCCCGCGACCTCGTGCGCGGACGCGAGTTGCTCGGGCATCGCCGCGAGCGCGTCGCCGAATCCCAGCGAGTCCACCGCCATCGGCCCGCGCCTACGCGGCGAAGGTCGGCTGGATGCCGTCGGCCGCGGCCTTGGCCTCGAGCCGCGCCGCCTCGGTGTCGTCGACGGCTTCGGCCTCGTCGATCAGCATGATCGGGATGTCGTCACGCACGGCGTAACGCCGCTTCAGGCGCGGGTTGTACAGGCTCGACTCGTCCTCGAAGTACAGGAGCGGCCCCTTGTCCTCGGGGCACGCGAGGATCTCCAGGAGCTTCGGGTCCAACGCCATTCGTCATTCCTCCGGGATGTTCTGAGGCGGGATGGTTCTGAGGCGGGATGGTTCTGAGGCAGGGTGGATCTGCGGGCGGAGTGAGGGGCGGTGACTACGTGCCCCGCACGAGCGCGAGGACCTCGGCCGTCCGCGCGTCACACGCGGCGCGGTCGGCCGCTTCCAGGTTGAGCCGCAGGAGCGGTTCGGTGTTGCTCGGGCGCAGGTTGAACCACCAGTCGCCGAAGTCGACGGTGAGACCGTCGAGCCGGTCCTGGTCGGCGTCGGCGTAGGTGGCGGCGACGTGCTCGATCACGCCCTGCGGATCCTCGACCCGCGTGTTGATCTCACCTGACATCGCGTAGCGCTCGAACGGCACCCGGAGCTCCGACAGCGGCTGGCCGGTGAGCGACAGCTGCTCGAGCACGAGCAGCGCGGCGATGATGCCGGAGTCGGCGCGGTAGTTGTCGCGGAAGTAGTAGTGCGCGGAGTGCTCGCCGCCGAAGATCGCGCCGGACTCGGCCATCACCTGCTTGATGAACGAGTGTCCGACGCGGGTGCGGATCGGGATGCCGCCGAGCTCGCGCACGATCTCGGGGACGGCCTTCGAGCAGATCAGGTTGTGCACCACCTGCTCGCCGGGGTGACGACGGAGGATCGACGCCGCGAGCATCGCGGTGGTGGTGGAACCCGACATCGGCTGCGACTGGTCGTCGACGAGCACCACGCGGTCGGCGTCGCCGTCGAACGCCAGGCCTACCGCGGCGTCGGCGTCGAGCACCGCGCGCTGCAGGTCCTTGAGGTTGTCGGTGTTGGTGGGATCGGCCGGGTGGTTGGGGAACGTGCCGTCGAGCTCGCCGAAGAGGAGCGTGAAGTCGAACGGGAGCCCGGCGAACACCGCGGGCGCGATCACACCACCGACGCCGTTGGCGGTGTCGGCGACGACGCGCAGCGGCGCCAGGGCGTCGAGGTCGACGAACGAGTGCACGTGGGCGACGAACGCCGGCAGCAGGTCGCGCGACTCGGTGCGGCCCGGGTCCTCGGCCCGCTCGAGCAGCCCCCCTGCGACCATGGCCTTGATCTCGGCCAGCCCGGTGTCCTGCCCGATCGGCAGCGCGCCGGCCCGGCACAGCTTCACGCCGTTGTACTCGGCCGGGTTGTGGCTGGCCGTGAACATCGCGGCGGGGGCATCGAGGCTGCCGGCGGCGAAGTAGCAGAGATCGGTGGAGGCCTCGCCGAGATCGACGACGTCGGCGCCGGCGACGACCGCGCCCTCGGTGAACGCAGCGACGAGGGGCGCCGACGACGGCCGGGCGTCGCGACCGACGAGCACCCGGGCAGATCCGGTGAACGCCACGAAGGCGTTGCCGATGCGACGGGCGATCGACTCGTCGAGCTCGTCGGGATAGATCCCGCGAACGTCATAGGCCTTGAAGATGGAGTCGAGCGCAGAGTCGGGCACTGGAGCCTCGGGTCCTCACCGCGGAGAGCGGGACGGGAATCGTACCCGCCGATGCCCTGATTTCGTACCTTCGGCCTCAGGTTCGCCGTCGGCGTCGACGACGAGTTCGCCCGGTTTGCGCGCCGCCATCCCCCACCACACCAGGCCTCCGAGTCCCACGAGACCCCCCACGGTCAGCGCGCGACCGACCCAGTCGACGGTGGCGGTGGCGAACGTGAGCTTCACGTGCTTGCTGGTGGGCACGACCACCATGAAGTTGGGGGTGGCCCGCCACGGCCCGTCGGCGCCCTCGGCCTGCCAGTTGGGGTACCACGACGTCTTCACCATCACCGGCACCCCGGTGCGCGACACGTCGAACTCGATCGACGACTCGGTGGTGCGGATGTTCGACACGTCGACCGGCGGGAGCGCCTGCTTCTCGACCGACCGCGCCTTCGCAGCAGGTGCCCGGGTCCAGGACGCGGGACCGTCGTCGGTGAGCGGGCGGTCGAGCGCGTCGGGGTCGGAGAACCACGGCACCGCGGTGCACTCCCACGGGCTGAACTCGGCTTCGGTCCCGCCGGTGTCGGCCGGCTTCGGCACGTCCTCGCACTTCCACGACGGCTCCGACTGCATGCCGGTGGCGACCACCGGTTCGTACTGCAGCGCCTGGACCGTGGGCGCATCCTCGACCCGGTAGATCGTCCACCCCGACGGTGGCTTGTTGTCGAGATCGGGAACGGTCGCGACCACTTCGAGGTTCGGGTTGAGCTTGGCCTTGTCCTTCGCCACCGTGCTGAACGCGGCGTAGTAGCGGACGCCCATGAGCTGCATGTACTTCACGCCGAGATCGAAGTCGGCGATGTTCTTGTACGGCAGCCCGCGCACCGGGTTCGACGGGTTCTGCGCCAGCGTCGCCACCGTCATGAAGTGGTACGGCGTGGTGGTGGACGCCTCGAAGTAGAGGCCCTCCATCGACTGGATGCGGCCGTGCGTCCAGTACGGCAACAGCATGAGCGCGAGCGGTGTGCCGTAGGCGCCGATGGCGTCGCCGCCTTCCCACAACATCCGTCCCGGCGCGAGGTTGTTGGCGGTGTCGAGGAAGGCGCGGTACTCGGGCCACGACTTGGCCGTGAAGTCCTCGGTGGTCCCGCTCTCGTAGCCGGTGTAGTTGTAGCGAGCCCAGTACGGGATGAAGTCGCGCTCGTTCTGCACGATCACGAGGCAGACGGTCGTGGTGATGGCGGCGAGCACTGCCATCGCGACGAGCCGCACACCGTGACGGGGCACGCGCGGCGGCCGCTCGGCCGCCTGAAGATCGCCCGGCGGCGTGGGCTCGGATGCCTCGACCCCGACGTCGTCCGCGACCCCGACACCGACCGCGGACGGCAGCGGCTCGGTGGCGCCGTCGCTGCGGTCGCCGCGGATCACCCAGGTGACGCCGGTCGAGAGCAGCCGCACCAGCTCCGCGGCCCCGAGGCCCGCGAGCAGGTACAGCATCAGCATCCAGAACGGCAGGAGCCGCAGGTTCCACGCCGGCGCCTTCCCGAAGATCGCGCGCAGGCCTTCCCAGTTCCAGAACACGAGACCGGTGGCCACGGTGATCGCGGCGACGATCAACGTCGAGCGGCGACGGAACCAGATCCCGGCCCCGAGCGCGACCACCGCGAGCGGGTAGACGAACCAGTTCTCGGAGAGGAACATCCAGTCGAGGTAGTTGCCGATCGGCTCGTAGCGCATGTCGGTGGTGTTGCCGAGGTTCGCCGCGAGCGGCAGGAACCAGAACGCCGTGAGCAACACGCCGACGACGGCGATCGCGGCCGCGCGCGTGAAGTTCTTGATCGGTCGGATGACCAGCCAGATCACGACGCCCGCGTACACCGCGAAGATCGCGACCACGACGTGGCTCATGAACGTGCACGCGAGCAGCAGCGCGGGCAACCACAGCGCGCCGCGCCGGTCGAGCGCGCGTGCGAGCGTGCCCAGGAAGAACAGCGACAGCGCGAGCGCGATCATGAACGAGTACTCGCCCGCCAGCGTGCTCGGCAGGTTGCCGCCCATGATGTGGAAGTCGAACGTCATGGTCGAGTCGCCGCCGCCCTTGAAGAACAGGAAGGCAGTGGCGGCGACCGCGAGCAACGGCGCCGTCGGCCGCGGCGCGCGGATGCCGCGCGCGAAGACGTAAGCACCCGCGGGCAACGCGAGCGGTCCGACCACGGTGACGAGCTTGAACGCGATGTTGTACGGCAGGACGATGTCGAGCAGCGCGATGAGCACCGCAGGGAGCGGGAAGTAGAACTGCCCCGCGGGGAACCCGGCGTAGAAGTCGTTCGACCATCCCGCCACCCGCCACGGCAGGAAGTGGTCGACCAGGAAGTCGGGGAACCAGACGTGCGCGCCGGTGTCACCACCGGTGATGGTGGTGTTGCGCAGGACGAGCGACGGCCCGAGCTGGATGAAGACGTAGACGACGCACGTCGCCAGGATCGCCAGGCCGATCCAAGACTCGAGCCGGTCGTACCCGTCGCGCAGCCGGCGTGTCGCCGGGGGCCTCCCCGACGCGTCGTCCTCCGCGGATGCTTCCGGTTCGCTGGAGTCGCCACGCTCGCGCGCGTCGATCACGTCGGGCGCGCGGACCATCCCGCCAGCATGCCAGGCGGCATCGGCGCATCACGCGCGCCGGGACCACCTCTTTGTGAGTTTTGGCTCGCTGCTGAGCTCGGGTGGCGCTCAGCTGGTGCGCGCCAACTCCAGGACGTGCACGAGCGGGACCGGGCCGTCGGCCGTCTCCCACGTCTGCGCCTCGCAACGACCGCAGCGCCGGAACGTCAGGTCGCGCTCCGCGACCCGCAGCCGGATCTCGATCATCCCCGCCTTCGAACATCTTGCACAGTGCATTCGGGACCTCCCAGTCCTCAGCTCGCCTGCGCCATCGGCAGGTCGGACCGGAACCTTGAGCGCGGCGGCTCGGAAACGCTGCGAAAACGGGACCAAACGGTCAGGGCAATCGACAGCGAATCAGTTGGTGAAGAGGAACACCACGCTGAGCGCGTTGAAGCCCACGTGGAGGAGGATCGACCGGGAGAGGTTGCCGGTCTTGGCGGCCTGCCAGCCCGAGACGACGCCGAGCAGGATGATCGCGGGCATCGCGATCACCGTCCCCACCGACGGGTCGCCGAGCGCGTGGACGAGGCCGAACACGACCGCGCTGATCAGCACTGCACTCGCCGGCGCCACCCTGCGGAGCAACGAGCGCAACAACGCGCCGCGGAAGAGCAGCTCCTCGGTGACCGGTGCGAGCAGCACGATGGCGAGCGCGAGCACCGGGATCTGCCACCCCATGGCGTGGTCGGCCGTCTTCACGACGTCCTGCTTGGCGGTGTGGCCGTAGATCGACTCGAGGATCCCGATCGGGATCAACGCGACGAGCTGCAGACCGATCCCGGCGAAGAACCACGGGAGGTCGGAGAACCAGGCCGCCGCCGGTCGCAGCACCTGCAGCCCGAAGTCGCTCCGGAGCGAGCCGGTGCCCTTGCGCCGGGCCACCATCGCCAGCCAGGCGATGATCGCGAAGTTCTGGGCGCAGATGAGGACGATGAGGGTGACCGGTTTGTTCGGGTGGTCGGGATCGAGCACGAACACGCCGGCGACCACCGACACCGCGATCCCCACCGCGAACGCGGCGATGACGTCGCCGATGCCCCACCGGACGCGCCGGCGCGCCCCGGGAACCGCCGACGGCCCCGACGAGCCCGACGGAGGAGGAGGCGGAGGGGGCGGGGGTGGCGAGCCGGGGGGAGGCGGCGGAGGGAGGGCGCTGCTCACTCCCGGGCACGCTACCGGTGTGCACAAGGAATCCGTGACCGCCCGCGTGGGTTGACACGGGGGAACTCGCACTCAGGACTGCGGTCCCGACTCCCGCTCCGTGGGACTCACCGTCGGGCCGTAGCATGGGGCGATCGACGACGAGGAGCCGGCCCGAGGATGAGCCGCCGCCAGACCGATCTCGAACCCGGGGTCGAACCCGATTCCGGCGAGACGCAGCCCTACCGCGCGCCGAACGGACCCAATGGGCACCCGCCCACTCCCCCGCCGTCGTGGCGTCCCGACGCGCGCCCGCCCGGCCCGCCGACCGACGGCCCGCCGCCCGACCGTGAGCCGCCCGAGCGCCGTCCCACGCCGCCGTCCGGTGGTGGCAGTTCGCCGTCGTTGCGATGGGTGCCCTGGATCGTCCTCGCGCTGATCGCGGCTGCGTTCATCGTGAGCAGCCTCGCCGGCAGCAGCTCGTCGAAGGCCGACCTCACGTACTCGGAGTTCACGACCGCGGTCGACAACGGCAACGTGAAGAGCATCGACTTCAACAAGTCGAGCGGTTCGATCAGCGGCAAGTTCGTCCAGCCGGTCGGCGGCAAGTCGGAGTTCTCGAGCTCGGGGCCGAAGGACAACCTCCCGGACACGATGCTCGCCCAGATCAAGAAGAAGAACATCGACTTCAACTACGTCGACGACGGCAGCAACATCCTCGGCGACATCTTGTTGTGGGTCCTGCCCCTCGTGCTCATCATCGGTCTCTTCGTGTGGATGAGCCGCCGCGCCCAGGGACAGATGGGCGCGGTCATGAACATCGGCAAGAGCCGGGCGAAGGTCTACAACACCGAGAAGCCGAAGACGACGTTCGACGACGTCGCCGGGTACGGCCCGGTGAAGCAGGAGATCTCGGAGGTCGTCGACTTCCTCAAGAACCCGGGCAAATTCAAGGAGATCGGCGCGCGCATCCCGAAGGGCGTGCTCCTCGTCGGTCCTCCCGGCACCGGCAAGACGCTCATCGCGCGTGCGGTCGCCGGTGAGGCAGGCGTGCCGTTCGTGTCGGTCACCGGCTCCGACTTCATGGAGATGTTCGTCGGCGTCGGCGCCGCTCGCGTGCGCGACCTCTTCCAGACCGCGAAGAAGCAGGCGCCCGCGATCATCTTCGTCGACGAGATCGACTCCATCGGCCGCAAGCGCGGCGCCGGGCTCGGCGGTGGGCACGACGAGCGCGAGCAGACGCTCAACCAGATGCTGGCGGAGATGGACGGCTTCGAGGCCACCGAGGGCATCGTGATGATGGCCGCCACCAACCGGCCCGATGTCCTCGACGCCGCGCTGCTGCGGCCGGGCCGCTTCGACCGCCAGATCATGGTGCCGCTGCCCACACAGGAAGAGCGACGCGACATCCTCAAGGTCCACTTCAAGGACAAGAAGATGTCGAACGACGTCGACGTCGACATCGTGGCGCGCGGCACGCCGGGCATGGCCGGTGCCGACCTCGCCAACCTCGTGAACGAGGCCGCGCTGTTCGCGGTGCGCCGCGGCGACTTCGAGATCCACGCCAACGACTTCGACGACGCACGCGACCGCGTGCTCATGGGTCTGCGCCGCCCGTCGATCGTCATGAACGACCTCGAGAAGGAGCACACCGCCTACCACGAGGCGGGACACGCGGTTGCCGCGTACGTGTTCGAGCACGCCGACCCGGTGCACAAGGTCACGATCCTCCCCACCGGCATGGCGCTGGGCATGACCCAGCAGATGCCGGTCGAGGAGCGGTACTCGCACGACAAGGACTACCTGCGCGACTCGCTCGGCGTCTTCATGGGCGGCCGCGTCGCCGAGGAGATCATGTTCGGCACCAAGTCCACCGGGGCGCAGAACGACCTCGTGCGCGCCACCGAGATCGCGCGCCGCATGGTGCGCGAGTGGGGCATGAGCGACCGCATCGGTCCGATGGCGTGGGGTTCCGAGGGCGCGGTGTTCCTGGGCGAAGACCTGGTGCACACGCGCGACTACTCCGACGAGACCGCCCGCGTGATTGACGAAGAGGTCGAGCGCATCCTGCGCGACGAAGAGAACCGCACCCGCGCCACGCTCACCGAGCACCGGCCCGGTCTGGTGGCGGTCGCCGAGGCGCTCCTCTCCCACGAGACCGTCGACGGCGCCGAGGTCGCGTCGCTCGTCGACGTGGCCATGGGCCACAAGAGCGGTGGTCCCCGTCGGGTGCTGCGTGCCGACGGGACCGAGGAGATCATCGAGACCGCCGGCGACGGCGACTCCCTCTCCGACTTCGTCGAGTAGCCGCCTTGGATGGTCGACTCCGCTGCGCCGACCCGCAGCGAGTTGGACAGGCGGCCCGCAGGCTCCGCTCCGTCTCCTAGGTCGCGCCGAGGTCGGGTTCGGGGGTGCTGCCGGGGCTGCGCAGCTCGGCGACCGCGGCCCAGAGGTCGGTGGCGGTGAACGCGCCGACGAACGCCCGTCGCACGATGCCCTCGTGGTCGGCGACGACGGTGGTGGGGATGGCGGCGAGCTCGTAGCGACGGTGCAGCGCGCCGTAGTGCTCCGCGTCGACCTCGCACACCGCGACTTCGCTCGTCTCGAGCGGCGTGAGCTTGTCGCCGAGTCCCTGACACGAGTCGCACACCGCCGACGAGAACAGCGCGACCAGCCACGCGGCCTCGGGCCGAGGGAAGTCGGCGCGGTCGAGCTGCTTGGGCACGGGGTAGACGTCACGCGGTGGGGGCTCCGGCGGGCGGCGTCGCATCACCAGTGCGACCCCGCCCACGGTCGCGAGGATCAGCAGCGCGATCACGATGCGCACGACCACGTCGTCAGCCTCCCTGTCCTGTTGTGGTGTGCGTGAGATCCGCCCGCGTGAGATCAGGCAGTGCGGTGCTCATCGCCGCACCGGCGTTGCCGAGCACGGTGAGGCCCACGACGACACGATGGTTCGCGCTGACGACGGTCGCGATCGGACGGCTGCCGAGTCGCACCACGCGGACCGTCTTCGCCTTCCCCGGCGCGATCGCCAACTCGGGCTCGCTCGTGGGCCCGACCTTGCGGTCGACGTCGCCGGCGGCGAGCACCTCCGCGGTCACCGGATCGGGCCCGGGGTTGAAGACCGTGAGCGTCATCTGGCCGTCGACGTCGGGGACGGGCACCACCCACCGGGTGGCGGTCACGGTGGACCCGAGCGTGCCCGCGAGGCCGGTGCTCGACGACGCGGGCGCCCAGGTCGCCAGGAGCTCGGCGACGACCGGGACGCGGCGGCCGTCGACGGCGCGGGCGGTCGCGATGACGGCGACGTCGGAGTCGAGTGGCACCCGTGTGGTGACGTCGACCAGTTCGACGCCCTGCGCCGGGACCCGGACGTTCTGCGCCGGCGCGTCCACGCCACCGACGACGATCGCCTGCACCGCGACGTTGGCGTCGTCGCGTGAGAAGTTCGCCAGTGCGAGTTGCAGCCGGCCACCGTTGCGCGTGGTCCCGGCCGGGATCCGCCACTCCGTCGCCGGTGCGGTCGCTCCGGCTGAGAGCGCGATGCCGTTGCGGGTCGTGCCGTTGACGTCGACGTCGTCGAAGACCTGCGTCTGCTCGGCGACCACGCGGCCCGTGCGCGCGTGCACGTGCGCCGCGACCCGCGCCTGGCGCAGCACGGAGTCCTGCACCGGGATGGTCACCCGCGACCGTCGGGGCACGACGAGCGCCTGCAGGCCGGCCGGCTCCTGCATGCCCGCGTCGGTGACGAACGAGACGTCGACGATGGCGTCGTCGCCGAACGGGTTGAACAGCAAGAGGTCGTGCTGGCTCCCCTCGACCGTCGTGCCCGAGGCGAAGTACCAGTCGGGGGCGGCGGTGCGGGTGCACGACTCCACCGCGACGTCGTCACCGTGTTCGAGCACGTGCGACACCGCGGCCGCTCCGCCGACCGTCTCCACCACCACACCCGGTTCGGCGGTGGCGAGCACGTCGGCCACCGGCACGCTCACCTCCTCCCCCGGCGCGAGCCGCAGGGTGTCGTGGGCGGGTGCGGCGTCGCCGCCGGGCATCACGGTGACGGTCGCCTGGATGTCGGTGTGCGCCAGGCTGGCCACGACCACGGTCTCGGTGGCGTCGCCGTCGGACGTCGATGTCCCCGCCGCGCAGTACCACGCGCTCGAGACCACGTCGGCCGGAGGCACACCGACGGTCGCGCTCGCCCGGGTTGCGGATGCCGACGAGCTCGCGTCCGACGACTCGCGCTGCTGCGCCACGACCGCGACCACCAACGCGACCACCACCACGAAGAGGATCGGGCCGCGCCGCACCCGCCGCGCGCGCCGGCGCGTGGGCTCCGCGGCTGTGGGAGCCGGCGATTCGAGAGCCGGCGATTCGAGAGCCGGCGAGTCTGGAGTGGGCTCGTCGGTGCTCACACCCGCTCCCACCAGAACGCCTCGTCGTCGAACTCGGCCAGAGGGTCGGGCTTCGCGTCCCGCTCCCGCCGCTGGCGCGCCGCGACCGATCGGGCCGACGGATCGCGCCGCACCCGGGTGCGGCGCCACCGCCAGATCACCAGCAGCCAGATGACCAACGCGCCGCCGAGCATCGCCCAGCGCACCCATTGCGCCTCGTAGGCGATCGAGACGGTCGCGCGCCGGTCGACGACGAACCCGTTGGCCCACCCGAACGACGCTTGGTGCCGCAACGGGTCGCCGTTGCCAGTGGCCTTCCACTCCGAGTCGTGGGCCTCGCCCCAGAACGCGGTCCCCGCGGCCGTGGCGCTCGACGGCAGCGGCACTGCACGCGTGAGGTCGGTCGCGAGCGCGGCGCGGTTCGGCCGACGGGAGTCGACGGGCAGCGCCGGCGGCGACACCGCGGCGCGGATCGGCGCGTACGCGACGTTCTCGTAGAGCACGAGGCCGCGGCTCGAGCGCAGGCGCGCGAGGTCGAGCTGCTGGGCCATCGCCCGCCGCAGCGCCACCGGGGCGTCGCCCGCAGCACCACCGTCTCGCCCCTGCGTGCTGGGCACGACGACGTAGCGCACGCCCATCGGCGCGAGCATCCGACCGAGCCGGTTGGTGCGTCCCGCCGCCGCGAGCACGAGGGCGCGGTCGATCACCTGGTCGGCGTCGTGCTCCGGCGCGCGCCACTGCTCGGTGACGTCACCGGGGCCGTTCCGGGTCAGCACGTACCCGGTGCCGTCGCGCAGCACCACCGGATCGAGGGGCAGTTCGGCGGGGTCGCCCGCCCAGAGCATGCGGAACTCGCCCTTGGCGACCGATGACTGGGTGAAGGCGAGGTCGTTCGCCCAACCGGTGGCCGGCGCGTCCCAACGACCGTCGAACACGTCGGCGGTGAACGCCAACGCGGGGAGCACGATCGCGAGCGCGCCGATGATCGCGGCGGGTTGGCGCCACCCGAACCGGAAGCTGTGGATGCCGTCGACGAAGACCGACACCGTGATGCCGACGCAC
>DASXXX010000275.1:0-8777 GCA_036502765.1 Acidimicrobiia bacterium | reverse complement strand
GAGGCGCAGACCGCGCAGGATCTCGACCCGTTCCAACGTGTCGACCTCGCTGTGCAGGTAGCGCACGCGCATGCCCAGCTCGAGGAGGTACTCGGTGAGGTCTTCCGCCATCTTCTTGGTGAGGGTGGTGACGAGCACGCGTTGATCGGCGTCGGCGCGGATCCGGATCTCGTGCACCAGGTCGTCGATCTGGCCCTTGGTGGGCTTCACGTGGATCTCGGGGTCGATCAGCCCGGTCGGGCGCACGATCTGCTCGACGACCTGCGTGGACTGCTCGACCTCCCAGGCGCCGGGCGTGGCGGAGAGGAAGACCACCTGGTTGACCTTGTCGACGAACTCGTGGAAGCGCAACGGGCGGTTGTCCATGGCCGAGGGCAGCCGGAACCCGTGGTCGACGAGGTTGTCCTTGCGCGACTTGTCGCCCTCGTACTGCCCGTGTATCTGCGGCACCGTCTGGTGCGATTCGTCGAGCACGACGAGGTAGTCGTCGGGGAAGTAGTCGAGCAGCGTGTAGGGCATCTGCCCGGGCGCGCGCCCGTCGAGGTGGCGGGAGTAGTTCTCGATCCCGGAGCACACCCCGATCTCGCGCAGCATCTCGAGGTCGTAGCTCGTACGCATCCGCAGACGCTGGGCCTCGAGCAGCTTGTCGTGCTGCTCGAACCACGCCAGCCGCTCGACGAGCTCGGCCTCGATGCCCTCGATGGCGCGCTTCATGGACTCGTCGGAGGTGACGTAGTGCGACGCCGGGAACAACACCAGCTTGTCGAGCTCCTCGACGATCTCGCCGGTGAGCGGATCGACCGACGCAATGCGCTCCACCTCGTCGCCGAAGAGCGAGATGCGCACCCCGCGCTCCTCGTAGGCCGGGAAGACCTCGATGGTGTCGCCGCGCACCCGGAACTTGTTGCGGGCGAAGTCGTAGTCGTTGCGCTCGTACTGGAGCTCGACCAGGCGGGACAGGATCGAACGCTGCTCGCGCTCCTCTCCCACGTCGAGGATGAGGCACTGCCGGGCGTACTCCTCGGGCCCACCGAGGCCGTAGATCGCCGACACCGACGCCACGATGATGACGTCGCGTCGCGACATGAGCGCGCTCGTGGCGGAATGGCGGAGTCGGTCGATCTCGTCGTTGATCGACGAGTCCTTCTCGATGTAGGTGTCAGTCGTCGGCATGTACGCCTCGGGCTGGTAGTAGTCGTAATAGGAGACGAAGTACTCCACCCGGTTCTTGGGGAAGAGCTCACGGAACTCGCTGGCCAGCTGGGCCGCGAGCGTCTTGTTGGGGGCCAGCACGATCGTCGGCCGTTGCACCTTCTCGATGACCGAGGCGATCGTGAAGCTCTTGCCGGAACCGGTGATGCCCAGGAGCGTCTGGAACCGATCGCCCCGCTCGACCCCCGCCGCGAGCGCGGCGATGGCGGCGGGCTGGTCGCCTGCGGGGGCGAGATCGGTGACGAGTTCCAGCGCCGGCATCAGGTTGATGCTAACGGCGGGGTGTGACGGTTATTCCTCCTGCGTCGGAGGTGCTTCACGTACCTCGGAGGGCGGTTGGCGGGTGAGCAGGTCGGCCCACACGTCGTCGACCTGACGGGAGAGCGACTCGAGGTCGCCGCCGTTGTCGATCAGGTGGGTGGCGACTTCACGCCGCTCGTCGTCGGTCGCCTGCGCGGCCATGCGCCGCTCGGCGTCGTCGCGGGGCACGCCCCGGACCTCGAGCCGCTCGAGGCGCAGGTCGAGCGGCGCCTCCACCACGAGCACCGCCATATAGGGGCGCGCCGCCGCCGCTTTGCTCTCGACGAGCAGCGGGACGTCGCAGATCACGATCGCGTCGGCGGGGGCCTCACCGATCTGGCGTTCGAACTCCTCGCCGATGGCGGGCCAGGTGATCTCACCCAGGGCCTTGCGCCCGTCGTCGTCGGCGAAGGCGACGGCCGCCAGCGCCGGACGGTCGAGGCGTCCGTCGTCGCCGAGGATGCCGGCCCCGAAGCGCCCGACCAGCTTCGCCAGCGCTGGCTCGCCCGGTTCGACCACCGAGCGTGCCACTTCGTCGGCGTCGACCACCGTTGCGCCCTTGTTCCGCAACAGGCCGGCCACCGTCGACTTGCCGGATCCGATCCCGCCCGTGAGCCCCACCAGACGCCGCATCGTGACGGATGCTACAAGGCAAAAACACACTCTCCGTGCTCAAGCCCCTCACAGAGAGTGCCGAAGGTGTTGCCACGGGCAGACCGTATGACCCCCACTCGGGGGCCGATGACCGAAGGAAGCACCTCCATGAACCTCTTCGTACTGCGAACGTGGCTCGAGGCGAAGTTCGCGAAGGACGAGCGGGGCGCGTCGATGGTGGAGTACATCCTCCTCGTCGCTCTCATCGCCCTCGCGGTGATCGCAGCGGTCGTGTTCCTCAAGGACCAGGTGAACGGCAAGTTCAACGACGCCGGCAGCAAGCTGTCGAGCTCGGGCAGCTGATCCCGTTCACCGGAATTGTCGGCCGCGTTCCGCCCTGACTGCTCAAGTCAGCACGAAGTGGGGCCGATGCGTACAGCTGTATCGATAACGGTACAGGCTCACCACCCACCGGGCGTGCGGCTCGGTGATCTCAGAAGGGGCAAGATCACATGAACCTGTTCGTCACCCGAACCTGGCTCGAGGCGAAGTTCGCCAAGGACGAGAAGGGCGCCTCGATGGTGGAGTACATCCTCCTCGTGGCCCTGATCGCGCTGGCCGTCATCGCAGCCGTCGTGTTCCTCAAGAACCAGGTCAACAGCAAGTTCAACGACGCGGGTAGCAAGCTCAGCAGCTCCGGCAGCTGATCTTCCTCTCCTCGGAGAAGACACTGTCGGCGGGGCCGCTTCGGGATCCAGTGTCCCGGAGTGGTCCCGCCGATTCCATTGTGTGCTTGGGGCGTTCACTGGAAGGGGCAAGAACCATGAACCTGTTCGTCGTGCGAACGTGGCTTCAGGCCAGGTTCACGGCCACGGAGCGTGGTGCCAGCATGGTGGAGTACATCCTCCTCGTGGCCCTCATCGCCCTGGCCGTCATCGCAGCCGTCTCCTTCCTCGGTAAGGGGATGACAGACAAGTTCAACACCGAGGGCAGCCAGATCAGCAGCGCTGGCGGATAGTCATCGAACGTCCTCACGGGGCGTCGTCGGAGGGGTCGCACGGGGCGGTGCGGCCCCTCCGTCGCGCCCGGGGCTCGGAATCCTCGGCCATCACCAGGGTGCCTTCACCAGGGTGCCTTCACCAGCGAGCCGGTTCGATCTCGCGCAGGCGCTCGACCACCGGTGCGAACGTCGACTCCAGCCACCCGGCGGGGTCGGGTCCGACCGCACCGGTGACCAGCGTGTCGACCCCCACCGCCGCCAGGGCTTCGGCACCGCGCACGACATCGTCGGCGGTCCAGTCCGTCGGGATGTCGCGGTACGACGCGGTGACCTCGATCTCGGCCGGGTCACGTCCGACGTCGTCGCAGTGTCGGCGCAGGACGGTGAGCTTGTGTGCAACCTCTTCTGCGCCACCGAAGAAGTTGCACGCGTCGGCGTACTGCGCAACGAGGCGGAGCGTCTTCCGTTCACCTCCCCCGCCGATCATGATCCGTGGCCGTGGCGAGCTCACCGGCGCCGGCCGGCACAGCGTCTCGGCGAGCTGGTAGTGGCGCCCCTCGAAGGGGCCGTCGTCGTCGCTCCACATCTGGAGGCACACCCGGATCGCCTCTTCGAGCATCTCGAAGCGCTGCGCGAGTGGCGGGAAGGGCACGCCCAGGCCGAGATGTTCGCGCTCGTACCACGCCGCGCCGATCCCGAGCTCGGCGCGCCCGCGGGAGAGCACGTCGAGAGTCGTCATCGTCTTGGCGAGGAGTCCCGGATGGCGGTACGTGACGCCGGTGACGAGCGTGCGCAGGCGCAACGTGCTCGTGACGCCGGCGATGTACCCGAGCGCGGTGTAGCACTCGAGCATCGGATCAGTCGGCGGCGCCGCTGCTTCCATCTGGAAGAAGTGGTCCATCACCGAGAGCGTGCGCACACCGAGGGCTTCGGCGCGCTGGGCGACGTCCGCGACGCCGCGCGCGATGTCGTCCGGCCCCTCGGTCCAGTCGAAGCGCCAGAGGTGGTAGTCGAGGTCCATCGTGTGTCCTCCGTCGGGCTCGCGACCCGACTCAGAGGCCGGGCAGTCCGTCGATGCTGGTGGCGTTGCGCTCCGCACGGTACGCGACGAGCCCGTCGTTGCCCTTCCCCGCCAGCGACGTGAGCAGCCGCTCGCGCTGCTCGACCAGGGTCATGCGCGGTACGCCGTAGCCGCAGGAGTCGGCGACCCGATCGACGTCGACCGTGATCACGGCGCGCGCTCCGGGGAGCGTGGCGAAGCGCGTCGCCAGCTCCACGTACGCAGGTTCGTCGCAGGTGACCACCGTGCCCCGACCGCTCAGCCGGACGATGCGTGCCGGGCCGTCGAACGCGCAGAACATCAGCGTGATGCGCTCGTTCTCACGCACGTGGGCCACGGTCTCGATCCCGCTGCCGGTGAGGTCGAGGTACGCCACTCGGTGCGCGCCCAGCACTGCGAACGTGCCGTCGAGGCCCTTGGGGGACACGTTGACGTGGCCGTCGGCGGCGAGGGGCGCCGTGGCCACGAAGAACATCGGCTGGCGCTCGAGGAACGCCTGGAGCTCGACGCTGATGCCGTCGTACACCTTGCCCATTCGGCAATGCTACGGAGGAACCGCCGACGGCAGGGCGGACTTTGGATGCTCGGAGTCGTGTTCGTGCGCGGGTTGCGCGACGGCAGGAGGAATCCGATCGTGATCACCTCACTCGACGTCGAAGCCGACGACCTCGAGCAACTGGGCGAGCGGCTAGTTGCGCACCCAGACCGCGTCGGTGGCGTCGGTGTGGACGCGCTTCCAGCCGTCCGACTGGTTCAGGAGCGACGCGAGCGACGTGTCCTTGCCCCAGATGATGACGTCGACGTCGTACTTGTCGAGCACCTTCGACGACCCGGGCTTGGCGCCGGTGAGATCGAAGTAGTCGTAGATCACCGACGTCGGGTACATGTCGTAGCGGTCGTCGATGAACACCTTCTGCTTCGGCCAGTCTTCGAGGATCACGTAGCCGGCGGCGGCATCGGTGGTGAGGAGGTGCTTGCCCATCAGGTCGTGGCGCTCCAGATACCGCATCGACGCGACCGGGTAGGTGGAGAAGTCGAAGTTCGTCTCGGTGCTCGCCTGGTAGCCCATCACTAGCGCGGCGAACACGAGCACCGTGATCGCGGCCGCCACCATCGTGCCCCGCAGCTCCGAGGGCTTCTCCTCGTCGCGCGCGAACGCTCGGGCGACGACCGGCAGGCAGATGAGTGGGGCGATCGCAACGTTGCGGACGGCCCACAGCGCGAGCAACAACATCGGGATCGTGACGATCAGGTCGCGTCGCGTCACCTTGTGCCGACCACGCGAGAGCGCGACCACGTACACGACGATCCAGATGCCGAGGGCGACGCCCCACGCCTGGCGGAAGTCGGGCGACTTCCACTCGACGATGTGCGACAGGATCTCGCCGCGCGAGAGCAGCTCGATCGGGAAGGTGACGAGCCCGACCCCGTAGGGGTTCACGAACACCACCGCGAACGCGATCAGCGCGCCGAACAGCAGCCGTCGTTCGCGGCCGACCCACGGCGGGTTGCCGTCGATCCAGCGACCGAGCAGGTGGAGGCCGAGGTACGCGAAGCCGAGTTGGTAGGTGCCGTGCGAATTGGCCCACAGCCACATGAGCACCGGGACGACGACCATGGGGTGACGACCGACGAAGCAGTCGTGCACCTCGACCGTCCAGAGCAGCACCAGCAGGAACAGCACGCCGAGCAGCAACGGCCGCTCCGACCAGACCGTGTAGATCCCCGCCAGCGCCGCGGCGGTGAGGCCGCACGCGACGAGGCGGTCGCGCACGAGGCGCAGGGCGAGCCGGTACGTCAGCATCCCGATGCCCGCACCGACGAGGCCGACCAAGAGGCGGATGCCGAAGCCGCCCATGCTGCGGAACAGCACCGCGTAGGTGACCTCGGCGAGCCACGACTGCGCGACCCACTTGGCGCCCGGCGCGGTGTACGAGAACACGTCGTGGTGTGGGATGCCGTGGTCGAGGATGTACTCCCCGGTCTTCAGGTGCCAGAAGAAGGAGTTGTCGGTGAGCTTGGCCAGGCCGATCGCCCAGCCGAACACCCCGAAGAACGCGGTGAAGATCCACCCCAGGCCCGATCCGCGGACGTGAGTCGATGCGGCTTCAGGCGCCGACGGAGGCGCGATCGGAGAAGCCCGCTCGAGCGTCGGCGTGACCGTCACGTCAGAGCGCTCTGGAGATGTTGATCATCGCGGGTCCGAGGATGACCACGAAGATCGACGGGAAGATGCAGAACACGAGCGGGAAGAGCATCTTGACCGGCGCCTTCTGCGCCTTCTCCTGCGCGGCCAACCGGCGCTTGATGCGCATCTCGTCGGCCTGCGACCGGAGGAGACGCGAGATCGACACACCGAAGGTGTCCGCCTGCAGCATGGCGAGGATGAAGCCGCGCAGCTCGGGCACGTCGCTGCGGTCCGCCATCGCGCGCAGCGCGTCGGCGCGGGTGGAACCGATGCGGATCTCGTGCAGCATGCGCCGGAACTCGTCAGACAGCGCGCCGGGCACCGCGGTGCACGTGCGGTCGAGCGCCTGCTCGAACCCGAGGCCGGCCTCGACCGAGATCACGAGCAGGTCGAGGATGTCGGGGAGCTTGCGAGAGATCTCCTTCTGGCGGTCGTCGACCTTGCGGTTGAGGAGCACGTCGGGGTAGATGAACGCGCAGCCCCACGCGACCAGCACACCGACGAGGTAGATCGTCCCCTGGAACTGGAGCATCAGGAACAGCGGGATCCAGGCGACGATCGACACCAGGCCGACCAGCTTCATCACCAGGATCTTGTCGACGTTGAGGTTCGGCGGGTTGCCGGCGTGCACCAGCTTCTGCGCGACCTTCTCGCCGTAGCCCTTCGGGGTGAAGCGGCCGGCGACGCCGGCGAGGCCGTCGAGCAGTGGCGCGACGACGCGCTCGCTCATCGGCGCCAGCATCTCCTGATCGCGCACGTCCTGGATCTGGTAGCCCTCGAGCCGACGCAGCGAGTCGCGCACGTCGGCCTTCTCGATCGAGCTCGACGCGATCACGTAGACCAGCGCGCCGACCGCGGCCGCGAGCACGAGGGCGATCATCAACGGCGTCACGTCACACCTCGATCTGGAGGATCTTGCGCAGCCAGACGAACCCGATGAACGTCATCACGCCGCAAGCGATGATCGCCATGATCCCGAACGACTCCGAGAACAGCACGCTCATGTAGTCGGGCTGGATCATGTAGAGGACTCCCGCGAACACGACCGGGAACAGTCCGAGGATCCACCCGGAGAAGCGTCCTTCCGCCGTCAGCGCCTTGATCTCGAGGTGCAGCCGCTCCCGCTGGCTCATGGTGTCGGCAACGGTGTCGAGCAGCTCGGCCAGGTTGCCACCGACCTCGCGCTGGATGCGGATGGCCATGACCGCCCACATGAGGTCGACGCTGGTCATCCGCTGGGCCGAGTCCTCGAGCGCGTCCTCGATCGGGCGCCCGAGGCGCGACTCGGTGAACACCCGCTGCAACTCGCGTCGGGTCGGCTGGGTCGCCTCGTTCGCGACGGACTCGAGGCCCTGGGCGAACGAGAAGCCGGCTCGCATCGAGCCCGACAGCAGGTTGAGCGTGCCCGGCAGCTGCATCTGGAACTCACGCAGGCGCTTGCTCCGGCGGCGGTGCAGCACGATCACCGGACCGATGCCGGCGAGCAGCGCGAGCACCAACGCCATCGGGATCGGCAGCACGAGGAGACCGAGCATGCCGACCACGAAGAGGCCGGCGAAGTAGAAGAACAGTGCTTCCGGCGGACGCAACGGCAGGTCAGCCTGCTCGAGCGCGTCCTCGGTGCGGGTCAGCAGGCCGGCGCGGTCGGCGAGGCGACCGGTGATGCCGACCATGCGCTGCATGAGCGCAGTCTCCGCGAGGGCCGGGTCGCCCTTGGGGACGAACGCGTCGTCTTCTTCGTCGTCGGTGACGGCGCGCGGCTCCTGCAGCAGGTCACCGAGGCGGCGTTCGATCTGGCCCCGCTTGTCACCCGACATCAGCACGATGGCCAGGCCGAGGCCGAGCACGCCGGCCGCGATGAGCAGCGCGAACACGAGCTTCACCGGACTGTCGGCGGTGGTCGCGCCGACAGGGAGGACGGAGATGAGGGCGTTCACCGGCGTGCTGCTCCGCTTCCGGGCTGACCGGCCGGCTGCGCGTTCGAGAACAACGACGGCTCGAGTTGGATGCCGTAGTCGTTCAATTTCTCCGAGAACGACGGCCGGATGCCCGTGCTGCGCAGGCCGCCACGGAAGCGACCCTCCTCGTCGATGCCGGCGGTGAAGTCGAACGTGTAGATGTCCTGGAGGACGACGACGTCACCCTCCATGCCCATCACCTCGGTCACGTGCGTGACACGACGGGTGCCATCGCGGAGTCGGGTGAGGTGCACGATCATGTCGAGCGCGGACGCCATCTGCTCCCGGATGACGCGCACAGGTAGGTCCATGCCCGCCATCAGTGTCAGCGTCTCGATGCGGGAGAGCGTGTCACGCGGTGAGTTGGAGTGGACGGTGGTGATCGAACCGTCGTGACCGGTGTTCATGGCCTGGAGCATGTCGAGGGCCTCGCCGCCACGGATCTCACCGACGACGATGCGGTCG